>NZ_FNTJ01000001.1:3444015-3744318 GCF_900105185.1 Pseudomonas saponiphila | reverse complement strand
ATCAGCATCTTCGCCCTGGTGTGGATTCGCCTGCTGGCGCGCCTGAAGCCGCGTCCGCCGATCTCTCCGGCGCCGGCCGCCTGGCAGACCGGACTGTCGCACCTGATGCACCTGATCCTGTATGGGCTGATGATCGCCACGCCACTGCTGGCCTGGCTGATGCTCTCGGCGGCGGGCAAGCCGGTGCCGTACTTCGAGTTCTTCCTGCCGGCCGCGCCGGTGACGGTGGACCCGGACCAGGCGCGTTTCTTCAAGCACTGGCACGAGCAACTGGGCAATGCCGGCTACTGGCTGATCGGCCTGCACGCCGCGGCCGGGCTGTTCCACCACTACTGGGTGGGCGACAACACCCTCAAGCGCATGCTGCCGGGCCGCTAGTCGGCGGGGGCCCTTTGCCGAGCACGGCGTCCGTCAGGATGTTGCGCGGCTCAGGGGCCCGTCCGCCGGCAAGCCGGTTCCAGCGCGAGGCGGGAGCGGGCGCTGCGGGCGGCGGTTGCTCAGGGGATCACCAGCTCGAAATGCCCACTGGCCAGAGGCTCGCCGTTGACCAGCAACTGCACGCCATGGCGCCCCGGATAATGGCGGCGGGTGGTCAGTTCACGGATCGGCTGGCTGCGGCCCAGGTCGACCTGGGCCAGGGCGGGCAGGGTGAAGGTCTTGAGCTTGAATACTTTGCTCGCCGTGGCACCGGAGGCCTTGACGTAGTCGATGGCGTAATCCACCACCAGGCGCTGGTCGCGGTGGCTGGTTGAGGCCAGGCTCAGGGACAGATCGAGGCGCTCGCCCAGGCGCAGTTGCCCGGGCGTGACCTGAAAGCGCCTGACCTCGACCTCGGCCCGGGCCCCGGCGCCGATGATCGCCAGGGCCCGGCGCTGGCCCTGCTTGATCAGGCTGCGCAGGGCATGGCGGGCGATCCAGGCGCTGTGGGGATGATCCAGGGGCCAGCCTTCCAGGCGCTGCATGACCCACTGCGGATGGTCCTTGCTGATGTCGTTGAGGTGGTTGGCCACCGACTTGCGCACGTACAGGCTGGGGTCGCTCTTCAGGCGTTCGAGAATCGGCGCCGCCAACTGCGGGTCGGCCTGCAACTGCTCCAGGCGAAACGACCAGGGCAGCCGCGGGCGACTGCCTTCGCTGGCCAGGCGGCGCACGTGTTCATCCGGGTCGCTGGCCCAGTCCAGCATCAGGGCCAGGGTGCGGGCGCAATCCTGGCGCAGGAAGTGCCGCACGGCGAACTCCGAGGAGCCGAAGCCGGTGAAGTACTTCAAGGCCGCCATCGATCGCTCGAAGTCGTGCAGGCCATAGCTGGCCACGTAGTGCGGCAGGAAGATGCACACGAAGCGGCTGTTCAGGCGCGGCGCCAGCTTGCGCAACAGGTCGAGGCTGGTGGGGTAGTCCAGGTCCAGCACCTGATGCAGGCTCTCGTTGACCCGGGCCAGGCGCTGCATCAGCGACAGCTCGGCGAGGTTGTGGCCGGCCAGTTGCAGGAAGCGCTGACGGTCGAAGGCCGGGTACACCGCGCGCATGGCGTCGGCGATGTGTTCCAGGCGCTGCTGGTTGAAGATTTCCTTGAGGGCCGGGGCGTTCTCTTGGGTGGAGCTCATGGGGCGTATCCATTCAAAGGCGAGGCGGCGCTCACTGTACACAACCCCTCCTGACAGAACCTGACGGTAATCGCTAGGTGTAGGAGCTGGCTTGCCAGCGAAGGGAGCACTGCGTCCTGCAGAGCATTTGCCGGCGTCCTCGAGGCCGCCTTCGCCGGCAAGCCGGCTCCTACGGAGTGTGCGTGCTGCAGGTGTAGGAGCTGGCTTGCCAGCGAAGGGAGCAGCGCGTCCTGCAGAGCATTTGCCGGCGTCCTCGAGGTCGCCTTCGCCGGCAAGCCGGCTCCTACGGAGTGTGCGTGCCGCAGGCGTAGGAGCTGGCTTGCCAGCGAAGGGAGCACCGCGTCCTTCAGAGCATTTGCCGGCGTCCTCGAGGCCGCCTTCGCCGGCAAGCCGGCTCCTACGGAGTGTGCGTGCCGCAGGTGTAGGAGCTGGCTTGCCAGCGAAGGGAGCACCGCGTCCTGCAGAGCATTTGCCGGTGTCCTTGAGGCCGCCTTCGCCGGCAAGCCGGCTCCTACGGAGTGTGCGTGCCGCAGGCGTAGGAGCTGGCTTGCCAGCGAAGGGAGCACCGCGTCCTGCAGAGCATTTGCCGGGGTCCTTGAGGTCGCCTTCGCCGGCAAGCCGGCTCCTACGGAGTGTGCGTGCCGCAGGTGTAGGAGCTGGCTTGCCAGCGAAGGGCGCGCTGCGTCAGCGCATCGGCGGCAGCGGGCTCTCGATCTGCTCGTCCTGCTCGTCGGCCTCGAACAGCCGGGCCAGCTCGGCCCGGGCTTCCTGGGCGCTCTGCAGCACTTTGGCGGCGTCGTCGTAGACCGCGTGCTGGGCCGCCAGCAGCTGTTCGTCGTGCTGGGTGAAGCGCTGGATCCGCGAGTCCGCCTGGGCCTGGCTCAGCCCCAGGCCGACCAGGGTGCGACGGCTCATTTCCAGGCTGGAGTAGTAGGTTTCCCGCACGGCCTGGGCCTCCAGGTCCACCAGTCGGTGCACGTGCTGGCGGTTGCGCGCTCGGGCGATGATCTTCAGGTGCGGGTAGAGCTTGCGCACCTGTTCGGCGGTCTTGATGTTGGTTTCCGGGTCATCGGTGGCGATGACGAAGTATTCCGCCGTGCCGACCTTGGCCGCGCTGAGGATTTCCGGGCGCATCGGGTCGCCGTAGAACACCGGCATGCCGCCGAAGCTGCGGATCAGTTCGATGGTGTCCACCGAGGTGTCCAGGGCCACGAAGGGGATCTTCTGTGCCCGCAGGATCCGCGCCACGATCTGCCCCATGCGGCCCATGCCGGCGATCACCACCCGCGGGCTGTCGGCGTCGATCTGGCGGTATTCGGCGGGCATCTCCAGGGGCTTGGCCTTGGGCTTGAGCCAGCGCGAGCAGGCCAGCAACAGCAGCGGCGTGAGGGCCATGGACAGGGTGATGGTGAGCACCAGCAGGTCATGCAGGCGGGCCTCGAACAGGCCCTGGTCGCGACCGATCTTGAACACCACGAAGGCGAATTCGCCGCCAGCCGCCAGCACCACGCCCAGGCGCACTGCGCTTTCGCGATTGAGGTCGCCAGCCAACCGCCCGACCACGTACAGCAGGGGCAGCTTGAGGCCGATCAGCAGCAGGGTCAGGCCCAGCACCGCGATGGGCGCGCTGAGCAGCAGGCCGAGATTGGCGCCCATGCCGACACTGATGAAGAACAGCCCCAGCAGCAGGCCCTTGAAAGGCTCGATCTGCGCTTCCAGCTCATGGCGGTACTCGGAGTCGGCCAGCAGCAGGCCGGCGAGGAAGGCGCCGAGGGCCATGGACACCCCCACCAGGTCCATCAGCCAGGCGGTGCCGATCACCACCAGCAGGGCGGTGGCGGTGGACACTTCCGGCAAGCGGGTGCGAGCGACGATGCGAAACACCGGACGCAACAGGTAGCGTCCGCCCACCACCACCACGGCGATGCTGCCCAGCACCTGCAGGCCGTGGCGCAGGTCCTCGGCGCTGCTGGTGTGGTGATCGTTGCCGGCCAGCACCGGGACCATGGCGATCAGCGGAATGGCGGCGATGTCCTGGAACAGCAGGATGGCGAAGGCCATGCGCCCGTGGGGGCTGTTCAGCTCCTTGCGTTCGGCCAGGCTCTGCAGGCCCAGGGCGGTGGAGGACAGGGCCAGACCCAGGCCCAGCACGATGGCGCTGTTCAGCGATTGGCCGAACAGGAACAGCGCTACCACGCCGATCACTGTGCCGGTCAACAGCACCTGGGCCAGGCCGACGCCGAACACTGCCTTGCGCATCACCCACAGGCGCTTGGGCGACAGCTCCAGGCCGATGATGAACAGCAACAGCACCACTCCCAGCTCGGAGATATGACTGACGCTTTGCGGGTTGCCCACCAGCCCCAGCACCGACGGGCCGATCAGCACCCCGGCCAGCAGGTAGCCGAGCACGGCCCCCAGTTGCAGGCGCTTGGCCAGGGGCACGATGAGCACGGCGGCGCAGAGGAACACGACGGCGGCTTGTAGCAGGTTGCCTTCATGGGGCATCGGGGGGACTCCAGGGAAAACGGGGCGCCGGTGATGATAGAGGCTCACCGGTGACAATCAGCGTAGGGGTGTTGCCAGTCTGCGCCCGGATAAAAACGGCATGGGTGTTCTGAGACTGGCGGTGCGCCCTTCAAGGCACGTTGGAGTATGGGCAACGCTGGAGGGGCGCGCCGGTCAGTGCGGCCACTGCTCCAGCAGAATCGCCACGAACTTTTCCGCGGCCGGCGACAGCGAGGCGCCGCGGCGGTACACCAGGCCCAGGGTGCGGTTGACCACCGGCTCGGTCAGCGGAACGCTGACCAGGGTCGGGTGATCGGCGGCGGGCATCGCCAGGCTGGGCATCGCCGACACCCCGAGCCCGGCCTCGACCATGCCCAGCGACGTGGACAGGTGTTGCACTTCGTAGAACCACTGGGGCCGCCAGCTCAAGCCGGACAGGGCATGGTCCAGCAGCATGCGGTTGCCGCTCAGGCGGCCAACGCCGATCAAGCGGTAATCGCTGAGTTCCGACCAGGTCACCGAGCGGCGTCCGGCCAGTTCATGGTCGCGGCGGCAGGCCAGGACAAAGGGTTCGTTGACCAGTGGCACGAATTCGATGTCCGGGTGCTGGCCGCTCATCATGTTGATGCCGAAGTCCGCTTCGCCGCGCAGCACCGCTTCCAGGCCCTCGTTGGCGCTGAGGTCGAGCAGGCGGATGCGGATTTTCGGGTAGCGCTGGTTGTACAGGCGGATCACCGACGGCAGGAAGTAGAAGGCCGCCGTGGGGATGCAGGCCAGGGTTACCTGGCCGATCTGGCGTTCCGCCAGTTCACGGATGTTGAGGATCGAGTCGTCGAAGTCGTCCAGCAGGCGCCGGGCCTTGGGCAGGAAGTCGCGGCCGACGCTGGTCAGGCTGACCTTGCGCGTGGTGCGATCGAGGAGGGCGGTGCCCAGGCCCTCTTCGAGTTTTTTCATGCGCCGGCTCAGGGCCGGTTGCGACAGGTGCAAGGCGTCGGCGGCTTCGTGGAAACTCCCCAGTTCGGCGATTTTCACGAAAGATCGTATGTCCTGGAGCTCATATTCCATGCTGGCTTCTCAACGCGTCGGGCAGGCGGAACAGCGTGGGAGAGAATATTTGACTCATGCATGAAACGCAATAATGCCTCTGATCTTTGCATTGGAATCACTTTTCAAACCCTGACACTCTTGTGCCCAGAACATCAATTACCTCGATTGATCAACAAGAGTCAGTGTTCATGCAACGAATTCCTTGTGTGTTGATGCGCGGCGGCACCTCCAAAGGGCCGTTCTTCCTGGCCTGGGATCTGCCGGTGGCAGTGGCCGAGCGTGACGAGCTGTTGCTCAACCTGATGGGCTCCGGCCATGAGCTGGAAATCGACGGCATCGGCGGTGGCAGCCCGCAGACCAGCAAGGTGGCGATCGTCAGTCCGTCGCTGCACCCAGAGGCGGATGTCGACTACCTGTTCGTCCAGGTCATGGTGTCGCAGCGGCGAGTGGATACCGCGCCCAACTGCGGCAACATGCTCTGCGCTGTCGGGCCTTTCGCGATCGAGCAGGGGCTGGTCAAGGCCACGGGGGCACAGACCCAGGTGCGGATTCGCAACCTCAACACCGGCACCCTGGTCAATGCCCAGGTCCAGACTCCCGATGGCCAGGTCAGTTACGAAGGCGACACCACCATCGACGGCGTGCCGGGCAGCGCAGCGCCGGTGGCCCTGACCTTTCTCGATGCCGCCGGGAGCAAGACCGGTCAGCTGTTTCCCACCGGCCAGCCTCAGGACCTGATCGACGGCATTGCCGTGACCTGCATCGACATGGCCATGCCCATGGTGCTGGTGCAGGCGGCCTGCCTGGGCAAGCGCGGCGATGAAAGCCCCGCCGAGCTGGACGCCGACAGCGACTTTCTGCAGCGCCTGGAGAGCCTGCGGCTCAAGGCCGGCCTGGCCATGGGCCTGGGGGATGTCAGCGACAAGGTGATTCCCAAGCCGGTGCTGGTGTCCCCGGCCCGGGCCGGGGGCACCCTGGCGGTGCGCTATTTCATGCCCCACAACTGCCATCGGGCCCTGGCCATCACCGGCTCCATCGGCCTGGCTACCGCCTGTGTCACCGAGGGCAGCGTGGTGGCCGAGATGCTGGGCGGGGTCGGTGAGCCGCGCCTGCAAAAGGTTCGGGTCGAGCACCCCAGCGGCTCGATAGATGTCGTATTGTCCTACACCGGAAAAAACGCCGAGACCATCCGCGCCTCGGTGGTCCGCACCGCTCGCCGGTTGTTTTCCGGGTATGTCTACGCGCCTGCTTCACAACGCCTGGCCGGCTAGCCGAAGCGCTTGCCGACACGGGTTGCATCAGAACAATTCTAAAAATGGGTGATGCCATGAAAGTTGTTAAATCGCTCTACTTCCAGATCCTCTGCGCGGTGTGCCTCGGGGTACTGGTGGGGCACTTCTGGGCCCAGCAAGCCATTGCCTTGAAGCCGCTGGGCGACGCCTTCATCAAGCTGATCAAGATGATGATCGCCCCGGTGGTGTTCTGCACCATCGTCACCGGCATCGCCGGCATGAGCGACAAGCGTTCCCTGGGCCGCCTGCTGAGCAAGACCATGCTGCTGTTCCTCGGCCTGACGCTGATCAGCCTGTTCATCGGCCTGGCGGCGGTCTACCTGTTCCAGCCCGGCGCGGGGATGAACATCGACCCCACCCGGCTGAACACCCAGGGCCTGTCGCAGTACACCGAGTCGGCGGCCAAGCTGGGGGTGGTGGAATTCTTCATGCACATCATTCCGGAGACCTTTGTCGGAGCCTTCAACAAGGGCGAGGTATTGCCGGTGCTGTTCATCGCGGTGCTGTGCGGCTTTGCCCTGTCGTCCCTGGGCGAGCGCGGCAAGCCGGTGCTGCAGGTGCTGGAGTCGGCCTCGCAGATGGTGTTCAAGATCTTCTCCTACCTGATGCGTTTTGCCCCCGTCGGCGCTTTCGGGGCCCTGGCCTTTACCGTGGGCCAGTACGGCATCACCTCCCTGGGCGCCTTGGCCAAACTGATCATGACCCTGTATGTGGCCTGCGGCTTCTTTGTCTGCGTGGTCCTGGGGGGCATTTGCCGGGCCAACGGCTTCAGCCTGTGGAAGCTGCTGCGCTACCTGCGTGAAGAGTTCCTGGTGGTGCTCGGGACCTCGTCCACGGAGCCGGTGATGCCGCGCATGCTGGAAAAACTCCAGGCCCTGGGCTGCCGCAAGAGCGTGGTGGGGCTGGTGCTGCCCACCGGCTATTCGTTCAACCTCGACGGCACGGCGATCTACCTGTCCCTGGCGGCGATCTTCATTGCCCAGGCGTGCAACATCGACCTTAGCGCCGGGCAGGTGATCACCATGCTGGCGATCATGCTGCTGTCGTCCAAGGGCGCCGCCGGGGTCACCGGCAGCGGTTTCGTGGCCCTGGCCTCGACCCTGACAGTGATCCATGACATCCCCCTGGCCGGCCTGGCGTTGCTGATCGGCATCGATCGCTTCATGTCCGAGGCCCGGGCGTTGACCAGCCTGGCCAGCAACGCCGTGGCCACCGTGGTGATCGCCCTCTCGGAGCAGGCCTGCGACCGCCAGGTGCTGTTGCGCATGCTCAATGGCCAGCCCCTTGCGGCCCCGGCCGCTGCCGCCGATGACAGCCCGGCGACCGTTCTGGCGAACAAGCTCGGCTAGACCCGCCAGGCCGCAGCGCTTTACCCCAAGTACCGACTCCACACCTGTGCCGGGCGCCCTTGATCGGGGCGTCCGGTGCTCGGGTGGCCGTGCACCCGCGCGCCGGCCACGCTCATCATAAAAACAAGAGAATCGACTTATGCTCGCTTTACTCGGCCTCGCCATGGTGGTGGTTTTCACCGTCCTGATCATGACCAAGCGCCTGTCGCCCATTGTGGCGCTGACCCTGGTGCCCATCGTCTTCGCGGTGCTCGGCGGGTTCGCCGGGACCACCGGCAAAATGATGCTCGACGGCCTGAAAATGGTCGCGCCGTCGGCGGCGCTGTTGCTGTTCGCCATTCTGTTCTTCGGCTTGATGATCGATTCGGGGCTGTTCGACCCGCTGATCCGCAAGATTCTCAAGCGGGTCAATGGCGACCCGACCAAGATCGCCATGGGCACCGCGCTGCTGTCGCTGGTGGTGGCCCTGGACGGTGATGGCACCACCACCTACATGATCACCTGCGCGGCCATGCTGCCGCTGTACAAGCGCATCGGCATGAACCCGATGATCCTCGCCACCATCTCCATGCTGTCGTTGAGCATCATGAGCGGCATGACCCCCTGGGGCGGGCCGGCGACCCGCGCCATCGCCGCCCTGGGCCTGGATGCCGGCGAGTACTTCGTGCCGCTGCTGCCGACCATGATCGGTGGTGCCATCTGGGTGGTGTTCACCGCCTACCTGCTGGGCCGGGCCGAGCGCAAGCGTATTGGCAATACCCAGCTGCAAAGCGGCGGTGGCGACTGCTACATCAAGGCCATTCTCGAAGACACCCCGCACAAGCGGCCCAGGCTGGCCTACGTCAACCTGCTGCTGGTGATGGCGGTGATGACCGCCCTGGTGCTGGGCCTGATGCATTCGGCGGTGCTGTTCCTGATCGGTTTTGTCCTGGCCTTGATGATCAACTACCCGCAGCTGGATATTCAGAAGGAGCGCATCCTCGCCCATTCGGGCAACGCCATGACCGTGGTGCTGCTGGTGTTCGCCGCCGGGATCTTCGCCGGGATCTTCTCCGGCACCAAGATGGTCGACGCCCTGGCGCAGACCCTGGTGGACTGGATCCCGCCGTCCTGGGGCCACCTGTTCCCGCTGGTGGTGGCGCTGACCAGCATGCCGCTGACCTTCGTCCTGTCCAACGATGCCTACTACTTCGGCGTGGTACCGATCCTGGCCAACGCCGCGGCGGCCTATGGCATCTCTCCCCTGGAGATCGCCCGCGCCTCGATCCTCGGCCAGCCGGTGCACCTGATGAGTCCGCTGGTGGCCTCGACCCTGCTGCTGGTGGGCATGGTGGATCGCGACATCGGCGACTTCCAGAAAGCCACGGTGAAGTGGGCCGTGCTGACCTCCCTGGTGATTACCGCCCTGGCCCTGCTGACCGGTGCCCTGACCCTGTTCGTCTGATTGGTTGGAAACCCTCTTTATATAGCCAGGCGCGCCTGCTTGCGGGGCGCAGGGCGAACTGCGCCTTGAATAACAACAACGAGAAGTACGACATGAGCCATCCACTGATCCGCGCAATGCTTGTTCCCGGTTTGAGCCTGTTGCCCCTGAGCCTGGTCCAGGCCGCGGGTTTCATCGACGACAGCAGCCTCAAGCTGCAACTGCGCAACGTCTATTTCAACGAGAACTTCCGTGACGAACACGGCCTCAGCGCCAAGGCCGCGCGCACGGCCAAGAGCGAGCGCACCGAATGGGCCCAGGGCTTGCTGCTCGACTATCAGTCCGGATTCACTCCCGGCACCCTGGGGTTCGGGGTCGATGCCCTGGGGCTGTGGGGCGTGCGCCTCGATTCCGGCAAGGGCCGCAGTGGCACGGGGCTGCTGCCGGTGCACGACGACGGTCGCGCCGCGAGCGAATTCGCCAGTGCCGGCGCCACGGCCAAGGTGCGGCTGGCCAAGACCACCCTCAAGTACGGCACCTTGCTGCCCAAGACCCCGGTGCTGGTCTACAACGATGCCCGCCTGTTGCCGCAGACCTATCAGGGCACCCAGCTCACCAGCACCGATATCGATGGCCTGAGCTTGACCGGCGGTTATCTGCAGCGCTTCAAACTGCGTGATTCCACCGACAGCGTGGGGCTGGTGCCCGACGGCTACAGCGGCGGCCAGTCCGGGGACTTCCGCTACGCCGGGGGCGAATACAAATGGAGCAAGACCCTGCGCCTGAGCTATTTCCATGGCGAGCTGGAGAACTTCTATCGGCAGGACTTTGTCGGCCTGCAACATGACCTGGCGCTGGGGCAGGGGACCTTGACCAGCGATCTGCGCTATTTCCGCAGCACCGATTCAGGCGCGGCGTTCGACGGCAAGATCGACAACCGCATGCTCAGCGGCCAATTGACCTACGCCATCGCCGGGCATTCCCTTGGCGGCGGCTATCAGCGCCTCAGTGGTGATGCCGGCTTGCCGTATATCAGCGGCGCCACGGTCTACTCCTTCAGTAACGCCGGCATCGGCAAGTTCATCGAGGAAGGCGAGAAGACCTGGATGCTCGGTTATGGCTACAACTTCGCCAGCCTGGGTGTCCCCGGCCTGACCTTCAGCTCGCGCTACCTGAGCGGCAATGACGGCAAGTCCAGGACCCGCGTCGATGAATGGGAGCGCGACAGCGAACTGGCCTATGTGCTCCAGCAGGGTGCGTTCAAGGGGCTGGGGGTGAAGCTGCGCAATTATGTGTATCGCTCCGACTACGCCCGTGGACGGGACAGCAACCGCCTCTACATCACTTACGACATTGCCCTCTGGTAGTCCGTTTACAGCGGCATGAAGCGCCCATCCCACTGCGGATCCAGGCGCTGGATGCGCGCGGCCAGCGGCGGGTGGGTGGCGAACAGGCGCTCCAGGCGCAGTTTCACCCCCTGGTGGAAATACAGGTGGCTGTACTGGGCGGCGGCGAAGGCGCGCAGGCGTGAGCCGGCGCTGCTGCCGCCGATCTTTTTCAGCGCGCCGGCGATGCCCTGGGGGTTGCGGGTGAACTGCACCGCCGAGGCGTCGGCGAGAAACTCGCGCTGGCGGCAGATGGCGGCCTTGATCAGGTTGCCCAGCAGGCTGCCCAGGCAGCCGAACAGCCACAAGGCCAGGCCCAGCACGGCGAAGATGATCTGCCAGAAGAAGCGGTGGCGGTCGCTGCCCAGGTGCTGCTTTTCCGCCTGGCGCAGCACCGCGATGCCGGCCAGGCTGAACACCAGCAGGCCGTGGATCACCGCCAGCAAGTGGGTGTTGAGGCGCATGTCGCCGTTGTGAATGTGGCTGAACTCATGGGCGACCATGCCCTGCAACTCGTCACGATCGAGGTGGGTGAGGGCGCCGCGGGTGATGCCGAGCACCGCCTGCTCGGGGGTCAAACCGGCAGCGAAGGCGTTGATCGCGTCTTCCGGCAGTACATACACCGCCGGCATGCTGGCGCCCGAGGCCAGGGCCATTTCCTCGACGATATTGAGCAGGCGCTGTTCCTCGCGGCCCCGTGGCGAGTCATTGATCAGGCGCCCGCCCAGGTGCTCGGCGATCACCTTGCCGCCGGCCCGCAGGCGCCAGCGCTGGTACCAACTGCCGAGCACGACCACCAGCAGCATGAGCACTGCCACGACCGCGACGACGGCCCAGTTCAGCACCTTGGGCTGGCCGTACTCCTGGCTCAGCTCGCGCCACAACAGGCCCAGCCCGAGGCTGCTGAGGCTGACCAGAGTGGTCACCGCCAGGGTCATCAACAGCAGCAGTTGAAGGGTGTGGCGCCGGGCACGGGCCTGGTGTTGAAAGAACTTCATGCAAGCTTCCGGGGATCGGCGGCGGGGTTACTGGAACGACACTTTGCTGGCGTCCTGGATCTGCGCGCTATCGGCGAATTGCAGCAGCGCGGCATCGGCCCGGTGGCCGAACAGCCCGGCGAAAAACAGCGCCGGCACTTGCTGCTTGCACAGGTTGTAGTCGGTCACGGCGTCGTTGAAGGCCTGGCGCGCGTAGGCGACCTTGTTCTCGGTGCTGGTGAGTTCTTCGCTGAGCTGGGCCATGTTCTGCGAGGCCTTGAGTTCCGGGTAGGCCTCCAGGCTCAGGTGCAGGCGGTCGAGGACCTGGTCCAGGGCGCTCTGGTCCTGGCTCAGGCGGGCGATGCGTGCGCTGTCGCCGGGTTGCGCGGCGGCCGCTTGCAGGCTGTCCCGGGCATTGTTGCGCGCCTCGGCCAGGGCGGTCAGGGTCTGGCGCTCGTGCTGCAGGTAGCCCTTGACGGTTTCCAGCAGGTTGGGAATCAGGTCGTAGCGGCGCTTGAGTTGCACGTCGATCTGGGCGAAGGCATTGCGCAGGCGATTGCGCCGGGTGGTCAGGCGGTTGTAGAGGCTGGCCAGGTACAGCGCCAGAACGGCGAGCAGCACCAGGGCGACGATATCGGCGGTGGCCATGGGATGTCCTTATCGGGGCGGGGCGTGGGGGCGGCCATGGTAACGGAATATT
Organism: Pseudomonas saponiphila; assembly: GCF_900105185.1. NCBI lineage: Bacteria > Pseudomonadati > Pseudomonadota > Gammaproteobacteria > Pseudomonadales > Pseudomonadaceae > Pseudomonas > Pseudomonas saponiphila. Next base: position 3,732,033 of record NZ_FNTJ01000001.1, on the reverse strand, counting down.
CCCGGGCAGTGACACACCTTTGCCAGAGCGGCCGCCAGGCATTGCAACGGATCGGCAATTCTGCGAAAAAGCCGCTCGGCGCGCGCCGGCCTCAAGGTCGAGCGGACGCCTTTCATTCAATGAACCAGGGACAGGTGATGGACAAGATCATGCTCAGGTTGACGGTGGTCGACGACTATCCACCGGTCGCCAGCGAAGGGGTCTGGGCGCAGTTGCAGCCTGACGGTCTGTACCGTATCGTCAATTTTCCTTTCTATTCCCAGGACGTCTGCTACGAGGACGACGTAGCCGTCCAGGTGGAGGCCGATGGCCTGAAGTGGTTCAGGCAGGTGGTGCACGGCAGCGGCAACAGCACGCTGCGCCTGGTGTTCTTCGAGGCCGGTCGGGAGCGGATTACCGAGGTGCTGGAGCGGATCAACGCCCTGGGTTGCCGCTGGGAGGGCATGAGCAAGGCCTTCTTCGCGGTCAATGTACCGGCCTCGGTGTCGTTGGACTGCGTGCTGGACTACCTGCAGCAATGCTTTGAACAGGGCTGGCTGGACTATGAGTCCGGGTTGTTGCGCCAGTGAGCGGTAAATGCAGCCGCCGCTGATCAGCTTCAGGTATCACGCAGCCACCTGCCGCCTGGCACTCACACGCCCATGCCGCTCCAGCCAGGGTCAGGCGCGCCCCGGTGATTGCCAAGCCGCGGCAATTCTGCGAAAAAGCGCGCCGCAGTCCCGCGTCGGGACAGGCGTTGAACGGGAGTGAAGCATGAGCGACTCATTGCAGGTGATCGATATCCAGTTGGGGGACGGCAAGGCGGTGGTCAAGGGCGCCCTGATCACCACCCAGTACCGGGGCTTTCTGGAAGACGGCAGCAGCTTCGACTCCTCCTACGATCGCGGCAAGCCGTTCCAGTGCGTGATTGGCACCGGGCGGGTGATCAAGGGCTGGGACCAGGGCCTGATGGGCATGCAAGTGGGTGGCAAGCGCAAACTGCTGGTGCCGGCGCACCTGGGCTACGGCGAACGCAGCATGGGCGCGATCCCGCCCAACTCGAACCTGATCTTCGAGATCGAGTTGCTGGAAGTGCTGACCCGGGATGATTGAGGAGCAGGCACCCACTGCACAAGCCAGGCCGATGCCCGCCAACAAGGCTTGCCCGGTAGTGTTGCGCTACACCCGCGAGCTTGAGGTCCTGGCCTTTCGTCATCCGCTGGCCGGCTTGCAGTTGGTCAAGGGCACGCTGGAGGCGGGAGAGTCGACGGCCGCTGGCGCGGTCCGCGAACTGGCGGAAGAGGCGGGCGTCGAGGCCGAGGAAAGCCGCTTTCTCGGCCTCTGGCACTCGGGGTTTGCGGACCAGGTGTGGGCCTTTCATGAGTGCCGGGTGCAGATGCCACTGCCCGAGCGCTGGACGCATTTCGCCGCAGATGACGGCGGCCATCACTTCGAGTTTTTCTGGCATGCCCTGGCCAGCCCGCCGTCGGCCCAATGGCACCCGCTGTTCCAGGCGGCCCTGGGCTATTTGCGTGGGCGCCTGCTCGGCGCGGGTGGCGACACCTAGGCCGGATTGGGGCGTATCACTGCCCCAGGCGGTACTGGTTATTGCCGCTGCGCTTGGCTTCGTACATTGCCAGGTCGGCGATGTGCAGCAACTGGTCCATGCGCCCGGCATGGTCGGGAAACACCGCCACGCCCAGGCTGCTGCCGATGCTGTGGCGCTGGCTGTCCACCTCCACCGGTGGCGACAGTTCATTGAAGATCTTCTCGCCGATGCGCCGGGCTTCCTCCGTCAGGTCGAGCTCCTGGGACAGGCCTTCCAGAACCACCACGAATTCGTCGCCGCCGATCCGCGCCACGGTGTCGCTGCTGCGCAGGATGCCTTGCAGGCGCCGGGCCGTGGCACTCAGCACCCGGTCTCCGGCGGCGTGGCCGTACTGGTCGTTGATGGCCTTGAAGCCGTTGAGATCGACGAACACCAGGGCCACCCGGGTCTGGTTGTGCCGCGCCTGTTCCAGGGCCCGGGACAGGCGCTGTTCGAGCATCAGGCGATTGGGCAGGCCGGTCAGCGGGTCGAAATGGGCCAGTTGCTGCAACTGGCGGGTGGAGACTTTTTCATCGGTGATGTCACGCACCACGCCGAGCATCTTGATGGTGGTGTCGTGCACGTTCTTCACCACGTTGCCGGTTTCGCGCAGCCAGTGGATGCTGCCGTCGGGCCACACCACGCGGTATTCCTCGTCATGGTTCTCGCCGGTTTCCAGGCAGCGCAATTCGCCGGCGCGCACCCGCTCCCGGTCCTCGGGGTGTACACAGGAGCAGAACAGCTCGTAGGAGGGCACCACTTCGCCGACCTTGAACCCGAACATGCCGTAGATCGCCTCAGACCAGTACAGGCGCTGGGTGTCGACTTCCCAGTCCCAGGTGCCGATGCGTGCGAAGTACTGGCTGCGCTTGAAGCGCTCGGCATCGTTGGGCAGGCCCTCGACCCGTTTGCGATAGGCGCGCAACTGGGCCTGGGCGCGGCGCTCGCGGCGCAGCAACCACAGCGTCAGCAGGGTCAGCAACAGGGTTAGGCACAGCAGGGACCAGACAGCAATCATAAGATTCTGGACAGCATGGAAGGGTGAGTCCTGAGGGTTGATGGCACTGGGCTATGTTAATCCACGCTACAGGCCGTACAGCAGTTTTTTCTGTGGTGTCAGGCCACTCGTCGGCTGCCGAGGGGGAACGCCCGGATCTTGGGTCTTTTTGCCTGTGGCCGGCTTGCGTCGTACCGGTTGTGGGAGCAAGATGCGCCCCGAAATAGGTATAGGGGGTATGGGTATGTCACACACGCACGCACAGAAAGATCAACTGCTCAAGCGGGTGCGGCGCATTCTCGGGCAGCTACAGGCCGTGGAGCGCGCCCTGGAAACCGGGGCCGACTGCGGCAAGACCTTGCACCTGGTGGCGGCGACCCGTGGCGCCATCAGCGGCCTGATGGGCGAGATCATCGAGGCCCATGCCCTGGAGCATGTGGCCAATCCCGAGCTCAGCGACGCCGAGCGGGCCCGTGGCGTGGATGAGTTGCTGGAAGCCATTCGCCGTTATTCGAAATAGGAGCGGGACGATGAATCTGTCTCAGCAGGCTGCACAGTTCACCCACGAACACCAGTTTCTCGGTGCCGATCACGATGACAACGCCCGGCGCACCCTGTGGGTGGTGGTGCTGACGGTGGTGATGATGGTCGGGGAGATCGTTGCCGGTTACTTCACCGGTTCCATGGCCTTGCTGGCCGACGGGCTGCACATGGCGACGCACGCCGGAGCCCTGGGCATCGCCGCGGCGGCCTATGGTTTCGCCCGGCGCAATGCCGGCAACCGGCGTTTCAGCTTCGGCACCGGCAAGGTCGGCGATCTGGCGGGGTTCGCCTCGGCGATCATTCTCGGCCTGGTGGCCCTGGGGATTGCCGGCGAGTCTCTGCTGCGGCTGTTCCAGCCCACCACCGTGGCCTTTGCCGAGGCCACGCTGATCGCGGTGGTGGGATTGCTGGTGAACATCCTCAGTGCCTGGCTGCTGGGCGGCGGCCATGGGCATCACGCCCACGGCCATGCCCATGGGCACCATCATGATCACGAACATCACGAACATCACGAACATCACGAACATCACGAACATCACGAACATCACCGGGGTGACAACAACATGCATTCGGCCTATGTGCATGTGCTGGCCGATGCCCTGACCTCGGTGCTGGCGATTGTCGCGCTGTTGGCCGGGCGCTACCTGGGCTGGGTCTGGCTCGACCCGGTGATGGGAATGGTCGGCGCGCTGGTGATTGCCCGCTGGTCCTATGCGCTGATCAAATCCAGTGCGGCAGTGTTGCTCGATACCAGCGATGAGCGCCTGGCCGAGCAGATCCGCCGATCGGTGGAAGCGCCGGGGGATGCCAGCATTGTCGACCTGCACGTGTGGCAGGTGGGGCCTGGGGCGCAGGCGGTGATTGTCAGCGTGGTGGCCCAGGCGTCGCTCAGTGTCGAGGCCGTGCGCGGGCGTCTGGCCGCCTTGCCCGGGCTGGCACACCTGACCCTGGAACTGCGCAGCCTCTGAGGTCGCTGGCCGGGCGTCTCAAGCGGCGCCCGAGCGGTACAGGTCCAGCAGCGAATAAACCACACCGGCCAAGGCCACCGCCAGCAGCATCAGGCTCGACAGGCCGGTCACCTGGCGCTTGTACCTGAGCGGGAAGCCCTGGCGCGCCATCAGGATATAGGCCCCCAGCACGGCAAAATCGATCACCACCCAGACCAGCGTCAGCAGCAGCGCGCTGCGCTCGAAGGAGCGACTGACCTGGATGAACTGGGGGAAGAACGAGACAAAGAAAATGATGTCCTTGGGGTTGCCGATCCCCACCAGGAAACCGTTGGCCAGGCCCTGGCGACCCTTGTCGGTGCGTGGCGCCGCTCCCACGGTGGGCGGGCCAAACACTTCCCGCAGTCCTTGCACGGCCAGCCAGCCGATAAAGCCGCAACCGAGCAGGCTGACCCCACTGATCAGGCGCGAATCCAGCGCCAGGCCGGTGGTCAGCATCAGCACCGCCAACAGCGCCAGCAGCAGTGACGCGGCGTTGGTGCCCAGGGCCGTCAACACGGCCTGGCTCGGCCCGGCGTTCATGCTGGTGTTGACGATCAGGGCCACCACGGGCCCCGGGGTGGCCACCAGCATCAGTACGCTCAGTGCATAGGCCAACAATAACGACAGGTTCAGGTCCACAGACAACGCCTTTCAGATCTTGTAGAGGGCTTGATCCTGAAGGCTTTACCCCGCGTTGAAAAACGCAAAAAGCTATGACCTACTATGATTATTAATCATCATGAGTGTCTTTCGATGGTCGAATCCCTGCCACCGCTCTACGCGCTGCGGGCCTTTGAAGTGGCCGCCCGGTCCAGCTCCTTTACCCGTGCCGCCGAGGAACTGTCCCTGACCCAAAGCGCCATCAGCCGGCATATCCGTACCCTGGAAAGTCAGTTCGGCTGTCGTTTGTTCGAGCGTCACGGACCCAGGCTGGTGCTCACCGAAGCCGGACAGCGCCTGGCCCGGGAGCTCAAGGTCGGTTTCCGGATCATCGAGGATGCCTGCCTGCCGCTGCGCGCCAGCCGCGGTCAGTTGCGTCTCAAGGCGCCTTCGACCCTGACCATGCGCTGGCTGCTGCGGGCCCTGGAGACGCTCAAGGGCGAGCAGCCGGAACTGGCGGTGCAACTGGCCAGCGTGTGGATGGACTTCGATCATGTGGACTTCTATGCCGAGCCCTACGACTGCGCGATTCTGCTGGGCAACGGCCACTTCGGCGCCGGGGTCGAGGCCTGCAAGCTGTTCGATGAATGGCTGATTCCCATCGGCCCGCCACAGGCTGCGCAGGGAGCGCCCTGGCCCCTTGAGCGGCTCAGGGATGCGGAGCTGATCCACCCTTCGGCGGACCGCCGCGACTGGCGTCGCTGGCTGCAGGCCCAGGCGCTCGAGGATCGGGCATTGCTGGAGCCGCTGCGGCTGGAACGGGGCACCGTCTTCGACACCCTGGACCAGGCGATCAGCGCCGCCATGGCCGGGCACGGTCTGTCGATCGGCGATCTGCACCTGGTGGCGCAGGACATACGCGGCGGGCGGATCAGCCTGCCGTTCCCCAGCGCGGTGGCGTCGGGGGATGGCTACTACCTGGTGTGGCTGCGCGACAGCCCGAGCCAGGAGCGCATTGCCCGGTTGCGCGACTTTCTGCTGAGCCAGGTCACCGATATCAGCGATCTTGGCCTGCACTACCGGGGCCCCGGCAGCGCTATGCCACCGGCCTGAGGTCAGTTGAGGATGATGTAGTCGTTGCGTTGCTCGATGCCCTGGTGCGGCCCTGGCACCAGGTGCACATAGCGCCCTTGCAGCAGATCGATCGGCAGGCAGTCGTCGACGTCGAGCAGGGCGTCGGTGTGGGCTTTGTGCCAGTGGGCCAGCATCTGCCGTTTGCCCTTGGCCTTGGCTTCGGTCTTGTCGCGGGCCACCACCAGCAGGTAGCGGTGGGCCTCGCCGAAGGTGGCCGCTTCGTAGCCGCCCAGGTTGAGGAAGTACAGGCGCGGCGCGCCCGGCCCGGGAGCCAGGGGGCTGAACTCGACCTTGTACTGCTCGACGCCGTCGACCTGCATCCATGAGTCGATATGCAAGCCCGCGGGACTGCCGAACCAGGCCTCGCGCAGCTGCGCGTAGGCCGATTCAAGGCGCTCGGCGACCACGAATTGGACGTCGTGGACTTCGATTGTCGCTTTGGGGTGCTTGCCCCCGAGCATCACCACAAACAGCATGACCCTTCCTTTTTCCAATAGTGGCTTCGGCACAGGGGGCACTTTTTACCTCAAGCGTCCGCTGGCTGCCAGCCCGTTGGCCGGCCGCCCGGCGCGTCGCTGAACAGGGGCAGGCGGCCATTGACCGAGGCCCGGTATCGCCATTGCAGGGCCAGCGCGCCCAGGTCCGGGTGCTGCAGCAGGGCGCGCAGCAGGCTGTGGACGATGTTCAAGGCCAAGTCCCGACCCGGGCAGCGATGGGCGCCGGCGCCGAAGCTGAAGCCCTGCTGCGCCGGATCGCTGCCGGTGATCGCGCACAGGGCCGGGTCGTGGTTGGCCGCGGCCAGCAGCACCAGCACGCTATCCCCGGGCTGCAGGTCGACACCCAGCAGGGTGCAAGGCTCGGCAACGAAGCGGCGGGTGTTCTGCACCGGCGGGTCCAGGCGCTGCACTTGCAGCAGCCAGTCCTGCAAGCGACCGGGATCCTGCTGCAGGCGCCGGGCCAGGGCCGGGTCCGTCAGCAAGGCCAGCAGGCTGTTGCCCAGCAGCCCGGCGCAGGCGTCGTGGGTTTGTGCCAGCAGGCCCAGCAGGTTGGCCTGCAAGTCCTCGGCGGCCAGCCCGCTGCTGCGTTCGAGGATCGACCTCAGCAGCGGGCTGGGTTGCGGGCCATCAAGCACGGCCTGCATCTGCCGGAGCAAGTCTTGCGCCGCCGCGTCGGCGGCCTGCAACTGTTGTTCCGTGCTCAGGGGCGAGAAGCAGGCGACGAACTCGCCGGTGCGTCGGGCAAGCTCTTCACATTGCTCGGCGGGCACCCCCAGCAGGGCGGCCAGCAGGGCCACCGGCAGGCGCCACTGCCAGCGTTGCAGGTCGGCGGCGCACTGTGGGGCATCAAGGGCCGGGCGCCATGCGGCCAGCCAGGGCATCAGGTCGATCCCGGCCAGTGCCTGCAGCCCTGGGGCCATGGCTTGTCGCGGACAGCCGTGGCGCGGGCCCTCGTTCATTCGCATCAGGCGGGCAAAGACTTGCCCGGCGGGCCGTCCGGCGATGGCCCGGGGCACCGGCTCGTGCAGCGGCCGGACCCGGCAGGCCGGGTGGTTGAGCACGGCGGCGACCGCCGCGGCGCTGCTGGCCAGCCACAGCCCGAGGGCCGAATCGTAGGTCAGGCCGCCCCGGGCACGCAGGCGGGCGTAGTAAAAGTCGTAGGGGTTGAAATGGGTAGCTGCGCTGATCGGGTCCATGATTTGTCTCTTTGTTGGGCAGAAGTCCAGGTTGGTACTATCCTCTGCCTTTCGAAGACACGATTCGTCATGGAGCGAAATATGAATGTAGTACAGAACGACCTCGGGCTATCCAACGTGGCGGCGGCCATCGCCGAGCCGGCCCGGACCCGGATGCTCTGTGCCCTGATGGACGGCCATGCCCGCACCAGCACCGAACTGGCGGCGATCGCCCAGGTCAGTACGTCCACCGCCAGCGCCCACCTGGCCAAGCTCAAGGACGCCGGTTTGCTGCGGGTGCAGGTCCAGGGACGGCACCGTTACTACGACCTCGGCGATCCTCTGGTGGCCCAGGCCCTGGAGGCGTTGATGGTGATCGGCCAGGGCACCCCTTTCACTCCGCGCACCCCGGACCGCCTGCAGTTCGCCCGCACCTGCTACGACCACCTGGCGGGCACCCTGGGGGTGCAGTTGCACGACCGGATGCTCGAAGCCGGCTGGTTGCTGGCGGCCGGGGAGGGCGAGGAGTACCGGATCAGCGACAGCGGCGTCGAGTTCTTCCACGGCCTGGGTATCGAGGTGGCCGAACTTCGTGCCCTGCGCCGGCGCGTTGCCTGCCCATGCCTGGACTGGAGCATGCGTCGCCCGCACCTGGGGGGCGCCCTGGGCGCTGCGTTGCTGCGGGTATTGCTGGAGCGCAAATGGCTGGTCCGCGACCTGGACAGCCGTGCCCTGACCCTGACCGGCACCGGCGGGCGCTACATCAGCAAGCGTTTCGGCATGCCGCTGATCCAGCCGTCGCGGCCGCTGTCGGCCTCGGCCAGCCTGGAGCTGCAGCAACTGGGGGGCTGAGCCCCCATGAGGACGCGGCGTCCGGGGCTCGCCCGAGCGCCGCATGGGCCGTTCAATCGGGCTCCAGGGCCTCCAGCAGGTCGCCGTCGAGCCCGAGCATGGCCTGTTCCAGGCGGGCCAAGGCCGCCTGGATCTGATCGGCATCGGCGCCTTCGAGGCAGGCCTTTTCCAGGTACTCGCATTCATCGATCAGGGCCTGGGCCTTGATGATCCGCGCCGCGCCATGGATGCGATGGGCCAGTTCGGCCACCCCTTTGCGCTCGGCACTGGCGAGCAGTTCGCGGATCTGTTTCAGGTCCTGGCGGTTGCTCTGCTGCACGCCCTTGAGCACTCGCTGGATGGAGGCCGGATTGCCGCCGGTGAGGTGGTCCAGTTGCTGGATGTCGAAATGCCGGCTGGTGCTTTTCAGCTGGGTGCGTGGCAGCGCCTGCAGCTGGCGCAGGCGGCGATCCAGCTCGGGCAGGGCGATGGGCTTGAAGATACAGCCGTTCATGCCGGCGTCCAGGCAGCGTTGCTGTTCTTCGGGTTGGACATTGGCGGTGAAACCGAAGATCTGCACCGGCGGGCGTCCCTGGATCTGCTCGGTGAGGCGAATCTGTCGGGTCAGTTCGTAGCCGTTCAGCACCGGCATGTTGCAGTCGGTGATCACCACATCGAAGGTTTCCCGCAGCCACAGCTTGTAGGCCTCGGCGCCGTTCTGTGCCTGGCTCAGCGAGTAGTCGAGAAAGCGCAGTTGCTCGCAGAGTAGTTGGCGGTTGGCCTGGCTGTCGTCCACCACCAGGATGTGCAGCGCGGCCCTGGCGGCCAGCGGCTGGGCGTCCTGTGGCACCGGCGGCGGTGAGTCCGGCAGGGGGGCGAGTCGGCTCAGCTGCAGCTGGACCCGGGCCAGGGTGCCGACCCCGGGCTGGCTTTGCAGGCTCAACTGGCCGCCCATCATTTCGCACAGGGTGCGGCAGATCACCAGCCCCAGCCCGGTGCCCGAGCGGGCGTTCTGATGTTGTCCGGGAACCTGGCTGAAGGGCTGGAACAGCAGTTGCTGGTCTTCGGGGTCGATGCCGATGCCGGTGTCCCGGACCGTCAGTTGCAGGGGCAGGGTCTGCGGGTCGTCGCGTTCGGCCTGCAGGCGCACCTGCACGGTGCCGCGTTCGGTGAACTTGATGGCGTTGCTCAGCAGGTTCGAGAGGATCTGCTTGAAGCGCAGCGGATCCACCAGCACGTCGCCGCTGGCGCTGCTGTCCAGGTCCAGTTCCAGGCGCAGGCCCTTCTGCCGGGCCAGGCCATCGAAGACCCGGAACACCGACTCCGCCAGCTCCCGCAGATTGGCCCGCTCGGGGCTCAGGCTCAGGTGCCCGCTTTCGATCCGGGCGATGTCCAGGATGTCGCCGATCAGTTCCAGCAGGCCCAGGGCCGAGCTGTAGGCCACCTCGATCGAAGGGCGGTCGAGCTGACCCTGGTCGGCGCGCTTGAGGGCCAGTTCGAGCATGCCGATCACCGCGCTCATGGGGGTGCGGATTTCGTGGCTCATGGTGGCCAGGAAGGTGGTCTTGGCCCGGTTGGCCTTGTCGGCGTCGTTCTTGGCCTGGGTCAGTTCATTCAACAGTTGCTGGCGCTCGCTGATGTCCAGCCAGCCGCCGATGATGCCGAGGATTTCGCCCTGGGCATCGCGGTAGGGCAGCATCCAGTGGTAGATCTGCACCTGCTGGCCGCGGATGTGCACCGTGCGGTCGATCAGCAGCGGCGGGCCGCCGTCGAGGATGCTCTGGAAGTCGGTGGCGAACAGCCCGGCCTCGGGCACCGCCAGCTGTTCGAGGTTGCTGCCCAGCACGCTCTGGCGATCGGTGCCCATGGTCTTGAGGTAGCTGTCGTTGCAGATCACCAGGCGCCGCTCGCGGTCGCGCACGTAGATCGGGTTGGGCGTGCCGTTGATCAGCGCGTCCATGAAGCGCAACTGGTCGTTGAGGGCATGCTCGGCCCGTTCGCGCTGGCTGACCTGGCGGCGCATGGCGTAGCCCCAGGCCAGGGCAATCAGCAGCAGCACCAGCGACGCGGCCCCGGCCAGGTACAGGGTGGTGCGGTAGTCGCGCCAGGAGGGGGGCGCGACCGCCGACTTGGAGCGCCAGCGATTGTTGAGCTCGGTGATGGCGTCCGGAGAAATGCTGCGCAGGGACTTGTCGATGATGTTGAACAGTTCCAGCTGGTCGCGGCGCACCGCAAAGGACTCGTTGAGCAAGGGCAGGTTGAGGGCCGAACGGACCTTGAGCTGGTCTTCCTTGATGCGCGGCAGGTTGAAGCTGACGGCGATTTCCGCCTGCACGGCGGCGTCGGCCTTGTGGTCGCGAAGCAGGGACAGGGCTTCGAAGTTGGTCTGCACTTCCTTGACGCGGATCTGTGGATAGCGCTGGCGCAGCTGGGCCACCAGGGAGTGACCGCTGCCGATCAGCAGGGTCTTGCCCGCCATGTCCTCCAGGCTTTTCGGCGCATCGGCGGCGTCGCGGGTGATCAGCATGTAGGGCCCGACCAGGTAGGGGCGGGTGAACAGCAGGTAGGCTTCGCGCTCGGTATTGCGGGCCCGATCGGCGGCCATCTGCACCCGGCCATCGCGCAGGGCATCGTTGAGGTCCTTGAAGCTGGGCAGCGGGGTGATTTCGAAGGTCAGCCCGGTCTTGGTCTCCAGCATTGCCAGCAGGTCGGCGGTAATCCCCAGGTAATTGCCGTCGGCGTCGAAGTAGGACAACGGCGGCAGGTAGCGGTGAATGCCGATGCGCACCACCGGGTTCCTTTCGATCCAGCGCTGTTCCTCGGGGGTGAGGCTGGTTTTTTCCATGCTCAGCAGCAGGCGGTCGCCCCAGCGATTGCGGATGCTGATGTCCTGCTCCTTGTGGATCGCGCGCAGAGCGGTATCGAGCAAGTACTGCAGTTGCCGATTGTCCGGGGTCACCGCGAAGGCAAAGCCGGAGATGCTGGCGGGGCCGCTGTAGATGATCCGCAGGTAGTCGCTGTAGTTGCGCGAGATCAGGAACTGCGCCGAGACGGCGTCGCTGAGCAGCACGTCGGCATCGCCGAAGGCCACGGCGGCCATGGCCGCATCCGCGCTGGCGTAGGTGTCGATCCGCGCCAGGGGGTACATGGCCTGGGCCACGGGCAGGCTGATGGTGTCCAGGGAGATGGCCAGGCGCTGTCCCTGCAAGCCGCCTTTGAGCGAGGGCGAGTCCCCCAGGCGGGCGACCAGGGTCGGGCGATTGACCAGATAGCTCTGGCTGAGCAGCAGTTGCCGGTGCCGGGCCTCGCCCTGGGTAACGCTGCCCATCAAGTCGATCTCGCCCCTGGCCAGGGCATTGAACACCTGCTCGCGGGTGTCGTAGGCCCGGATGCTGATCTTCACCCCCAGCGCGTCGGCCAGCAGGCCAATGTAGTCGGCGGTAACGCCCTCGTATTCCTTGGCTTCGTTGACCATTTCCAGCGGCGGCAGGTTTTGCTGCGCGGTGCCCAGCACCAGTTCGCGCTTGTTGCGCAGCCATTGCCAGTCATCCGTGGTCAGGGGCAGTTGGTGGTGATGGGGGGATTCATAATTGAGCAACTGCAACAGGGGAGGGGCGTCGCTCATGGCCGGCAGGCAGGCCAGTGACAACAGCATGGACAGGATAAAACGAAGCATCGGGGCTCCAGATCGGGGAACGGCACGAGGGGAGTCGAAGAGCAATGCGACAGGTTGGGTTGTCTGTCGGACAAGGGCGGAACGCCAATGCTGGAAATAAATATAGATCAAGGGACGGCGCCAAACGCGGCTATTTTCCCGGGTTGCGGGGAGCCGGGCAAGGCCGCTGGTACGGGCGGACCGAAGGTCTGGTCGGTGCCTTGACCGGCTTGCGCTTAGCGATACGCTTGTTGCTATCCGCATGCTTGCCGTTACACAGACTGCCGGGGGCCCGAAGCGCTGCCGGCTGCCGCACCATCGGCCGTCGCCGCTGAATCTGGAGCCGCGCTTGAATACCCTGAAGATATTGGTTCTGGAAGATCATCCGGTGCAGCAGTTGCTGGTCCTGGAGCAATTGCAGCGCCTGGGGGTGGTGGCCCCCCTGGCGGCGTTCGACGGCGCCGCTGCCCTGGAGCTGTTGCGCGCACGCGGCGCGGCGGACATCGTTCTCTGCGACCTGCAGATGGCCGGCATGGACGGCCTGGAGTTCCTGCGCCGAGCCAGCGAGGAGCAGTTGGTGCGGGCGGTGATTCTCTACAGCCTGATCGAGCCCGACCTGCGGCGCGCGGTGTTGCAGATGATCAGCCTGCAAGGGCTGATCGTCCTGGGGGATGTGGGCAAGCCGGCGGAACTGGCGGCCCTGCAGGCGATGCTCGAATGCTATCAACAGCACCACCACCTGCCGCCCGCGCCGCCGCCCCGGCACTTCGACCCGGTGAATCGCGAGGAACTGCTGCGGGGCGTGGAGCAGGGGCAGTTCGTGTCCTACTACCAACCCAAGTTCGACCTGCAACAGGCCACCTGCAGTGGCGCCGAGGTGCTGGTGCGCTGGCTCCATCCGCAGCGTGGCGTGCTGGCGCCAGCGGCCTTTCTCGCAGAGCTTGAGGCCGAAGGCCTGCTGGATCGGGTGTTTCATCAGCAGCTCGACCAGGGCATGGCCTTGCAGCGCCGGCTGCTGGATCAGGGCGAGGAACTGGAGCTGGCGTTCAACCTGATGCCCCGGCAGCTGGCCTGCAGCGACATCGTCGGGGATATCCACCAGGCCATCGAACGGCATCAGGTGCCGCCGCACTTGCTGAGCTTCGAAATCACCGAGGTCGGCCTGGTGCAAGCGCCGGCCATCAGCCTGGAGAACCTGGTGCGTCTGCGCATGATGAAGTGCAACCTGGCCATCGACGACTTTGGCGCCGGCTATTCCTCCTTGCAGCGCCTGTGCGAGTTGCCGTTCAACCAGATCAAGCTCGACGCGCATTTCGTCCGTGAGTTGCTGCGCCAGCCGCGCTGTCGCGCGGTGGTGGGGGCCTCCCTGGCGTTGGCCAGCAGCCTGGAAATGTGCCTGGTGGTGGAAGGGGTGGAAACCCAGCTCGAACGGCGCCTGCTGCTGGACATGGGCTGCGTGCTGGGCCAGGGCTACTGGTATGCCCGGCCGATGGCGGAAACCGAGTTGCTGGCCTGGCCGCGCCGGGCGCCGGTGCCGTTGTCGCAGCAGACGCCCTGATGGCCACCGGCTGGGGCCTGGGCAAGCGGCGCTGGACGCGGATGGCCATTGGGTTGAAGCTGTCGGTCCCTTGATTCCGGCAGGTTCTTGCATGCTTATCGTCTTCAGCGGATTGCCGGGCTCCGGCAAGACCACTATCGCCCGGACCCTGGTGCCGCACCTGAGCGCCACCTACCTGCGCATCGACAGCATCGAGCAGGGCTTGCGCGACGCCGGCCTGTCCGAGGTGGGCAAGGGCGGCTACCAGATCGCCCTGCAACTGGCGAAGGCCAATCTGGCCCTGGGTAACAGCGTGCTGGCGGACTGCGTCAATCCGCTGGCCGAAAGCCGTCTAGCCTGGCGTCAGCTGGCGGACGGGCTGGGCGTCGGGCTGCTGGATATCGAAGTGTTCTGTGGCGATCCGCTGGAGCATCGGCGGCGGGTCGAAACCCGGCAGCTGGATGTGCCGGGCCTGCAAGCGCCCGATTGGCAGTCGGTGCAAAACCACGAGTATCAGGCCTGGGCTTCGCCGCCCTTGCGCCTGGACAGTGCGCGACTGTCGCCGGAGCAGGCCGTGGCGGTGATTCTGGCCAACTTGCCGGCGCGCTCCTGAGGCCCGTTTGCGCCGCGGTGATTTTTATCTGTGAACCTCTTTGGTGCAGCTACAGTCATTGCTCAGAGGGGCGCTGCTGGCCGCTGTGAGCAGGACCGGATGAAAAACTCCCGATAACGGGGCAAAAAATTCCGCTGTCGGGATTTCTGCACCGATTCTGCCCGTATTCGGCGCCCCAGGCGCCGCCCGAGCGCGCTTGAACAGGTTCAAGGCTGGCCTGTCCAGGTCAGGCGTGTCTCTTTTTTGAAAACAAATGTCGCATTGAGGGTGTTTATTGCCCAAGGCAGCGCTTTGGCCGCGGTTTGCGCATTTGCGGCATAGCGATTGCTACCGCTGTCTCATCAGGGCGGCAGGAGCCGTCCCGACACAGCACTCAGGAGGTGTTTTACAGGGGCAGGGAGCGAGGATCCCTGCCAGGGCAAAGCCGGGTTAGGTACACACAGGGTTCAGATAAAAAGCCGTTTGCATCACGGCAAGGAGTTGGCTATGTCCCGCGCTTTTTTCGATGAAATGTACGCTGCCAGCGGCACGTGTCGACCCCATTACGCAGCGTTCGCCCGTTGGCTGGCGGACACCCCCCTGGAGCTTCTGGACCAGCGGCGGCGCGAGGCCGATCTGTTGTTCCATCGCGCCGGCATCACCTTCACCCTGTACGGCGACGAGCAGGGCACCGAGCGCCTGATTCCCTTCGACATCATTCCCCGCAGCATCAAGGCCAGCGAGTGGCGCAGCGTGGAGCGCGGCTGCGTGCAGCGGGTCCAGGCGCTGAACCTGTTCCTGGCGGACATCTATCACGGCCAGCGGATCATCAAGGAGGGCATCATCCCAGCCGAACAGGTGCTGGCCAACGAGGGCTATCAGGTGGCCATGCAGGGCCTGAACCTGCACCGCGGCATCTACGCCCATATCGCCGGGGTCGACCTGGTGCGCGACGGCGACGGCAGCTACTACGTGCTGGAAGACAACCTGCGCACCCCCAGCGGCGTCAGCTACATGCTCGAAGACCGCAAGATGATGATGCGCCTGTTCCCCGAGCTGTTCGCCGCCCAGCGCATCGCGCCCATCGACCATTACCCCAACCTGCTGCTCGAAACCCTGAAAAGCGCCAGCCCCCTGGACAATCCCACGGTGGTGGTGCTGACCCCGGGACGCTTCAACAGCGCCTATTTCGAACATGCGTTCCTGGCCCGGGAGATGGGCGTGGAGCTGGTGGAAGGGGCCGACCTGTTCGTGCGTGACGACCGGGTGTTCATGCGCACCACGGCCGGGGCCCAGGCGGTGGATGTGATCTATCGCCGGCTAGACGATGCCTTTCTCGATCCGCTGTCGTTCAACCCCGATTCCATGCTCGGCGTGCCCGGGCTGATCGCCGCCTACCGCTGCGGCAATGTGGTGCTGGCCAACGCCGTGGGCACCGGGGTCGCCGATGACAAGTCGATCTACCCCTACGTCGACGAAATGATCCGCTTCTACCTGAGCGAGGAGCCGATCCTCAAGAACGTGCCCACCTGGCAATGCCGCAACCCCGCCGAGCTGTCCCATGTGCTGGCCAACCTGCCGGATCTGGTGGTCAAGGAAACCCAGGGTTCCGGCGGCTACGGCATGCTGGTGGGCCCGGCGGCCACCGCGGCCCAGATCGAGGAGTTCCGCGCCCGGCTCAAGGCCCGTCCCGAGGCGTACATCGCCCAGCCGACCCTGTCGCTGTCCACCTGTCCGACCTTCGTCGAAAACGGTATCGCGCCGCGGCACATCGACCTGCGGCCGTTCGTCCTGTCCGGCCGGGAAACCCGCCTGGTGCCCGGCGGCCTGACCCGCGTCGCCCTGCGCGAGGGCTCGCTGGTGGTGAATTCGTCCCAGGGCGGCGGCACCAAAGACACCTGGGTAGTGGAGGACTGAACCATGCTTTCAAGAACCGCTGCGGACCTGTACTGGATGTCCCGCTACCTGGAGCGTGCCGAGAACCTGGCGCGCATGCTCGAAGTCAGTTACTCGCTGTCGCTGATGCCCCAGGCCGGGCGCGGCGACGGCCATGCGGAACTGTCCATGTCGCTGCTCGCCGCCGGCACCCTGGACGACTACAACCAGCGCTACGGCGAGCTCAACAGCGAGCGCATGCTGCACTTCTTCGCCCTCGACGACACCAATCCCGGCAGCATCTACTGCTGCCTGCGGGCGGCGCGCAGCAATGCCCACGCGGTGCGCGGACGGATCACCGCCGACATGTGGGAGAACATCAACGCCACCTGGCTGGAGATGCGCAACATCGCCGCCAACGGCCTGGGGCGCTACGGCATCAGCCAGTTCTGCGATTGGGTCAAGGAGCGTTCGCACCTGTTCCGCGGCGCCACCGTCGGCACCATCATGCGCAACGAAGCCTATCGCTTCATTCGCCTGGGAACCTTCATCGAGCGCGCCGACAACACCCTGCGCCTGTTGGACGCGCGCTACGAAATGTTCGGCGAGGAGTCCGAGGAGGTCAGCGACGATTCGGCCCGGGGCTACTACCAGTGGAGCGCCTTGCTCCGCGCCTTGTCGTCCTTCGAGGCGTTCAACGAGATCTACCGTAATGCCCCGGGGGCCGAGCAGGTGTCCGAGCTGTTGCTGCTGCGCGCTGATGTGCCGCGCTCCCTGCTGGCCTGTGTCGAGGAGCTGGACCAGCTCCTGGCCACCTTGCCGGGGGACAACGGCCGCCCGGCCCAGCGCCTGGCCGCTGAACTCAACGCGCGCCTGCGCTACACCGGGATCGACGAGATTCTCCACTCCGGCCTGCACCAGTGGCTGACCGATTGCATCGGGCAGATCCGCCATCTGGGGCAGACCGTGCACGAATCCTATCTGGAGGTGCTATGAAACTGTCCATTCGCCACGACACGACCTACAGCTACGCCGACGAAGTCTGCACCAGCATCCAGTTCCTGCGCCTGACGCCCCAGGACAGCCAGCGCCAGCAGATCCTCCAGTGGCAGCTGGAACTGCCGCGCCGGGTTCGTGCCCAGCGCGACCCCTACGGCAACATCCTGCACGTCATGACCCTCGACGAGCCCCACGGCGCGATCATTCTCACCGCCTTCGGCGAAGTGCGGATCGACGAGAACCGCGAGGTGGAAGGCGACAGCCAGTCGCCGCTGCCGTTCCTGCGCACCAGCCGCTTGAGCGCGGCCGACGCAGCCCTCTGTGAGTTTGCCCGGCGGCACTGCGGCGAAAGCCGCGACCGCGCCGCGCTCACCGAGCTGATGCAGGCCCTGGCCGAGCACATGCCCTACAGCCCCGGCGCCACCGGCGTCGGCAGTACCGCGGCCGAGGCCTTTGCCGGCGGCGCCGGGGTCTGCCAGGACCATACCCACGCGTTCCTGGCCTGTGCCCGCAGCCTGGGGATTCCCGCGCGCTATGTATCCGGCTACCTGTGCACCGAGGACGCCAGCCATCTGGCCAGTCATGCCTGGGCCGAAGCCTGGCTCGACGACGGCTGGTACAGCTTCGACGTGACCAACTGCCTGACTCGCCCCGAGCGCCACCTGAAACTGGCGGTGGGCCTGGATTACCTGGATGCCTGTCCGGTGCGCGGCATGCGGCGTGGGGGAGGGGCGGAGCAGATGCTGGCCCGGGTCCAGGTCAGCTCGATGGTGCAGGTGCAGCACCAGTAGTGGCTGTTGCCCGCATCGAGCCGGCACCGCGCGGGATAGCCCTCTTGCGGGTGCCGCTGGATCGAAGCTTGGGTCATTGTCAGTTGATGTTATAAAGTAACAGCCGCTTGCCGCTCCCCCCGATCGGCGCCGTTCCTTTGAACCTCAGGTGGTGATGGCTTTTCCATGAGTTCCTTGTCCCATTCTTTCGTCCGCCCGGGCTCCCGGCTGCCGAGCATCGATGCCCTGCGCGGGCTGGTGATGCTGTTGATGCTTCTGGACCATGTCCGCGAAACCTTCTTCCTGCACCGGCAGGTCAGCGACCCCATGGACATCGCCAGTACCGAGCCCGGGCTGTTTTTCAGCCGCACCCTGGCCCACCTGTGCGCGCCGGTCTTTGTCCTGCTGACCGGGCTCTCGGCCAGCCTGTTCGCCGACAAGCACGGCCATCGGGCCGAGGCCAGCGCCTTTCTGTTCAAGCGCGGGCTGTTCCTGGTGCTGCTGGAACTGACCCTGGTGAACTTCGCCTGGACCGGGCAGTTCCCGCCGAGCGTGATCTACCTGCAGGTGATCTGGGTCATCGGCCTGAGCATGCTGGCGCTGGCGGCGCTGCTGTGGTTGCCCCGCGCCGTGCTGCTGGGCCTGAGCCTGCTGCTGATTGGCGGGCACAACCTGCTCGACAGCGTGCATTTCGCCGCGGGTGAGGCGCTACATGTGCCCTGGGCGATCCTGCATGACCGGGGCTGGATCGAATTCGGCGATGCCTTGCGTCTGCGCACCTCCTATCCGCTGTTGCCGTGGATCGGGGTGATCGGCTTGGGTTATGGGCTGGGGCCCTGGTTCAGCGCCGGGACCGATGTCGGCCAGCGCCAGCGGCGACTGTTGTGGGCGGGGCTGGCGGCACTGGCGGGGTTTGTCCTGCTGCGCCTGCTCAATGGATACGGCGAGCAGCCCTGGGTCAGTGGCGACAGTGGCCTGCAAACGCTGATGAGCTTCTTCAACATCACCAAGTATCCGCCTTCGCTGCTGTTCATCGCCCTGACCCTGGGGCTTGGGCTGCTGGTGCTGCGCGCCCTGGAGCGGCGCCAGGAGCGGCGCTGGGTCGCGCTGCTCGGGGTGTTTGGCGGCGCGCCGATGTTCTTCTACCTGCTGCACCTGTATGTGCTCAAGGGCCTGTACCTGCTGGCGGTGGCGCTGCTGGGGCGCAACCAGGGGGCCTATTTCGGCTTCGACTCACTGGGCTGGCTGTGGCTGATCACGCTGCTGCTGGCGGTGCTGCTGTTGCCGCCGGTGCGGGCCTTTGCCCGGCTCAAGGCGCGGCGTCGCGACCTGGGTTGGCTGAAGTACTTCTGAGGCACCGTTCGCCGGCCGGTTTCCCGCAGGCACCGGCTGGCCGGCCAGAGCATTCCCCGATCGCGGTCAGGGCCGCGCCGCGCGAATGGCCGCGCGGATTTCTTCCTGCAACTGGCGAGCCCCGCGGCAGGCCGGGTCCACAGCGCCGAAGGTGCAGGATTTGTCCAGCACCTTCAGCGCCAGATCGACGTCGGGTGCTACGCCGATGCCGCGGCTGAGGTGAAAACCGTACATGGTGCAGGCCCAGGGATCGTCCAGCTCGCAGGCCTTGTTGAATGTCTGTACCGCGCAGTGCCGGGCGGCCTGGCTGTCGGTATCAGCGGCCAGCATGCCGGCGGCGTGGTTGGTGCAGCCGGAAACCAGTCCCAGGCTGCAGGCGCGCTGGTACAGCGGTTCATAGCCTGCGGCCGGGCCGTTGGCCTGTTGCAGGCTGGTGGCCAGCCAGTAGCAGTCGTTGCCATCGCCGGCTTCGCAACGCTGCAGGCAGGCCCCCCATTGCTCCGCGATTGTGCAGCGGTTGGCCTGCAACTTCAGCGAGGCGTTGCCGGACGTGATCAGCTCGCTGGGGCACTGCCTGGCCTGGGCTTGCCAGTCCTGTCGGGCCTGGACCTTGGCGGACAGCTCCTCGATCAGGGCCTGGCCGCCGGGCGCGGCGCCGAACGCAAAGGTCGACAGCAGTGCGGCGCCCAGCAGATAGAAACGGTAGAAGCGATGCATGGACGGGGTCCTTTCCAGGGGCAATGAGCGGGGGCGTATCTTAGGGGCTTTCAGGTCTGGCTGCTCGCGGCCGGCGCGCTGTGCCGAGAATTTTTTCAATCTCTACCTGCCGGGTGTCTTGTGGTCCCGGGGCTGTACTCTGTACTGTATATAAAAACAGTATCAGGGCCTTGCCATGCAATTGATCGACAAGCTGAGCATCCTCGCCGACGCCGCCAAGTACGACGCCTCCTGCGCCAGCAGCGGCGCGCCCAAGCGCAGCTCGCAAGGCAAGAGCGGGCTGGGTTCGAGCAATGGCATGGGCATCTGCCACAGCTATACGCCTGACGGGCGCTGCGTCTCGCTGCTCAAGGTGCTGCTGACCAACTTCTGCCTGTATGACTGCCAGTACTGCGTCAACCGCCGCTCCAGCGATGTGCCCCGGGCGCGCTTCAGCCCCGAGGAAGTGGTGCGCCTGACCCTGGATTTCTACCGGCGCAACTGCGTCAGCGGGCTGTTCCTCAGCTCCGGGATCATCCGCTCGGCGGACTACACCATGGAGCAACTGGTGCGGGTGGCCCGGCTGCTGCGCGAGGAGCACGAGTTTCGCGGCTACATCCACCTCAAGACCATCCCCGACGCCGACCCGCTGCTGATCGAGCAAGCCGGGCGCTATGCCGACCGCCTCAGCGTCAATGTCGAGTTGCCCACCGACCAGGGCCTCAAGACCCTGGCCCCGGAAAAGCACCTGGGCTCGATCAAGCAGGCCATGCGCACCATCTATACCGGCGAGCAGACCGTGCTCAACGAACCCCGGGCCCCGCGTTTCGCCCCGGCGGGGCAGAGCACCCAGATGATCGTCGGTGCCGACGACACCGATGACAGCACCATTCTCCACAGCGCCGAGGCGCTGTACGGCAATTTCCGCCTGCGCCGGGTCTATTACTCGGCGTTCAGCCCGATCCCCAACAGCCCGAAAAGCGTGCCTTTGGCCGCGCCGCCACTGATGCGCGAACACCGTCTGTATCAGGCTGACTTCCTGTTGCGCGGCTATGGCTTCAGCGCCAACGAGCTGCTGCGCGGGCCGGGGCACCTGGCCCTGGATATCGACCCCAAGCTGGCCTGGGCCCTGAACAACCGCAGCCTGTTCCCCCTGGACCTGAACCGCGCCGAGCCGGCGCTGATCTCGCGCATTCCGGGGATCGGCCTGCGCACCACCCAGCGCCTGGTGGAGCTGCGCCGCGAGCGGCGCATCCGCTTCGAGGACCTGGCGCGCATGCGCTGCGTGCTGAGCAAGGCCAAGCCGTTTTTCATCACCAGCGACTATCACCCGCAGCAGGCGGAAACCAGCAGCGCGCTGCTCTATCAGCAACTGCGGGACCGGCCGCAACCGCAGCAGATGGGGCTCTGGGGATGATCAGCCTGGACTGCGACGACCTGTTCGACACCTGGCGCCAGCAGGCGCGCTGGCTGCTCAGTCATTCCATCGACCCGAGCCGGGTCTGCTGGGCCGGGACGCGGGAGGCCGACCTGTTCGCCAGCGACGAGAGCTACCCGGAACAGCCCGGGCCGTTTCGCGCGCGCATTCCCCAGGCTTTGCTGGAGCTGTTGCAGCGAGCCGCCTGCTATCGCGGCGAGCAGCGCTGGAGCCTGCTCTACGAGGTGCTGTGGCGGGTCAGCCATGGCGACCGCACCGCCATGCTCAGCGGCGATCAACTGGGCAGCGAGTTGCAGCGGCGGATCAAGCAGGTGGACCGCGAGGCCCATCACCTGCATGCCTTCGTGCGTTTCGTCAGGCTGCCCGAGGGCCGCTCGCGCCTGGCCGAGCAACCCGAATACGTGGCCTGGCACGACCCGGCCCACGACATCCTGGCCCAGGCCAGCCGGCACTTCATCGGGCGCATGGGGCGCCACCGCTGGATGATCGCCACGCCCCGGGACGGGGTGTACTTCGACGGCGAGCACCTGCACCACCAGCGCCGGTGCCCCAGTGCCTGGCAGCAACTGGCCCAGGCCGGCGACGACCCTGGAGGCGAGCTGTGGCTGGCCTATTACAGCCACATTTTCAACCCGGCGCGGCTCAACCCCAAGGTCATGCAGGGGCATTTGCCGACCCGCTTCTGGAAGCACCTGCCGGAGGGGCCGCTGATTCCGGCGCTGATCAGCGAAGCGCGCCACGGCAAGCAGCGCGACGGCCAGGCCAGCCAGGTGGCGGCGCGGCCGGGCAAGCGGATCGGCTAGCCGCCGCAACCCGTTTTCAGCCACTGCTGGCGACGACACCGCCGGGTCGGCAGAGGCCGATTCCAGGCATGAAAAAGCCCGCCCCTGGCAAGCAGGGGCGGGCTGGGGTGCAGCCGGGAGCGAATCAGACCTTGACGATCCAGCCCGCTGGCGCTTCCACGTCGCCGGTCTGCACGCCGGTCAGCTCTTTGTAGAGCTTCTGGGTGATCGGGCCGACGTCTTTTTCGCTGTAGAACACGTGCAGCTTGTCCTGGTACTGGATGCCGCCGATCGGCGTGATCACCGCGGCAGTACCGCAGGCGCCGGCTTCCTTGAAGTCCGAGAGCTTGTCGATGAACACGTCGCCTTCTACCACTTCCAGGCCCAGGCGGGTCTTGGCCAGCTCGATCAGCGACAGGCGGGTGATGCCCGGCAGCACCGATGGCGAGTTGGGGGTGACGAACTTGTCATCGTGGGTGATGCCGAAGAAGTTCGCCGAGCCGACTTCCTCGATCTTGCTGTGGGTCAGCGGATCGAGGTAGATGCAGTCGGCGAAGCTGGCTTTCTTGGCCTGGGAACCCGGCATCAGGCTGGCGGCGTAGTTGCCACCGACCTTGGCCGCGCCGGTGCCTTGCGGGGCGGCGCGGTCGTAGCTGGAGATCAGGAAGTTGTGCGGGGTCAGGCCGCCCTTGAAGTAGGCGCCGACCGGGATGGCGAAGATCGAAAAGATGAACTCCGGCGCGGTACGCACGCCGATGTTGTCACCCACGCCGATCACGAACGGCCGCAGGTACAGCGCGCCGCCGGTGCCGTAGGGCGGAATGAAGCGCTCGTTGGCACGGACCACGGCCTTGCAGGCTTCGATGAACTGTTCGGTGGACACCTGCGGCATCAGCAGGCGGGCGCAGCTGCGCTGCATGCGCGCGGCGTTCTGGTCGGGACGGAACAGGTTGATCGAGCCGTCCTTGCAGCGGTAGGCCTTGAGGCCTTCGAAACATTGCTGGCCATAGTGCAGGGCGGTGGAGCCCTCGCTGATGTGCAGCACGTTGTCTTCGGTCAGGGTGCCTGCGTCCCACTCGCCGTTACGCCAGTGCGACAGATAGCGCTTGTCTGTCTTGATGTAGTCAAAACCCAGCTTGTCCCAATTGATGCTTTCGTTACCCATGACACCCTCTATCACTTAACAACCGCCGGAACGGCTCAAGGCTTCTGACGTTTTTTGGATGGGCACAACAATACTGCATTCCGGGGGCGGACCGCATCCCGGACGATGGGAGGGGGCGCAAAAAAACTTAGCCTGCTCATGAAACTTCCCCCATAACAGCCCCACACCCCCTGTAGGAGCGAGCAAGCTCGCTCCTACCTGGGCACAGTCCTGCGTGCCCCTTGGATGATTACAAATGCAAGGCGTGGCCCAAGGCCCGCAGCGCCGCTTCCTGGACCGCTTCGCCCAGGGTCGGGTGAGCGTGGATGGTGCCGCCGATATCTTCCAGGCGCGCGCCCATTTCCAGGGATTGGCCAAACGCCGTGGACAATTCGGACACCCCGACCCCCACGGCCTGCCAGCCGACAATCAGGTGATTGTCACTTCGGGCCACCACCCGCACGAAACCGCTTTTCGATTCCAGGGTCATGGCCCGGCCGTTGGCCGCGAACGGGAAGCTGCTGACGATGCAATCCAGTCCCGCGGCGCGGGCCTCGTCCGGGGTCTTGCCCACCACCACCAGTTCCGGGTCGGTGAAGCACACCGCCGGGATCGCCGCCGGGTTGAACTCGCGGTGCTTGCCGGCGATCAGCTCGGCGACCATCTCGCCCTGGGCCATGGCCCGGTGGGCCAGCATCGGTTCGCCGCACAGGTCACCGATGGCCCAGACGTTGCGCATGCTGGTCTGGCAGCGGTGGTCGATCTTGACCGCCGCGCCGTTCATGTCCAGGTTCAGGCTTTCCAGGTTCCAGCCCTGGGTGTTGGGCTTGCGGCCCACCGCCACCAGCACCTGGTCGGTTTCCAGGTTCAGGGTGCCGCCATTGGGTTCGCGCACCTGCAGGCTGCTGCTGGCGGCATCGAAGCCGAGCACGCTGTGCTTGAGGTAGAGCGTGATTCCCAGCTGCTTCACCGATTCCAGCACCGGCTGGGTCAGCTCCGCGTCATAGGCCGGCAGGATGCGTTCCTGGGCCTCGACCACACTGACCTCGACCCCCAGCTTGCGGTAGGCAATGCCCAGTTCCAGGCCGATATAGCCGCCGCCAACCACGGTCAGGCGCTTGGGCAGGGTCTTGGGCGCCAGGGCCTCAGTGGAGGAGATGATCGGCCCGCCGATGGGCAGCATCGGCAGGTTGACGCTTTTCGAACCGCTGGCCAGCAGCAGGTGCTCGCAGTGGATGCGAGTATCGGCGCCTTCGATCTCCACGGTCTTGCCGTCGATGACCTTGGCCCAGCCGTGAATCACCTGGACCTTGTTTTTCTTCAGCAGCGCGGCGACCCCGGTGGTCAGGCGGTCGACGATGCCGTCCTTCCATTCCACGCTCTTGCCGATGTTCAGGGTCGGCGCCGCCACTTCGATGCCCAGGGCCGAGCCCTGGCTGTGGTGGCGGGTCTGGTGGAACTGCTCGGCCACGTGGATCAGCGCCTTGGACGGGATGCAGCCGATGTTCAGGCAGGTGCCGCCCAGGGCCTGGCCTTCCACCAGGATGGTGGAGATGCCCAGCTGGCCGGCACGGATCGCCGCCACATAACCGCCAGGACCACCGCCGATGATCAGCAGTTGGGTATTGAGAGTCTGTTGCATGCCTGCTCCTGTAAAAATCAGTCCACGAACAGCGTGGCGGGTTGTTCGAGCAGGCCGCGAATGGCCTGGATGAATTGCGCAGCGTCCATGCCATCGACCACCCGGTGATCGAAGGAGCTGGAGAGGTTCATCATCTTGCGGATCACGATCTGGCCCTTGATCACCATCGGCCGCTCGACGATGCGGTTGACCCCGACAATCGCCACTTCCGGCAGGTTCAGCACCGGGGTGCTGACGATCCCACCGAGGGCGCCGAGGCTGGTGAGGGTGATGGTGGAACCGGACAGTTCATCCCTGGCGGCCTTGCCGCTGCGGGCAGCCTTGGCCAGGCGCGAGATCTCTTCGGCGTTGCCCCATAGGCTGCGGGCTTCGGCGTGGCGGACCACCGGCACCATCAGGCCGACGTCGCTCTGGGTGGCGACCCCGACATGCACCGCGCCATGGCGGGTGATGACCTGGGCTTCGTCGTCGTAGCGGGCGTTGATCTGCGGGAAGTCGCGCAGGGCGACGACCATGGCCCGCACCAGGAACGGCAGCAGGGTCAGCTTGCCGCGGCTGGCGCCGTGTTTCTCGTTGAGGTGGATGCGCAGCTCTTCCAGAGCCGTGACGTCCACTTCCTCGACATAGCTGAAGTGCGCGGCGCGGTGCTTGGATTCCTGCATGCGCTGGGCGATCTTGCGGCGCATGCCGATCACCGGGATCTGCTCTTCGTCGTGGCGTTCGGCGTAACCGACACCCGGCGCCGAGTAAGCCTTGAGCGGCTGGCTGTCCTGGGCCAGGTAGGCTTCCAGGTCCTCGTGCAGGATGCGCCCGGCCGGGCCGCTGCCTTGCACCAGGCGCAGCTGGATGCCCAGGTCCAGGGCATGCTTGCGCACGGCGGGCGAGGCCAGGGGGCGCTCGTCGGCCTGGCGTGCCACCGGTGCCTGGGGCGCGGCGCGGCAGGCGGCCTGGCTGGCGACGGCTTTTTCCACCTTTGGCGCTTCGACCACTGGCGCGGCGACAGGCTTGTCAATAACTTCCGGCGCTTTTGCCGCCGGCGCGGCAGCCTGGGCGGACTCCTTGAGGTTGCCCGCGCCTTCGACTTCGATGCTGATGAGGATGCTGCCCACCGCCATCACTTCACCGGGTTCGCCACCCAGGGAAATGACCGTGCCGTGCACCGGGGAGGGGATGTCGACCATCGCCTTGTCGGTCATCACGTCCGCCAGCACCTGGTCTTCCACTACCTGGTCGCCGACTTTTACGTGCCACTGCGCCAGTTCCACTTCTGCGATGCCTTCGCCGATGTCCGGCATCTTGATAACGTGCGTGCCCATTCAGACCTCCATGACCCGTTGCAGCGCCGCGCCCACTCGGGACGGCCCTGGGAAATATGCCCACTCCTGCGCGTGGGGATACGGCGTATCCCAACCGGTGACGCGCTCGATCGGGGCTTCCAGGTGGTGGAAGCAGTGTTCCTGCACCAGCGACACCAGCTCGGCGCCGAAGCCGCAGGTGCGAGTGGCTTCATGCACCACCACGCAACGGCCGGTCTTCTTCACCGACTTGACGATGGTGTCCAGGTCCAGGGGCCACAGGCTGCGCAGGTCGATGACCTCGGCGTCGATGCCGGTTTCCTCGGCCGCCACTTGCGACACATAGACGGTGGTGCCGTAGGTCAGGACGGTGACGTCCTTGCCTGGGCGGGCGATGGCCGCCACGTCCAGCGGCACCTTGTAGTAGCCGTCCGGCACCTGGGCTGCCGGGTGTTTCGACCAAGGGGTCACCGGGCGATCGTGGTGGCCATCGAACGGGCCGTTGTACAGGCGCTTGGGTTCAAGAAAGATCACCGGGTCATCGTTCTCGATGGAGGCAATCAACAGGCCCTTGGCGTCGTAGGGGTTGGAGGGCATCACGGTACGCAGGCCGCAGACCTGGGTGAACATCGCCTCGATGCTCTGGCTGTGGGTCTGGCCGCCATAGATGCCGCCACCGCAGGGCATGCGCAGGGTCATCGGCGCGGTGAACTGGCCGGCGGAGCGATAGCGCAGGCGCGCGGCTTCGGAAATGATCTGGTCGGAGGCCGGGTAGACGTAGTCGGCGAACTGTATTTCCGCCACCGGGCGCAGGCCGTAGGCGCCCATGCCGATGGCGGCGCCGACGATGCCGCTTTCCGAGATCGGCGCGTCGAACACCCGCGAGGTGCCGTACTTGGACTGCAGGCCCTCGGTGCAGCGGAACACGCCGCCGAAGTAACCCACGTCCTGGCCGAACACCACGACGTTGTCGTCACGCTCAAGCATCACATCCATGGCCGAGCGCAGGGCCTGGATCATGGTCATGGTGGTGGTGGTCATGGCGGTGTCCAGCTGGATATTGTTGTTGTGATCGTTCATGTCAGACCCCCAGTTCCTGGCGTTGGCGTTTCAGGTGCTCGGGCATGTCCTTGTAGACGTCCTCGAACATGGTCGCGGCGCTGGGGATCTGGCCGCCGGCGAGGGTGCCGTACTGCTCGGCTTCCTTCTGCGCGGCAATGACCTGGGCTTCGAGCTCGGCGCTGACCGCGGCGTGTTCCTCTTCGGACCACTGGCCGATCTTGATCAGGTGCTGCTTGAGGCGGGCAATCGGGTCGCCCAGGGGGAAGTGGCTCCAGTCGTCGGCCGGACGGTATTTCGACGGGTCGTCGGAGGTGGAGTGCGGGCCGGCGCGGTAGGTGACCCACTCGATCAGGGTCGGCCCGAGGTTGCGCCGGGCGCGTTCGGCGGCCCAGCGCGAGGCGGCGTAGACCGCGAGGAAGTCGTTGCCGTCGACCCGCAGGGAGGCGATGCCGCAACCCACGCCGCGTCCGGCGAAGGTGGTGGCTTCACCGCCGGCGATGGCCTGGAAGGTGGAGATGGCCCACTGGTTGTTGACCACGTTGAGGATCACCGGCGCGCGGTAAACGTGAGCGAAGGTCAGGGCGGTGTGGAAGTCCGACTCGGCGGTGGCACCGTCGCCGATCCAGGCCGAGGCGATCTTGGTATCGCCCTTGATCGCCGAGGCCATGCCCCAGCCCACGCCCTGGACGAACTGGGTCGCCAGGTTGCCGGAAATGGTGAAAAAGCCGGATTCCTTGACCGAGTACATGATCGGCAGCTGGCGCCCCTTGAGCGGATCGCGCTCGTTGGACAGCAGTTGGCAGATCATCTCCACCAGCGGCACTTCCCGGGCCATCAGGATGCTCTGCTGGCGGTAGGTGGGGAAGCACATGTCGTCGATGTTCAGGGCCAGGGCCTGGGCGCTGCCGATGGCTTCCTCGCCCAGGCTCTGCATGTAGAAGGACATCTTCTTCTGCCGTTGGGCGACCACCATGCGGTTGTCGAAGATCCGCGTCTTGAGCATGGCGCGCATGCCCTTGCGCAGGATTTCCAGCGGTATGTCCGCGGCCCAGTCGCCGAGGGCGTTGCCCTGGTCGTCGAGCACGCGAATCAGCCCGCGGGCCAGGTCGGCGCAGTCGGCAGGTTCGATATCGATAGGGGGTTTGCGAGCCAGGCCGGCATCGTTCAGACGCAGGTAGGTGAAGTCGGTCTTGCAGCCGGGACGACCCGAGGGTTCGGGAACGTGCAGGCGTAGCGGTTCATACGCGGTGGTCATGGCTTTCTACGCTCGATCTTGTGGATTTCTTGTAATTGGGCGCGCTAGCTGACAGTCATTCTCTGGGTAAAAGAAATCTTGTCCTACAAACATCATAGGCCGGGCGAAGGAGAATATTTATCTCTGTTTCATTGCGCTTGAGATCATTTGCAGATAAAAAATCTGCATAAACATAAAAAGAAGGTTGTTTTATCTCATGCGCAAACTGGACCGTACCGACATCGGCATTCTCAACAGCCTTCAGGAGAATGCTCGCATCACCAACGCCGACCTGGCCCGTTCGGTGAATCTTTCGCCCACGCCGTGCTTCAACCGGGTCAAGGCCATGGAGGAGCTGGGACTGATCCGCGAGCAGGTGACCCTGCTGGATGCCGACCTGTTGGGGCTGCACGTCAACGTGTTCATTCACGTCAGCCTGGAGAAGCAGGTGGAGGAGGCCTTGCAGCACTTCGAAGCGGCCATTGCCGATCGCCCGGAAGTCATGGAGTGCTACCTGATGGCGGGTGACCCGGACTACCTGATCCGGGTGCTGGTGCCGACCATCCAGGCCCTGGAGCGCTTCATGATGGACTTCCTGACCAAGGTGCCCGGGGTGGCCAACATCCGTTCCAGCTTCGCCCTCAAGCAGGTGCGCTACAAGACCGCGCTGCCGTTGCCGGCCAATGGCATGACCCTGGGCAGCTAAGGCTCAGGCCGGGAGCGGGTTCCACAGCCGGTCCAGGTTCTTGAACTCCCAGTCCTGCGGGGCTTCGCGGGCGAGGATGCGATCCTGGCCCTGGATCTTGGCCAGGTCGACCACGTTCTGCTCCAGGGGCAGGTTGGAGCGAGTGGAGAAGAACACCCGGACCTTGGGCGTGAGCAACGACTTGGGGTTCTGTTCGATCACCACCGCCAGGCGCCCGCTTTCCAGGCGCACCAGGGCGCCCACCGGATAGATGCCCACGCTCTTGACGAAGGCCTGGAACACCCGCTGGTCGAAATGGCCTTTCCAGGTGGACATGCGCTGGATCGCCTCGGCCGGGTCCCAGCCTCGGTTGTAGGGGCGGTTGGAGGTCACCGCGTCGTACACATCGCACACCGCGCCCATCTGCGCGAACAGGCTGATCTGATTGCCCGCCAGCCGGTGCGGATAGCCTGAGCCATCGGCTTTCTCGTGGTGGTGCAGGCACACGTCCAGCACCAGCGCATCCACGTCGGGGCTCTGCCGCAGGATCGCGCCGCCGGCTTCGGGGTGCAGCTTGACCCGTTCGAACTCGCTGTCCGAGAGCTTTTGCGGTTTGTTGAGGATGCTGTCGGGAATGGTCAGCTTGCCCACGTCATGCAGCAGTCCGGCGATCCCCGCCAGGCGGATGTAGTCCTCTGACAGGCCCAGTTGGCGGGCGGTGGCCAGCATCAGCGCGCACACCGCCACTGAATGCATATAGGTGTAGTCATCGGCGCTCTTCAGGCGCGCCAGGCTGATCAGCGCATCGGGGTGGCGCAGCAGCGACTGGCCCATCAGCACCACCAGCTCCTCGGCTTGCTGCATTTCCAGGGCCTGGCCCATGCGCACTTCCTGGAACATCGCCATCACTGCCTTGCGCGAGTGGGCGCAGAGCTTGATCGCGCGCTGGACTTCCTCGTCCATGCTCGCCCGGGGTGTCTCAGCCCTGGTTGGTTCTGGCGGGGCGCTTGGCGCTGGCGCGACACTGGCCTCGGGCAGGTCGCGGCCCTTGGCGGTGTCGATCCACAGGCTGCTGAGGTTGGAGCGTTGCAGGCGTTGCAGGTCGTCCCGGCTGTCGAGGAGGAAGCCGGCTTTCCAGAACGAGTGGTCCAGCCAGGAACCACAGAATTGATGGATGTACATGCCCATTTGCAGCTGCTGGATGGAGATGTGTTTCAGCATGACCAGCACTCCATTTCAGGACACCGGCTGGTCGCCGTTCACTGGCTCCTGCCAGGAACCGGTGAACGGCGAAACGGACCGGCGCTTGTTCTACCTGACGTCTATACGGGCTTTGGCCCGTCTCACAGGGAGAAGCGTGCCACCAGTTTGTTCAGACCCACCGCCAGGTTCGACAGTTCACTGCTGGCAATCGAGGTCTGGCTGGCGGCGGACGAGCTCTGTACCGACAGGTCGCGAATGCTCATCAGGTTCTGGTCCACCGAGCGTGCCACCTGGGCCTGTTCCTCCGAGGCGGTGGCGATCATCAGGTTGCGTTCATTGATGTGGCTGATGGCCTGGGCGATGTGGCCGATGGCCGAGCCGGCCTCATGGGCGATGGCCAGGGTCTGGCTGGCGTCCTCGCTGCTCTGTTGCATGGACAGCATGGCCTTGTTCGAACCGCTCTGGATGCCCTGGATCATCTGCTCGATTTCCTGGGTCGAGAGCTGGGTGCGGTGGGCCAGGGCGCGTACTTCATCGGCCACCACGGCAAAACCGCGGCCTTGTTCGCCGGCCCGGGCGGCTTCGATGGCGGCGTTGAGGGCCAGCAGATTGGTCTGTTCGGCAATCGCCCGGATCACGTCCAGGACCTTGGTGATGTCCTGGGCCTGTTGCGCCAGGCCGGCCATTTCCACGCGGGTATTTTCCACTGTGCCGGTGAGCTTCTCGATGGAGTGGATGGTCTGCTCGACCCGTTCCTTGCCGAGCCCGGCGGAGCGTTCGGATTCCTGGGTCGATTGCGAAGCGGACACGGCGTTGCGCGCCACTTCCTCAACGGCGGCGGTCATTTCGTTGACCGCCGTGGCGGCCTGTTCGGTCTCCATGCTCTGCTGCTGGATACCGGCGTTGGACTCGCGGGTGATGGCGCTCATTTCCTCGGCGGCGGAGGCCAGTTGGGTGGACGAATCGGCAATGTGGCGGATGGTCGACTTCAGGCTGTCGAGCATGGAACGGGTGGCGGTCTGCAGCTCGGTGAGTTCGTCCTGGCCGCTGACTTCCACCTGGGTGCGCAGATCGCCCTCGGCGATTTTCCGGGTGGTCGCCAGCAGGGTCTGCACCGGCAGGATGATGCTGCGGGTGAAGAACAGGGCGATCAGGGCGGTGAGCACGATGGCCAGGACAACGATCACCCCGGTCACGGTCAGCCCGGTGGTGAACTGGGTGCCGGCATCGGTCGCCGATTGTGCGGCGCCTTTCTCGTTGATGCGGATCAGCTCATCGATGGAGGACTGCAGGGTGTTGGCCAGGGGCACCGTGACCTGGTTGACATAGTTGGTGGCTTCTTCCGTGCTGCTGGTCTTGCTGATTTGCAGGAGCACCGCCAGCTTGTCCTGGTAGGCCTGGGCGCCGCTCTTGACCTGGTCGTAGGTTTCCTGCTCGTGCTGGCTGGAGACCAGCGCAGCGTAGTCCTTGATAGCCTGGTTGAGGTTGTTCCTGAGGACACCCAGGTTGTTCAGGGAGGAGGGTTTGTTGGCCTCGCTCTCGGTGACGTAGTGCAGGGTTTCGAGGCGCAGGCGCAGGGTGCTGGATTCGATCAGGGTGGCTTGCCGCACGCTGGGCAGCCAGTTGGTTTGCAGTTCTACCGCGGCATCATGGATCTGTCCCATCTTCCACAGGGCCAGTCCTCCCAGGCCAACCAGTAACACGCAGATCGAGCCGAAGCTGAGCAGCGCTCGCAAGGTCAGTTTCACGTTTCTTGTCACCATAAGGCACCTGCTTTTTTTGGAGTGATACGACTGATACTTCGACTCCCTGTCGCCCTAATGCCAATCTGATCTCATTGAAGTGAAAAATCTGTAGAAATGTAAAAAACCATTTCAACTTTTTTGCGACCATTCAACACGGCGACAGATTGGGCACGGCCTTGTGTGCAGGCATCATGTTCTCAGTCTAGAGGGCTCCGGGATTCTCCACTTGACCTCTATCAAGGCCGTTTGCCGAAGAAACCGGCATGCTGTCCAGGCCCAACCGGAGAAGGAATACCCCGCCCATGAATCCCCCTGTCAGTCAAACCTCCGAGGCCCGGGCACGCTTGCCCGTCGGGCTGTTGATCGGCGTGCTGGCGCTGGTCGCCGTGTTGCTGTTGCCGCTGCCCGCCGACCTGCCGGTAGCCGGCCAGCGGATGCTGGCGATCCTGGCCTTCGCCGTGGTGGTGTGGATCAGCGAAGCGGTGTCCTACGAGGCCAGCGCGATCATGATCACCGCGCTGATGGCCTTCCTGATCGGCACCGCGCCGACCCTGCAAGACCCGACCCAGCTCTATGGCAGCTCGGCGGCCATCAGCCTGGCCCTCACCGGGTTCTCCAACTCGGCCCTGGCCCTGGTGGCCGGCGCCTTGTTCATCGCCGCGGCCATGACCCACACCGGCCTCGACCGGCGCATCGCCCTGGTGACCCTGACCCGGGTCGGCACCAGCACCCGGCGCATCCTCCTCGGCGCCATCGCCGTGACCATCCTCCTCAGCCTGCTGGTGCCCAGCGCCACGGCGCGCAGTGCCTGCGTGGTGCCGATCATGATGGGGGTGATTGCCGCCTTTGGCGTCGACAAGCGTTCCAATATCGCCGCCGGGCTGATGATCGTGGTGGCCCAGGGCACCAGCATCTGGAACGTCGGGATCCAGACCGCCGCGGCGCAGAACCTGCTCACCGTGGGCTTCATGGACAAGATGCTCGGCCAGCGCGTGGCCTGGCTCGACTGGCTGATCGCCGGTGCGCCCTGGGCGCTGATCATGTCCCTGGTACTGCTGTGGCTGGTGCTGAAACTGCTGCCACCGGAAACCGACAGCATCCCCGGCGGCAAGGAAGCGGTGGCCCAGTCGCTGCTGGACATCGGCCCCATGACCGGGCCGCAGAAACGCCTGCTGGCGGTGTCCCTGCTGCTGCTCCTGGCCTGGTCCACCGAAGGCAAGCTGCACCCCTTCGATACCACGACCACCACCTACGCCGGGCTGGTGATCCTGCTGTTGCCACGGGTCGGCATCATGACCTGGAAGGACGTGCAGTCGCGCATTCCCTGGGGCACGGTGATCGTCTTCGGGGTCGGCATCAGCCTCGGTTCGGCGCTGCTCAGCACCCAGGCCGGGCAATGGCTGGGCGGGCAGGTGGTGGCCCATACCGGCCTGGATCAGGTCGGGCCGTTGGCGGTGTTCGCGATTCTCGCGGCGTTCCTGATCCTCATTCACTTGGGGTTCGCCAGCGCCACGGCATTGACCTCGGCGCTGCTGCCGATCCTGATCGCCGTGCTGCAGACCCTGCCGGGCGAGTTCAGCCGCCTGGGCATGACCATGCTCCTGGGCTTTGTCGTCAGCTACGGCTTCATCCTGCCGATCAACGCGCCGCAGAACATGGTCTGCCTGGGCACCGAAACCTTCAATGCCCGGCAGTTCGCCAAGGTCGGCCTGCTGGTGACGCTGATCGGCTACCTGCTGATGCTGGTGTTCGCCCTGACCTGGTGGAAGTGGCTGGGCTGGATGTAAAAGCCCGGCCGTTGCTCACAACGACCCGCTGAACACCCGGGTCACGCTGCCGGCCAGGCGCACCTTGCCCTGGCCGTCCCAGCTCACCGTCACCGGCCCGCCGTCGCACAGCACCTGCACCGGGCTGTCGAGCACGCCACGGCGGATGCCGTTGACCGCCGCCGCGCAGGAGCACGAACCGGAGCCCAGGGGAATCGCGCCGTTGCGCTCCCAGATACGCAGGCGGATGGTGTGGCGGTCGATCACCTGGATGAAATGCACGTTGGTCTTTTGCGGGAATAGCGGGTGACGCTCGATCTGCGGGCCCAGCGTGGCGATGTCCAGCGCCTGCAGGTCGTCGACGAAAAAGCTGCAATGGGGATTGCCCATGCTGCACGCTGCCGGCTGTCCCGGCAGTGGCAGGCTCAGGCTGTCCAGCTCCCGGGCCAGGGGGATCGCCTGCCAGTCGAATGAGGGCAGGCCCATTTCCACGGACACCGACTGATCCTCAAGGCGCAGGCAATGCTGCACACCGCGGGCGGTTTTCACCTGCACCGAGGTGGCCCCGCTTTCGTTCAGCAGCAGGTCGGCGGCGCCGCGAGTCGCGCTGCCGCAGGTAGCCAGGCTGGAACCATCGGCATTGAAGAAGGTCAGTTGCGCCGCGCTCTCCTGGCAATCGCCGAGCACCACCAACTGATTGAAACCGATGCCGCGCCGACGATCCCCCAGGGCCCGGACCCGTTCGGCGGTGATCGGGTTGTCGCGGCCACGGGCATCGATCAGCACGAAGTCGTCGCCATTGGCGTGCATCTTGAGAAAGTTCAGCGGCATGCGGGCTCCGATGGGCGAGGGCAGGCGGCGACGGGATTGCAGGCCGCCCGCGAACGCAGGATTGCGAAAAAAAGCCACCGGCGCCAGCGCCTTAAAATAAAATTCATCCTGCGGGCCCGGGCATGGCCAGGGCCGGGGGAATTTCCGGCACACTGCCGGACCACCGGGAACATCGCCCAGCGCTGCCACCGCGCTCGGCACAGCACAAGGTCACGGCATGGATCATTACGCTCCGCGCAACTGGCAGCCCCATGAAAAGCCCAGCTTGCCCGGTTCCCCCTCGACTCCGCTGCACCCCACCCACAAGCGCCTGGCCTACGCGCTGGTGGGGTTGCTGGTGGCGATCACCGGCGGCCTGGGCAACTCGCTGGTGATCGCCAACCTGCCGTACCTGCAAGGGGCGCTGGGGGCGACTACCGCGGAAATGGCCTGGCTGCCAGCCGCCTATGTGATGACCAACGTGTCGATGAACCTGCTGCTGGTGAAGTTTCGCCAGCAGTTCGGCTTGCGCGCCTTCACCGAAGTGTTCCTGGTGCTCTACGCCCTGGTGACCTTCGGCCACCTGTTCGTCAACGACCTGAGTTCGGCCATCGCCGTGCGCGCGGCCCACGGCATGGTCGGCGCGGCGCTGAGTTCCCTGGGCCTGTACTACATGGTCCAGGCGTTCCCGGCGAAATGGCGGCTCAAGGCCCTGGTGCTGGGGCTGGGCACCTCGCAGCTGGCCTTGCCCCTGGCCCGGCTGTTTTCCGAGGACCTGCTGCAGATCGCCGAATGGCGTGGCCTGTACCTGTTCGAGCTGGGGCTGGCGCTGACCTCCCTGGGCTGCGTGTTCCTGCTCAAGCTGCCGCCGGGGGATCGTTTTCGCACCTTCGAGAAACTCGACTTCCTGACCTTCGCCTTGCTGGCCAGCGGTGTCGCGCTGCTGTGCGCGGTGCTGTCCCTGGGGCGCATCGACTGGTGGCTGGAAGCACCCTGGATCGGCTATGCCAGCGCCGGCTCCATCGTGCTGATCCTGGCCGGGCTGTGCATCGAACATAACCGCAGCAACCCGATGCTGATGACCCGCTGGCTGGGCAGCGGGGCAATGATCCGCCTGGCCCTGGCGGTGATCCTGATCCGCATGGTGCTGTCCGAACAGTCCACCGGCGCCGTGGGTTTTCTCCAGGCGCTGAACCTGAGCAGCCAGCAGATGCGCCTGCTCTACGGGGTGATGCTGCTGGGCAGCATCGCCGGGCTGGCCACCAGCGCCCTGACCATCAACCCGGCGCACCTGTTGATGCCGCTGGTGATTTCCCTGGCGCTGATGGCCGTGGGTTCGGTGACGGACAGTTTTTCCAGCAACCTCACGCGCCCGGCCAACATGTACCTGAGCCAGTTCCTGCTGGCCTTCGGCGGCACCTTCTTTCTCGGCCCGACCATGGTCCTGGGCACCCGCAACGTGCTGACCAACCCGCGCAATCTGGTGAGCTTCTCGGTGCTGTTCGGCATCTGCCAGAACCTTGGCGGGCTGATCGGCTCGGCCTTGCTCGGGACCTTCCAGATCGTGCGCGAGAAGTACCATTCCAGCCATATCGTCGAGCAACTGACCCTGCTCGATCCCCAGGTCCTGGCCCGGGTGCAGAGCGGCGGCGCGGCTTACGGCAAGGTCATTGCCGACCCCGATCTGCGCACCCTGCAAGGCATCCGCAGCCTGGCCGCCGCGGCCACCCGCGAGGCCAACGTGCTGGCCTATAACGATGTCTTCATGCTGATCGCGGTGATTGCCGTGCTCACCATGCTCTGGATCTTCATCCGCAGCCTGTGGCTGATGAGCACGACCCGCGCGGTCGCGCCCACGGCTCCCGTTCAACAAAGTGGTGCCCCAACTTCATGAGCCAGACCGTCAACCCCACCACCAACGCCATTGCCTCGGCTCCCGAGCCCAGCGGCCCGCCGAGCATGCCCGCCACCGAGCCGCGCCCGCTGGCGGTGCGCATTCTCTCGTCCCTGGGTTTTGCCGCCATTGCCATCGTTGGTGTGCTGATCGTGCTCTACGCCTGGCAGCTGCCGCCGTTCTCCAGCGCCATCGAAAGCACCGAAAACGCCCTGGTGCGCGGGCAGGTGACGATCATCGGCCCGCAGCTCAGTGGGTACGTGTTCGAGGTGCCGGTGCAGGACTTCCAGCAGGTCAAGGCCGGCGACCTGTTGGTGCGTCTCGACGACCGCATCTACCGCCAGCGCCTGGACCAGTCCCTGGCGCAACTGGCGGTGCAGAAGGCGGCCCTGGCCAATGCCCTGCAGCAGCGCAACAGCGCCGAAGCGACGATCAAGCTGCGCCAGGCCGCCCTGGTCGACAGCCAGGCCCAGGCGCGCAAGAGCGCCGCCGACCTGCAGCGCAACCAGGCGCTGATCGCCGACGGTTCGGTGTCCCAGCGTGAGCTGGACGTGACCCGCGCGGCCAATGCCCAGACCGTGGCCGCCGTGGCCCAGGCCCAGGC
Source organism: Pseudomonas saponiphila (assembly GCF_900105185.1). Classification (NCBI taxonomy): domain Bacteria; kingdom Pseudomonadati; phylum Pseudomonadota; class Gammaproteobacteria; order Pseudomonadales; family Pseudomonadaceae; genus Pseudomonas; species Pseudomonas saponiphila. The sequence goes on along the minus strand of NZ_FNTJ01000001.1, from coordinate 3,694,919 downwards.
GCAACTGGAGATCGCTCGCCAGGACCTGCAGACGGTGATCGTCAACCGCGGCTCCCTGGAAGCGGCGGTGGCCAGCGCCGAAGCGGCGGTGGAGCTGGCGCGCATCGACCTGTCCAACACCCGCATCCTCGCGCCCCGCGACGGCCAACTTGGGCAGATCGGCGTGCGACTGGGGGCCTACGTCAACTCCGGCGCCCAGCTCATGGCCCTGGTGCCGAACCAGCTGTGGGTGATTGCCAACATGAAGGAAACCCAGATGGACAACGTTCGGGTCGGGCAGCCGGTGAGCTTTACCGTGGACGCCCTGAACCACCGCACATTCACCGGCAAGGTGCAGCGGATTTCCCCGGCCACCGGTTCCGAGTTCGCCTTACTGCAGGCCGACAACGCTACCGGCAATTTCGTCAAGATTGCCCAGCGCGTCCCGGTGCGGATCAGCGTCGACCCGGATCAGCCGGAGCTTGAACGCCTGCGGCCGGGGTTGTCGGTGGTGGTCAGCATCGACACCTCCCGCTAACCGACACACCGCCGCTCTGTAGGAGCCGGCTTGCCGGCGAAGAGGTCCGTAAGATTTGCGCTGGTGCTGCGGGCGCTTTCGCTGGCAAGCCAGCTCCTACAAGGGCGGGATTTTCCTAAGGCTCGATGCTTTGCGTAGGAGCCGGCTTGCCGGCGAAGAGGCCCGCAAGATTTGCGCTGGTGCTGCGGGCGCTTTCGCTGGCAAGCCAGCTCCTACAAGGGCGGGGTTTTCCCAAGGCTCGATGCTTTGCGTAGGAGCCGGCTTGCCGGCGAAGAGGCCCGCAAGATTTGCGCTGATGCTGCGGGCGCTTTCGCTGGCAAGCCAGCTCCTACAAGGGGGGGTGGGGGATTGTTCAGACCGGTTGCATCGGGGGCAAGGTGCCCAGTAGCGAGACTGCGGCCACTGCGCCGACTCCCAGCAGCCATTCCAGCTGCACGCTGTTGCGCAGGCTGGCAAGGCGCTGGTCGCAGCCGCGAATCCTCAGGCGGTTGAACAGGGCCAGCCCGAGCATTCCCGCCACCAGCAGCACCTTGATCAGCAGGATCAGGGCAAAGCCGCTGAACAAGGGTGTTGGCCACCATTGCCCGGTGAGCACCCGCACATTGATCAGGCCGCTTGCCAGCAACCCCGTGACCAAGCCGTACCCCACACCGCTGAAACGCCGCAACAGCGGTTCCACGGAGGCCTGCGGTGGTTGCCGCAACACCAGCAGCAACACCAGCAAGCCCCCCAACCAGATGGAGACACAGCTTAAGTGCACGATCTGATTGAGGATCAGCATCTGCCCCGCCAACCCATCGAGCATGGCGCCGTGCCCCACCGGAGCCAGGGTGGCCAGGAGCAGGGCACCGAGCCCCAGTTGCAGCGGCAGGCGCCGGCCCAGGGGCGTCAGCAGCAGGCCCAGCAACAAGAGGTTGAGCAGCAGGTGCCAGCTCCAGACCTGGCCGAAGAAGGTCTTGCCCAGCACCAACCCCACGGTCGCCGGGTCCAGCGCCGCCGGCCAGGAACCGGCCATGCTCGCGGTGATCAGCAACAGCCAGCACAGGCCGCTGCAAAGGCCGATCAGGGTCAACCAGCGGCTGAGCCGATCGAGCTGTCGGTGCACGGCGCCATGGCCGTTGTGCGCGGAGTCTCGGCCCAGCAACAGCGGGCGAAACACCCAGGCGCCCACCAGGGTCAGGACCACCGCAAAGTGCACGAAGCGACACAGCACCAGCCATGAAACCATGGGTTACGGGCTCACCTTGAAGCTGTAGCTGCCTTCGCTCTTGTGGGTGTCCACCGACACCGCGTGCCATTGCACCCGGTATTCGCCGGCACGCAGTGGCGTGGCGCTGGGGGTGACGACCAGGGTTTTCTTGTCCGCGCCTTCAGTGGCCAGGCTTTTCACTTGGACGGGGGCGCCGTCCTTGCTGATCTTGACCTGGGTGAAGGCCGCTTCCACGCCTTCGCTGAACACCAGGCGCAGTTCGCTGGGCGCGGTCACCGTGCTGTCGGCCGCAGGTGTCGAGCTTTTCAGGTGGGCGTGGGCGAATGCCGAAGAGCCCACCAGCAGCGAGGCGAGCAGGGCAGTGGCGGTGAAGAGGTTTTTCAGTGACATGAAAGCAATACCTTTAAGAAGGAGGGAAGAAGACTCAACGATCTTGCAACTGCATATGGATGATCGGAAATGGCTTTCCTTCGCCATCGGTTGCCGAGCGACCGCAGTCGACGAAACCGTAGTGGCGGTAAAAACCGTGGGCCTTTGGGTTCTGTTCGTTGACGTCGACCTTGAGGCCGGGGCGGCGCACCTGATCCAGAAGCTTTCGACCGATGCCCTGGCCGCGTTGCGCCGGTTCGACGAAGAGCATTTCTACGGTGTTGTCGCTGGTGGCGATAAAGCCTGCGGGGCTGGCGTCGGGGTTCTCCAGGACCTGTACGTGCAGGGCCGGCAGGTAGCTGTCGCGTATCAGCGGGTACAGGCGCTGGATGTCGTCTTCAGCAATGAAGTCATGGGTGGCGCGGACCGAACGCTCCCAGAGCGCGGTCAGCAGGGCGTCGTCCGCAGCGACGCGAGGGCGAATCTTCATGAGCGTGTTCCATCGGTAACAGGACAGATGGCCGGCGGTGGGGCAGGGCCGGCATTCGGGCAGAGACCTGTATGCCCGTGTCGCGAGTTAACGCCTGGACGGAGCACCGCAGTGGCTGCTGCAAATGAGCGGGAGGCCGATCCTACCCAATACGGGCCGGCGGCGAAAGACCCAGCCGTGGCGCGCAATGTCGCGGCCCTGACGGCTCCCCGCAAGGCGCGGGCGGATGCTAGTCTTGCCGGCAGACCGTTTCCGCAGGAGCCCTCATGGGCAATCACAAGATCGAGATTCGTCGCAGCAACGTGGAAAAAATCCTCCTGGCTGCGGAGAAAATCTTCGCTGAAAAGGGCTATGCCGGCACGGCCATGGCCGACATCGCCGAAGAAGTGCAACTGCCGCGCTCCAACCTGCATTACTACTTCAGCACCAAGAACGAGCTGTACAGCGCCGTACTGCTGGACCTGCTGGAGGTCTGGAAGCAGGACGCCCTGTGCTTCGAGATGTTCGACGATCCGCGAGTGGTGCTCAGCAGCTACATCCGCGCCAAGATGCAGCATTCGCGCAGCCGGCCCTATGGCTCCAAGGTCTGGGCCAACGAAATCATCCATGGCGCGCCGACCCTGGGCGAGGCATTGGATGCCAGCCTGTACGACTGGGCGAAGATGAAGGAAGCCAAGATCCGCCAATGGGTCGAGGACGGGCGGATCCTGCCGGTCGAGCCTTCCAGCCTGCTGTACATGATCTGGGCCTCGACCCAGCACTACGCCGACTTCGACCACCAGGTGCTGATCCTCAACGACCACCAGCCGTTGTCGGATCTGCAATTCGAACGCGCGGTACAGACCGTCACCAGCGTCATCCTGCGCGGCATCGGCCTCGCCCCCTGATCCTCCCGCGATATTTCTGCCAGCCGTAGGAGCTGGCTTGCCAGCGAAGGGAGCGCGAAATCGCCTTCGCCGGCAAGCCGACTCCTACACCAGCAGGCTTCAGCCTCAAACGGCCTCGCGGTAGGGGTTGCGCGGATCATGCAGCCAGTCGAGGAACGGCTTGCCGGTGTCCTGGGGCACCATCTCGATGCAGTCCTGCACCGGGCAGGTGATCTGGCACAGGTTGCAGCCCACGCACTCGTCGTCGATCACTGCATATTTATGGCTGCCGTCGGCCTGCTTGAGGCTGGCAATCGCCTGGTGCGAGGTGTCTTCGCAGGCGATATGGCAACGGCCGCAGCCAATGCACGCCTGCTGGTCGATTTTGGCGATCACCTGATAGTTGATGTCCAGGTACTTCCAGTCGGTGGTGTTGGCCACCGCGCGCCCGGAGAAGTCTTGCAGGCTGTGGTAGCCCTGGCTGTCCATCCACCGCGACAGGCCGTCCTTCATCTCGTCGACGATGCGAAAGCCATGCAGCATCGCCGCCGTGCACACCTGCACCGCGCCGCAACCCAGGGCCACGAACTCGGCGGCGTCGCGCCAGCTGCCGATGCCGCCAATGCCGCAGATCGGCAGGCCGCGGGTCTGCGGGTCACGGGCAATCTCGGCCACCATGTTCAGGGCAATCGGCTTGACCGCCGAACCGCAGTAGCCGCCGTGGGTGCTCTGGCTGCCCACCATAGGGTGGGCCACCATGCGCTCCAGGTCGACGCTGGTGATCGAGTTGATGGTGTTGATCAGCGACACCGCATCCGCGCCGCCACGATGGGCGGCGCGGGCGGCCAGGCGGATGTCGGTGATGTTCGGCGTCAGTTTGACGATCACCGGCAGCGAGCAGTAGGTCTTGCACCAGCGGGTCACCTGCTCGACGTATTCCGGCACCTGGCCCACCGCCGCGCCCATGCCGCGTTCCGGCATGCCGTGGGGGCAGCCGAAGTTCAGCTCGATGCCGTCGCATCCGGTGGCTTGCACCAGGGGCAGGATGGCTTTCCAGGATTCCTCGACGCAGGGCACCATCAGCGACACGATCAGCGCCCGATCCGGCCAGTCCTTCTTCACCTGGGTGATTTCCTTGAGGTTGATCTCCAGGGAACGGTCGGTGATCAGCTCGATGTTGTTGATGCCCATGACTTCGCGGTTGGGCCCGAAATGCGCCGAGTAGCGTGATGACACGTTGACCGCCGCCGGGTCCTCGCCCAGGGTTTTCCAGACCACGCCGCCCCAGCCGGCCTCGAAGGCACGAACCACGTTGTAGGCCTTGTCGGTGGGCGGCGCGGAGGCCAGCCAGAACGGGTTGGGTGCCTTGATACCGGCAAATACAATCGACAGATCGGCCATTTACGCAGCCTCCACATTGAGCATGAGTCGGGCATGCATGGCTTCGGCGGCCAGCTTGCCGTGTTGTACCGCCTGCACGGTCAGGTCCTGGCCGAGGCTGATGCAGTCGCCACCGGCATAGACCCCGGGAATGCTGGTGCGCAGTTGGTCGTCCACCTGGATGCGCTCGCCGCAACGCTGCAGTTCCCGCGCCAGGGGATCGGCCAGGGCGCTATCGTCGAATGACTGGCCGATGGCCTTGAAGATCGCGTCGGCCGCCAGTTCGAAGGTTTCCCCGCTGTGTTGCAAACGGCCTTGGTGCATGTGGGTGCGGACGAAGCGCATGCCGCGCACCCGGCCCTGATCATCCAGCAGCACCTGTTGCGGCGCGGCCCAGGTCAGCAGGCGCACCTGATTGGCCTTGGCGATTTCTTGCTCGTGCTCGGTGGCGCCCATGTCCTCGATACCCCGGCGGTACACCAGGTTGACGTCCCGGGCACCGAGGCGGGCCATCTGCACCGCCATGTCGATGGCGGTGTTGCCAGCGCCGAGGACGATGCAGCGGTCGGCCAGGGGCAACTGGCTGAGGTCGTCGGCCTGGCGCAGTTCACGGATGTAGTCGGTGGCGGCCAGCAGCCCGGGGGCGTCTTCATGCTCCAGCCCCAACTGCTTGCTGGCGGCCAGGCCAAGGCCGAGGAACACCGCATCGAACTCCTGATGCAGTTGGGTCAGGCTCAGGTTGTCGCCGAGTTTGTGCCCGTGGCGGATCTCGATGCCGCCGATGCCCAGCAGGAACTCCAGCTCCCGCTGAGCGAAGTCGTCCACCAGCTTGTACTTGGCGATCCCGTACTCGTTGAGGCCACCGGCCTTGTCCCGTGCTTCGAACACCACCACCTCATGGCCGTGCAGGGCGCAGCGGTGGGCGCAGGACAACCCCGCCGGGCCGGCGCCGACCACGGCGATGCGCTTGCCGGTGGGCGCGGCGCGCTGGAACGGGTGCTCGGTGAAGTGCGCGTTGTCCAGGGCATAGCGCTGCAGCAGGCCGATCAGCACCGGTGCGCACTCCTGGGCGTTGTTGCGCACGCAGGCCTGCTGGCAGAGGATTTCCGTCGGGCAGACCCGGGCGCAACTGCCGCCGAGAATGTTGGCCGAGAGAATCTTCTGCGCCGCGCCCTGGACGTTGTCGGTGTGGATATTGCGGATGAACGAAGGAATGTCGATCTCGCTCGGGCAGGCATTGACGCAGGGCGCGTCGTAGCAATACAGGCAGCGCGAGGCTTCCAGGTGGGCCTGGCGGGCGTTGAGCGGCGGCGCCAGATCGCTGAATTGACCGGCGAGGGTGGCGCCATCCAGGGTCGGGTGGGGCAAGTGGTTCAAGGTCTTGATCACGGTGTTGGCCTCACGGTTTTTTTGCGGCTGCCTCTGATGGGCATGTTTGCAAGCGGGCGAGGGCGTCCGGATCGCGAGCAAGCTCGCTCCTACAGGGGCGTGTTTTTTATGTAGGAGCGAGCTCGCTCGCGATAGGGTGCAACGCCCCCGGTATCAGCGTTTAACCGCCGTCGGCTTGTGCCGCTCGGCGCGCTTGCTCAAGAGGTCGAACACCGCCGGGTAGGCCGGGCGTTCGATGTAGCGCCCGGCGCCGCGTTCGGCCCGCAGGTCGCCGTCGGCCCAGACCAGCTTGCCCTGGCTGATGGTGTGGCTGGGCACGCCGCGCACGGTCTTGCCTTCGAAGATGTTGAAGTCCACCTGCTGGTGGTGGGTCTTGGCGGAAATGGTGCGACTGCCGTTGGGGTCCCAGAGCACCAGGTCGGCATCGGCGCCAACGCGGATCGCGCCCTTGCGCGGGTAGAGATTGAAGATCTTCGCGGTGTTGGTGGAAGTCAGGGCGACGAAGTCCTGCATCGACAGGCGCCCTGAATTCACCCCTTCATCCCACAGCACCGCCATGCGGTCTTCGATGCCGGCGGTGCCGTTGGGGATCTTGCTGAAGTCGTCGCGGCCGGCGGCTTTCTGTTCGGCGCAGAAGCAGCAGTGGTCGGTGGCGGTGGTGTGCAGGTTGCCCGATTGCAGGCCGCGCCACAGCGCCTCCTGGTGGCCGCGCGGGCGGAAGGGCGGGCTCATCACGTAGCCGGCGGCGGTCTGCCAGTCCGGGTCGCGATAGACGCTGTCGTCCAGCAGCAGGTGCCCGGCCAGGACCTCGCCATACACCGGTTGGCCCTTGCCTCGGGCGTAGCTGATTTCGTCCAGGGCTTCCTGGGTCGACACGTGTACCAGGTACAGCGGCGTGCCCAGGGTTTCGGCAATACGGATCGCCCGGCTGGCGGCTTCGCCTTCCACCTGCGAGGGCCGCGACAGCGGGTGGGCTTCCGGCCCGGTGATGCCCTGGGCCAGCAGTTTGCGTTGCAGGTGATACACCAGTTCGCCGTTTTCCGCGTGCACCGTGGGCACCGCGCCCAGTTCCAGGCAGCGCTCGAAGCTCGCCACCAGGGTGTCGTCGGCGGCCATGATGGCGTTCTTGTAGGCCATGAAGTGCTTGAAGCTGTTGATGCCGTGGTGCTGCACCAGCTCGGCCATTTCCTCGCGCACCTGCTCGCTCCACCAGGTGATGGCCACGTGGAAGCCGTAGTCGCTGGCGGATTTCTCGGCCCAGCCGCGCCACTGGTGGAAGGCCTCCAGCAGCGACTGCTGGGGGTTGGGAATCACGAAGTCGATGATCGAGGTGGTGCCTCCGGCCAGACCCGCGGCGGTGCCGCTGAAGAAGTCTTCGCTGGCCACGGTGCCCATGAACGGCAATTGCATGTGGGTATGGGGGTCTATGCCGCCGGGCATCAGGTACTGGCCGCTGCCATCGAGCACTTCACAGCCGGCGGGAATATCCAGATTGTTGCCGATGGCGCGGATTACGCCGTCTGCGCAGAAGACATCGGCTTTATAACTTTCATCATGGGTAATAACGGTGGCGCCACGGATCAACAGAGACATTCCGAGTTCCTCGCAGGCATGACCGACTGTTGCCGGTTCTAGATTTTTATTGAACGCACTGACAACTTAATAATCCTGTCAGTGGTGTCAGGATTAGACGCTAGCCGTAGTTAAGAGAAACAGCAAGAATATTTTTTATAAGCTTATATTGATTATAAGTATTTGAATTTAAAAGAATAAAAAACAAAATCCGCAAAATGGTGCGCGTCATCACCATTTTGACGCACTTGACAGGATCAAAAAATAGTCGAGATTTCCTATGTCAAATCAGCCGTTTGAGGAGGCACCGCGAAGTCCAATAGGCAACTAAGAAAATAACCGTGCACTGCTTTGGGTCCTGACCGAACGGACAACTTGCCAAACACCCGGCCTGAGTGAACTGGCAACTAACCGAAGGCTTCAAAGTTGACTGAATAAAACTGAATCACATCAGTTGTTTACATGGATTCCGCACACTGTGCAGTCGCGTATCCGGCAGTAGTTGGCATCGTTATTGAGTGCCGCCGCAGATCGCTGGCCAGGAGGGTGGAAGTCGTAAGTTCTCCGGCCATCGTCCGGTGCGCTGTTCGTCGGTGCACTGGCCTGATGAGCAAAATAATCAAAAGAACAGTGGAGCGGCCATGCAACAGATCAGATCCCAGGTGACCGAGCGCGAAGGCTTGTACGAGCTGGACGCCGGCAGCGACGTACTCGACAGCCCCCGTTACAACCACGACATCGCACCGACCAAGGTCCAGGAACGCACCTGGAACAAATGGCACATCACCGCACTGTGGATCGGCATGTCGATCTGCGTGCCCACCTACACCCTGGGCGGGGTGCTCACCGCCTATTTCGGCCTCAGCGTCGGCGAGGCGCTGCTGGCGATCCTGCTGGCCAATATCGTGGTGCTGATCCCCCTGACCCTCAACGCCTTTGCCGGCACCCAGTACGGCATTCCCTTCCCGGTGCTGCTGCGCTCGTCGTTTGGCATCATCGGCTCCAACGTGCCGTGCCTGATCCGCGCCCTGGTGGCCTGCGGCTGGTTCGGCATCCAGACGATGTTCGGCGGGCTGGCGATCCACCTGTTCCTGGGCTCGATCTTCGAGGGCTGGAAGGCCCTGGGCGGCACCGGCGAGGTGCTCGGCTTCATGATCTTCTGGACCCTCAACCTGTGGGTGGTGCTGCGCGGTGCCGAGTCGATCAAGTGGCTGGAAACCCTGTCCGCGCCGTTGCTGGTGGCGGTGGGCATCGGCTTGCTGGTGTGGGCGCTGCCCAACGTCTCCCTCAGCGAGCTGTTGGCGATTCCGCCCAAGCGTCCCGAGGGCGCCAGCGTCACTGGCTACTTCATGGCCGGGCTCACCGCCATGGTCGGCTTCTGGGCCACCCTGTCGCTGAACATTCCCGACTTCAGCCGCTACGCGAAAAGCCAGAAAGACCAGATCCTCGGGCAGATCTTCGGCCTGCCGCTGACCATGTTCCTGTTCGCCGCCCTGGGGGTGGTGATGACCGCCGCCTCGGTGAAACTGGTGGGGGTCACCGTCTCCGACCCGGTGAGCCTGATCGGCCACATCCAGAGCCCGGGCTGGGTGGCCCTGGCCATGGCGCTGATCATCATCGCCACCTTGTCCACCAACACCGCGGCCAACATCGTCTCGCCTACCAATGACTTCCAGAACCTCGCCCCCAAGCTCATCGACCGCACCACCGCGGTGATCCTCACCGGGTTGGTGGGGCTGGCGCTGATGGGGCATGAGTTGCTGAAAAAGCTCGGCCTGCTGATGTCCGACGTCAGCCTGGAGACGGTGTATTCCAACTGGCTGCTGGGTTACTCCAGCCTGCTGGGGCCGATTGCCGGGATCATGGTGGTGGACTACTTCATCATCAAGCAACAGCGCCTGGACCTGGCCGGGCTGTACCGCGACGACGTCTACCCGGCGTGGAACTGGCACGGCTTCATCGCCTTCGGCGTGCCGGTGGCCCTGACCCTGATGTCCCTGGGTAGCAGCGCGTTCAACTGGTTCTACAGCTACGGCTGGTTCACCGGCTCGGCCCTGGGCGGCTTGATCTACTACGGCCTGTGCACCTGGCGCAGCCCCCAGGCGGCCACCGCCAAAACCCCGACATGAACACCCAACCTGCGTGCTCGCGGGCACCACCCCCGTCCCGTAGGAGCTGGCTTGCCAGCGAAGGCGTCGGTACGGGCGACGCACATCTTGCGGGCCCCTTCGCTGGCAAACGTAACGCCGCCCGGCGGCTCCTACCGATTGTTGCTAGGCCGTTATCCCGGGTGACTGTGTCACGCATCCCCCGACAAAATCAGAAGAAACGCCCGAGGAGATCACCATGAACGCTGCCGTCGAGGTTCTGCAATCCAGTCATCAGCACATCAACCGCGACCGCCTCTGGCAGTCGCTCATGGAGCTGGCCCGGCTCGGCGCCACGGTCAAGGGCGGTGTCTGCCGCCTGGCCCTGACCGAGCTCGACCGCCAGGCCCGCGACCTGTTCGTGAAGTGGTGCGAGGCGGCCGGTTGCACGGTCACGGTGGATGGCATCGGCAACATCTTCGCCCGCCGCCCCGGGCGTAACCCACAACTGCCGCCGGTGATGACCGGCAGCCATATCGACACCCAGCCCACCGGTGGCAAGTTCGACGGCTGCTTCGGCGTGCTGGCCGGGCTGGAAGTGCTGCGCACCCTCAATGACCTCAAGCTGGAAACCGAGGCGCCCCTGGAAGTGGTGGTGTGGACCAACGAAGAAGGCTCGCGCTTCCCGCCATGCATGATGGGCTCCGGGGTGTTCGCCGAGAAATTCACCCTGCAAGACACCCTGGCCAAGACCGACGCCGAGGGCATCAGCGTCGGCGAGGCGCTGAATGCCATCGGCTACGCCGGCACGCGCCCGGTCAGCGGGCACCCGGTGGGCGCCTACTTCGAGGCGCATATCGAGCAAGGCCCGATCCTGGAAGACGAGCGCAAGACCATAGGCGTGGTGCTCGGCGCCCTCGGCCAGAAATGGTTCGATCTCAAGCTGCGGGGCGTCGAAGCTCACGCCGGCCCGACCCCCATGCACCTGCGCAAGGACGCCCTGGTGGGCGCTGCCGCGGTGGTCGCCGCGGTCAACCGCGCAGCCCTCGGCCACCAGCCCCACGCCTGCGGCACCGTCGGCTGCCTGCAAGCCTACCCAGGCTCGCGCAACGTGATCCCGGGGGAGGTGCGCATGACCCTGGACTTCCGTCACCTGGAACCGGCGCGCCTGGATTCGATGATCGCCGAGGTGCGCCAGGTGATCGACAACACCTGCGAAGAACACGGCCTGAGCTTCGAACTGACCCCCACTGCGGACTTCCCGCCGCTGTACTTCGACCCCGTCTGCGTCGAAGCCGTGCGCGGCGCCGCCCAGGGCTTGGGCCTGTCCCACATGGACATCGTCAGCGGCGCCGGGCACGACGCGATCTTCGTCGCCGAGCTGGGCCCGGCGGGGATGATCTTCGTGCCTTGCGAAGGCGGCATCAGCCACAACGAAATCGAGAACGCCGACCCCGACGACCTCGCTGCCGGCTGCGCCGTCCTGCTGCGGGCCATGCTCGCCGCCTCCCAATCCATCGCCCAGCGCCAACCGTAGGAGCCGGCTTGCCGGCGAAGAGGCCCGCGAGGCAGGCAGCGCTTGGGCGAACGCCTTCGCTGGCAAGCCAGCTCCTACCGAGGGGGGCGTTGTTTCCACAATCCGCCCCCGCCCACACACACTCCCCGTAGGAGCCGGCTTGCCGGCGAAGAGGCCCGCAAGGCATGCAGCGCTTGGGCGAACGCCTTCGCTGGCAAGCCAGCTCCTACCGAGGGGGGGAGTTGTTTCCACAATCCGCCCCCACACACATTTCCCGTAGGAGCCGGCTTGCCGGCGAAGAGGCCCGCAAGGCATGCAGCGCTTGGGCGAACGCCTTCGCTGGCAAGCCAGCTCCTACCGAGGGGGGCGTTGTTTCCACAATCCGCCCCCGCCCATACATTTCCCGTAGGAGCCGGCTTGCCGGCGAAGAGGCCCGCGAGGCAGGCAGCGCTTGGGCGGACGCCTTCGCTGGCAAGCCAGCTCCTACACGGGGCATCGTGGGGCGTTTGGCTGGCGTACACTGGCGAACTTTTCGCACGGGATGCCGAATATGCACAGGATGGCGCTTTGTCTGGCCCTGGCTTTGAGCCTGGGGGGCTGTACGGATTACAAGTGGGGGCACAGTTGGAGAGTCGACCAGCCAGGAGGCTGGACCGACTCGCCCACACCGTATGGTGATGAAAGCGCCATACTAGAGGCTTCCTGCGGACCCAACCCGTTGTCCGTGTCCGTGAGGCGTAATCATTCAGGGCTGATCTTCGCGATATTCTTTATCCCCTTTTTTCCCCAATACGGCAGCGACGACCGCGTGCAAATCAGTGTTTCCCACCCTGATTTGAAAGCCTGTACGTCGCTCACGCAAAGCCCCTTGGTCCTGAAAATGGACAACCGCGTGGTTCGCGATATCAGCTGGTCACCTGGGTACGGTAATCACCAGTGCGACCTGACATTGCCTGAAGGAACACAGGGCGAGCAGCTGTCGATCGAGGTCAACCAAGCGGTCCTTCCTTGCTCCGTGGCCCCGGCAACACTGAAAAAGAGTCGCTATTTCTGTTTACGCCAAACGACATTCGGTGGCTCGCCAAGGTGTGATGATTAGCGCTTCGCTGCATCAGGTGGACGACCTGCTGTCGCCGCCAGGCCCAGGAGGCTGCGCTGGCCCGCGCAGTCGCGGTGATGAATCAGCCTGCTTGTTTTCGTGCGATCTCACCCTCCGCGACTTTCAACCCATCCCTCGAACCTAAGCTAATTCCTAAAAAGTATTTATTTTAGATTTATTAGATCGATTAGCTTTTAGCGACTTTCCTGTCTCCCAGAAGGTCCGCCCCCATGCGCCTGCCCTTTGCTTTGCGTCGTAGCCTGTCGATCACCGCCCTGGCCGGTCTGGCGCTGGGCATGGCCCTCAATGCCCAGGCCGACACCAACCTGCGCATCGGCTACCAGAAATCCTCGACCCTGCTGGCGCTGCTCAAGGCCCAGGGCACCCTGGAAAAACAGCTGGCGGGGCAGGGCGTCAACATCACCTGGCATGAGTTCACCAGTGGCCTGCCATTGGCGGAATCGCTGAACGTGGGCAATGTCGACATCAGCGCGGACGTTGCCGACACGGTGCCGGTGTTCGCCCAGGCCGCCGGGGCCAAGCTCACCTATTTCGCCACGGAAACCCCGTCGCCCGCCGCTCAGTCCATCGTCATCCCCAAGGATTCGCCGCTCAAATCCCTGGCTGACCTCAAGGGCAAGCGCATCGCCGTGACCAAGGCCGCCGGCAGTCACTACCTGCTGATCGCCGCCTTGCGCGAAGCGGGCTTGAGCTTTGCCGATATCCAGCCGGTGTACCTGACCCCGGCCGATGGCCGCGCGGCGCTGGAAACCGCCAAGGTCGATGCCTGGGTCACCTGGGAACCCTTCGTCGCCAGCGCCCAGCGCCAGCAGGGCGCGCGGGTGCTGCACGACGGCCAGGGGCTGGCCAGTTATCGCCGTTACTACCTGGCTTCCAATGACTACGCCAAGGCTCATCCCGAGGTGCTGAAGCAAGTGTTCGCCGAGCTGCAGAAGACCGGCACCTGGGTCAAGGCGCACCCGGCGGAGGCGGCGAAGTTGCTGGGCCCGCTGTGGGGCAACCTGGACGTGCCGACGGTGGAGCTGGCCAACAGCCGCCGCACCTACCAGGTCGAAGTGGTCAAGCCTGACGCCCTGGGCGAGCAGCAGAAAATCGCCGATGCCTTCTACCAGGAAAAGCTCTTGCCCAAGCCGGTGGATGCCCGAGCGGTGCAGTTGTGGAGTCCGCAATCCTTGTAATTGGCCGTTAGATCGCGTTCGCCTGTAGGAGCCGGCTTGCCGGCGAACAGGTCCCCCTTTTTTTCTTGTTCAGCGCCGGCTACGCCATCCCGCGCCCGGCGTCAGGAGTTCCCGTGTCTGCCGTTCACCCCCAAGAGGCCTTTGCCGTCCCAGCCTCAATCAGCCCGCCCGCGGATAACGCCGACGTGGTGCTGGAATTGCGCCACCTGACCAAGCACTACGCCCGCCGCCGCGGCCAGTCGGCGCCGCCTGCGGTTGAGCAGGTCAGCCTCAAGGTGCGCCGCGGCGAAGTGCTGTGCCTGATGGGCACTTCCGGCAGCGGCAAGTCCACCTTGCTGCGGCATATCAACCGGCTGGTCGAGCCCAGCAGCGGCGAGGTGCTGATCGACGGCGCCGCCATCAGCCAGCTTTCGGCCCAGGAACTGCGTACCCTGCGTTCCCGGCGCATTGGCATGGTGTTCCAGCACTTCGGCCTGCTGCCCCATCGCAGCGTGCGCGACAACGTCGCCTTGCCCCTGGAACTGCGCGGCGAACCCGAGGCCCTGCGCCACGCCGCGGCCGATGTGCAACTGCGGGCCATGGGCCTGGAAGGCTGGGGCGAGCACTATCCCCATGAACTGTCCGGCGGCATGCAGCAGCGGGTCGGGCTGGCCCGGGCCCTGGTCAGCGAGCCGGACATCCTGCTGATGGATGAACCCTTCAGCGCTCTGGACCCGACCATTCGCCGCGACCTGCAAAGCCACTTCCTGCGGGTGGTGCGCGAGCGCGGCATCACCACCTTGCTGGTGACCCACGACCCGGCCGAAGCCCTGCGCCTGGCGGACCGCATTGCCGTGCTGCGCCACGGCCAGCTGATCCAACTGGGCACCCCCGCCGAACTGCTGGAGCAGCCAGCGGATGCCGAAGTGGCGGACTTCTTCCAGGAACACGGTGCCCGCAGCGCCGCGCCTGCGGTGGCGGCGATCGCCCCGCACAAGAGCGCGACGAGCCCGGTGCCGGTCAGTCCCGGGCTGTCCTCGGCCCAGGCCCTGCTGCTGGGGCCCGCGGCCCTGGCCGCCAGCGGTCGCGGCGGGTTGTACTGGCTGGGTTTTGCCCTGGAGCTGGGCGCCGCCGCAGCCTTGGGGCAGGGGCTGGTCACGGCCAGTTTCGCCTGGGCCGCCTTGGCGCTCATCGGCTTGCTGCTCAGCCGCCTGTTGAGTGTGACCCTGGCCCGTCGCCCCAGCCGCCTGGGGCGTTCCGACTGGCGCCTGCCGTGGCTGGTGTTGCTGCTGTCCCAGGCCCTGGTGCTGTGGCGGGTCCTGGCCGTCGATGCCTCTGGCCCCTGGCTGCAATTTCCCGCCGACCGCCAAGTGCTGCTGGGCACCGCGGCGGCCATCGACCAGTTGATCGGCTGGTCCCAGGTCACCTTCGAAAGCACCTTCGTCGGCGTGATAGTCGCCGTGCGCACAGTGATCGACAGCACCGAAAGCCTGCTGGGCTGGCTGCCTTGGCCGGTGCCGGCCTTGGCCCTGGTGCTGCTGGCCTGGCGCAGCGCCGGCGCCGCCCTGGCCCTGACCAGCGCCGCGGCCTTGCTCTACATCGGCCTGTTCGGCTTCTGGGAGCGGACCATCGCCACCCTGGCCCTGGTGGGCTCCTCGGTGCTGATCTCGCTGTTGATCGGCGTGCCGGCCGGCATCCTCCTGGCCAAGCGCGCCCTGGCCCGGCGCCTGATCACCCCCTTGCTGGACGTGATGCAGACCCTGCCGACCTTCGTGTACCTGATCCCGGCGGTGGCGTTCTTCTCGGTGGGCAAGACCCCAGCGGTGATCGCCACGGTGATCTTCGCCCTGGCGCCGATGATCCGTCTCACCGCCCTGGGGATCCAGGAAGTGCCCAAGACCGCCGTCGAAGCGGCCCTGGCCCACGGCGCCACGCCGTGGCAGATCCTGACCAAGGTCGAACTGCCCCTGGCCGCGGGTTCCTTGCTGCTGGGGATCAACCAGACCCTGGTGATGAGCCTGTCGATGGTGGTGGTGGCGGCGCTGATCGGCGCCGGTGGCCTGGGCTACGACGTGATGACCGCGCTGCGCAACATCAAGGGCGGCGAGGGCATGTTGGCCGGGGCGGCGATCGTGTTCTGCGCGCTGATTCCCGATCGAATCATTCAAGCGACCCTGCGCCAGCGGGATCGCACTTTACAGCAATCATGAGGTGTCCCTTGAACAAGTCGTTTACTCGTACCCTTGGCGCCGCCGCGCTGCTGTTGGGTTTGTCCCTGCCGGTGCTGGCCAAGGACAAGATCGTCATTGGCGAGCAGAACTGGACCGGCGCCATCGCCATCCAGAATATCCTTGGCGAAGTGATCAAGACTCGCCTCGACGGCGACGTTTCCTACCTTGCCGGTGACGTACCGGTGCTGTTCGCCGCCGCGGCCAAGGGCGATGGCTCGGTGGACGTGCTCACCGACATCTGGCTGCCTAACCAGTCCGCCGCCTGGGCCAAATACGTCACCGGCGGCACCCGTTCCCTGGTGCCCAACAAGCAGCCGTACCTGGGGGTGCAAGGCTTCTACATCCCCGGCTACCTGCAAGACAAATACGGTGTGAAGTCGGTCTACGACCTGCAAAAGCCCGAGGTGGCGAAACTCTTCGAACCCCTGGGCGGCGGCAAGGCGCAACTGCTGGTGGGCCCGGCGGGCTGGGAGTCGACCTACATCGGCCAGATCAAGGCCAAGGATTTTGGCTTTGCCGACAAATTCGAATCGGTGTCCACCGAAGCCTCGGTGACCTACGCCAAGCTCGCCGCCGCCTACAAGGCCCAGCGCGGCGTGGTGTTCTACGCCTACACCCCGGACTGGATCTTCTCCGCCTTCGACCTGCGCCGACTGGATGAACCGGCGTTCGACGGCTACGCCCAGGACAACAAGAAGGGCGACCCACTGTACAAGGCCGACGGCTGCTGGAAATTCATCAGCCCGACGGTGGATGCCGACTGGCTGAGCAAGAGCAAGATCACCTGCGCCTACCCGGATGCCCGGGTCTACGTCCTGGCGTCCACCGCTCTGCAAAAACGCGCACCACGGATCGCCGCGTTCCTGGAGAACTTCAGCATCGAACCCCAGGCCTTGAATGACCTGATCCTCAAAATCGAAAAGGACCAGCAACCGGCGGCGCAGGCGGCCAAGGAATGGGTCGCAGCGCACCCGCAGATCGTCAATGGCTGGCTGGGCGCCAGCGGTGAAAAAGTGGGAGTGGCGCAATGAGTGGGGCGCCGGTGAGCAGCCTCGAACAGGCGACCTTTGGCGCCGGCTGCTTCTGGGGCGCGGAAGCCGCGTTCCGGGCGCTGCCGGGGGTCATCGACAGCCGTGTCGGCTACGCCGTGGAAGCGGGGGACGAGGCGTTGCAGATCGAGGTAGTGCAGGTGGATTTCGACCCGCAGGTACTGACCTATGCCCGTCTGATCGAACACTTCTGGGGCCTGCACGATCCCACCTCGGTGGATCGCCAGGGCGAGCATGGCGGAGTGAAATATCGTTCGGCGATCTTCCACACCAACGCCGCGCAAGCCGAACAGGCGAGGGCGGCCAAGACCGCCTTGCAAGCCTCCGGTCGACTCAACAAACCCGTGGCCACGGTCATCGTGCCCCTGGGCCGCTTCGACCTGGCGGATGAAGCGCACCAGCGTTACCTGGAGAAGAACGGCCTGAGTACTTGCCACATCTGATCGCCAGTAGGTGCGCCGGCTTTTGTAGGAGCTGGCTTGCCAGCGAAGGGGCCCGTAAGACCGCCTTCGCCGGCAAGCTGGCTCCTACGCCACCCGCCACTGAATCACTTCCAGCAACGCGCAACCTTCTCGGGTGAGCAGGTGTACACCACGGGTGATGCGGGTCAGATCGCAATCGCTGATGTCTTTCAGTTTCAGGCTGGACAGGCTGTCCATCAGGTCGCGGACCACGGTGAAACGATGGGCGGCGTTGCTGGCCAGGTCGCTCAAGGGGGCTTGGGTATCGAGGTAGAACACCGGGTGTTCGGTGTCGTGGGTGTCGATGGGGGTGAAGCGGGGGAGGTGATGGTCAGTCATAGGTACGGCTCCTTTTTCAGAGCAGTCACCTTTTTCGCTGATTGGGAGGAGTAGGGCGGTAGTACGCGGAAAGACTGGCCGGAGACGGGACAGCAGTGCACCAGAAGGTGTTCCGCGCATCACCGTCATGTCCCTCGATCGCTGGCGCAAAAAGCGACTGCAATGATGGTTTGATAGTCGATGCGTTCCTATATTCGACCGGCCAAGGTCGCTCGCGGATTGGGTTGCGAGTGGGGACTGTACGAGCGACGTCATAGCGCTGCAACAGGGTGGTTGGGGAGATGTTTGAGCGCTTGTTTCGTGGTGTTGGTGGCTGGTTTTGGTGGGGGGCATATCCGTTGCTGCGGGTGTGGCGGCTGGCGGTTTTGCCTTTATGGCGGGGGACGGGGTACATATCCGTTGCTGCGGCTGGCGGTTCCGCTTTTACAGCGGGGGGATGGGGTACATATCCATTCCTGCGGTAACGGCCACTTAGGGTTTCGCCCTTACGGCGAGTCCCTTTTTTTTAAACGCCAAAAAAAGGAACCAAAAAACGCTTGCCCCTCCATGGCCCCCTCGCTGGGGCTCGGGGTTCCCTCGCTTCGGCATTGCTCCGGGGGCCCGCCGCCAACCGGCCATCCATGGCCTGGGGCGGCTAGCTCGGCATCCATGCCGAGCTGCCCCCTACGCAACGCCTACGCTCGGCCGGCTGGGAAGGGGCCTGAAGATCAAGATCAAGATCAAAAGCCAAAGCCAAGGTGCGCATGCCGGCTACATGTAACGCGAACGTCAATGAAACAGGCCGGCCGGCAGGCCGCCGTCAGATTTTGATCTTGCTTTTGATTTTGATCTGAGCGCCCCGTTAACCACGATGGCCGAACGCAGGCATTGATCCGTGGGTAACCCGGCAGGGATGCCGGGTTAGCCGCCCCAGGCCATGGATGGCCTGTGGCGGCGGCCCACGGATCAATGCCGGAGTGAGGGCATGCCGAGCCTAAGCGAGGCACCGAGTGGAGGGGCAGAGCGTTTTGCTTACTTTTGCGCTTTTCAAAAGTGAGCCGCTGTAAAAGCGGAACCGCCAGCCGCCACACCCGCAGCAACGGATATGTACCCAGAACTCGCGGTAAGGGCGAATCACTTTGGCAAAGCTGGAATGCCGGTCCAGCCCAACATAACCAAAGGGTTCCTGCTCCGGTTTCCGGCACCTCGTTCCGGGCTCCTGAAGTGGGAGTGAGAGCAAGTGCAAAGCCCTCAACCGCCCTGCAACACCCTCAACGCAGCCTGAGCCAAAAAGCCCGATCGGCTTTTCTGTTCCGGATGATGTTTCACATATTCATCAATTCGATTCAGCAAATAGCCCGGCAGCGTGATGTTGAGTTTTTCCGCCTTGCCCATGTAGCGGGTGATGTCGATATCAATCACGGCCCAAGTGCAGCCTTGATACTGGGGATTGGTGGCATGGAGGGTCACTGTGCGGGCGGTGGGAATGGCTGCGCCTTCTTCTGCCAGTAATTCCAGGTGGCCTTCGATGGCTTCGCGGGCCATGGCCATGGCGTCGTCGAGGTCGTCACCGGCGGAGAAGCAGCCAGGAATATCGGGTACTTCCACACCCCAGGCGTGTTGGTCGTCACCGGGGAGAATGGCAATGGGATAGAGCATGGACTGATCCTCCTTCGGACCTGGGAGCGTCGAGCCTGGGTGGTTAGAGCCGGGCTTGTTTCAATATGCTGCTTACCGTTTTGGCCAGTAGATCTTTTTTGGGATGGGGAATGGTGACCAGGCCTGGCTTGGTTGGGTGTTTGAAGTGGTGGTGACTGCCCTTGACCCTGACCAGATACCAACCATCTGCTTCGATCTGGGCGATGAGTTGCCGGCTGTTCACATCGCTTTCAACTCCCTGTCGTGGCGGTGGGTATGATAACTACTTTTTTGGCGCTCAACACTATCAGCAACGGTTGGCGACGCATAGGGCGAGGCGGCAAACCTCAAGCTTTTTGCTTGCCGCTTGCCGCTACAAACTTGCCGCTGACTCTCCTCCACCCAACGCGACCACCAACCCCACACTGGCCTGCAACTCCCGCGTCTGCAGCGCCTGCAACCCTCGCTGAGCCTGGAGCGCCGCAGTCTGCGCTGTCACAACATCCAGGTAGCTGACGGCACCCGCCTGATAGCTGTTCATGGCCAAGGCCTGGGTGTGCAACGCAGCATTCACCGCCGCCTGCTGATCCAGCGCCTCCTGGCGCAGATCCCGCAGTTGCCCCAGGTTGTCCTCCACCTCGCGCACCGCTCGCAGCACTTGCCCACGGTAATGCGCGGCGGCTTCTTCAAACTCGGCATGGGCCTGGCGCTCATTGGCGCTCAGCCGGCCGCCGTCAAAAATCGGCAGATTCACCAAGGGCCCCAGGGCCCAATAGCGATTACCCGCCGCCAGCAGGTTGCCCACGCCCTGGGTCTGGCCGCCGAGCATGCCGGTCAGGCTGAAATCCGGGTACCAGGCGGCGCGGGCGATGCCGATGCCGGCATTGGCGGCGTACACCCGGCGTTCGGCCGCGGCAATGTCCGGGCGCCGTTGCAGCAAGGTGCTGGGCAGTTGCTGGGGAATGCTCGGCAGGCTCAGCAGTTGCTCCGAGGGCGCGAGGCTGAAGCGGCTGGCCGGTTCGCCCACCAGTTCGCCGATGGCGTGTTCGCTGAGGTTGCGCTGGGCGCGCACTTCGTCCAGTTCCGCTTCGGCGCTGGCCAGTTGGCTCTGGGCCCGGGTCAGGTCCAGTTCCGAGGCGATCTGCCCCTGGTAGCGGTCGCGGGTCAGTTGCAGGGCTTGGGCGTAATCCTCCAGGGAACGGCTGAGAATCCGGCTCTGGGCATCCAGGCCATTGAGTTGCACATAGAGCATGGCCAGTTGTTTTTGCAAGCTCAGGCGCGCCGCCGCCAGATCATCACCCGAAGCCTGGGCCTGGGCGTCGCCGGCCGCGGCTTGATTGCGAATCCGGCCCCAGAGGTCGAGGTCGAAGCTCAGGGCGAAACCGGCGGTGTTGCTGTTGTAGATCGACGGTTGCGTGCTGCCGCGCAGCGGGCGGCTGTCCGACTGGCGCTGGCGCAACGGTTGGGCGCTGGCGCTGATCAGCGGGAACAGTCCGGCGTGCAGTTGGCTGGCGTAGGCCTGGGCGCCGTCGTAGTGGGCCAGGGCCGCCGCCAGATCCGGGTTGGCCTGGAGCAGGTGTTGTTGCAGGTCGTTCAGACGCGGGTCCTGGTACAGCAGCCACCATTGTTCGCCGATGACCTGAGGCGTGGCGGCCGGGTGCCAGGGGCCGTCGCTGCTCTGTTCGCGATACTGCGCCGGCAGGTCGATGGCCGGCACCTGGTAGTGGGGCGCCAGGGAGCAGCCGTGCAGGGCCAGCACCAATAGGGCGGCGAGGGGCTTAAGCCTTGGGCGCATGCTCACCTCCGGCGTCCGCCAGTTGCACCCGGTCACCTTCGCGCAGGGCGTCCGGCGGGTTGTCGATGACGTGATCGCTGGCTTGCAGGCCCTGGTCGATCACCAGCCGCTCGCCGAGGTCGAGGCCGATATGAATGCTGCGCAGGTGCACGCGCTTGGCGCTGTCGATCACTGCCACCTGGGTGCCCTGGGCGCGGAAGATCAGGGCGCTGGCGGGGATGCTCACGCCGTGGGTGTCGGCGGGGATGGCCAGGGTCGCCTCGGCATAGTCGCCGGGCATCAGCGCGCCGTCGGGGTTGGCGGCGACGAACTGCGCCAGCAGGGTGCCGGAGCGTGAGTCGATGGCGGTGGAGTCGCCCACCAGTTGCGCGCTGAAGTGCTGGCCGGGGTGCTCGGGCACGGTCAACTGGGCCACCAGGCCGGGGCGGATGACGCTGGCGTAGTTCTGCGGAATGGGCACGTAGAGCCGCAGCTTGTGGGTGTCCGCCAGGTCGAACAGTTCCGGGTCGCTGTCGTTGTCGGCCTTGATCAACTGGCCGATGTCGGTGTGACGGGCGGTGAGGGTGCCGGCGAACGGTGCGCGAATGGTCTTGTAGTCCTCCAGCGCCGTGAGCCGTGCGTAGTCGGCGGCGGCTGCCTCGGCGCTGGCCTTGGCCGCGGCGGCGTTGGAGCTTTTTTCATCGGCCTCCTGGCGCGACACCGAGTGGCTGGCCAGCAGGTGCTGCCAGCGCTCGGCGGTGGTCTGGGCCAGCCGTGCATTGGCCTGCTGCTGGATCATTCGCGCTCGGGCCTGGGCCACTTGCTGGTCCAGGTCGGGGCTGTCGATATGGGCCAGCACTTGTCCGGCGGCGACCTTGGCGCCGATGTCCTGGCTCCAGTCCTTGAGGTAGCCGCTGACCCGGGCGTGGATCGGCGCCTTGCTCCAGGCTTCCAGGTGCGCCGGCAGGCGCAGGCTGTCGCCCAGCACGTTGGGCTGCGGCTGGAACACCAGCACCTGCGGCACGGCGGCGGTTTCGGTCCAGGCGACCACGGCCCGTTCATGCCGGGTGCGCGCCGCCAGGCCGCTGGCCACCAGCAGCGCGGCCAGGCTCAGACTGCCGATGCCCAGCAGCATCAGGCGTTTGCGCGATGGGGTGTGATCAGGCGACATGGGTGTTTTCTCCAACGACAGCGGATTGGGAGTGACGGCCGTGGACCAGGCTGAAGACCACGGGGACAAAGATCAGGGTGGCGACGGTGGCGAGGAGCAGACCGCCGATCACCGCGCGGCCCAGGGGGGCGTTCTGTTCCTCGGACAGGGCCAGGGGCAGCATGCCGATGATCATCGCCAGGGCGGTCATGCACACCGGGCGAAAGCGCGTGTAGCCAGCTTCCAGGGCGGCCTTGAGGGCGTCGCCGTGGGCCGCCAGGCGCTCGCGGCAGAAGCTCACCACCAGGATCGAGTTGGCGGTGGCCACCCCCATGCACAGGATGGCCCCGGTCAGCGCCGGCACCGACAGCGAAGTGCCGCTCAGGAACAGCATCCAGACGATCCCGGCCAGGGCGGCGGGCAGCGCGGTGATGATCACGAACGGATCGACCCAGGACTGGAAGTTGACCACGATCAGCAGGTAGATCAGCACCACCGCCCCCAGCAGGCCCAGGCTCAAGCCGCTGAAGGCTTCATGCAGGGCGTCGATCTGCCCGTGCAGGCTGACCGTGGCGCCCTTGGGCCGCAGGGCCGCGGCGTCGTCCAGGACCTTTTGCATGTCGTGGGCCACGGCGCCCAGGTCGCGGCCCTGGACGTTGGCGTACAGGTCCAGGGTGGGCTGGATGTTGTAGTGGCTGACCACCGCCGGGCTTTCTACGCGGGAGATATCCGCCAGGCCGCCAAGGATCTGCGACTGGCCATTGCTGCCAGTGACCGGTAGCGCCTCCAGGGCCGGCAGGCTGTCCAGGCGGTACTGCGGGGTGGCGGCGACGATGGAGTAAGACACGCCGTTCTTCGGGTTGAGCCAGAAGGTCGGCGCCACCTGGGAGCTGCCGGCCAAGGACGCCACCATGCTGTTGGTCACGTCACGCTCGGTGATGCCCAGGCCGTTGGCCCGCAGGCGGTCGACCTTGACCTGCAAGGACGGGTAGCCGGTGGATTGCTGCAGGCGCAGGTCGGCGATGCCCGGCACGTGCTGCAGGCGCCGTTGCAGTTCCAGGGCGAAGGCGCGGTTGGCCGCGGCGTCGGGGCCGGAGATTTTCACGTCCAGGGGGGCCGGGGCGCCGAAGTTGAGGATCTGGCTGCTGATGTCCGCCGGCAGGAAGGCGAACTGGCTGCCGGGGAAGCTTTCCGGCAGTGCTTCGCGCAGCTTCTTCACATAGTCGACGCTGGGGGCGTGGCCGGGTTTGAGGGTGACCTGGATGTCGCCGTCCTGGGGGCCGATGGTGCCGCTGTTGCTGTAGGCCATGTCGATGCCGCTCAAGGGGATGCCGATGTTGTCGATGAGGCTGTCCAGTTGCTCGGCCGGGATCACCTCGCGAATCCGCGCTTCGATGCGGTCGAAGGCTGCCGCGCTTTCCTCGATCCGCGTGCCCAGGGGCAGGCGCACGTGCAGGGCCAGGGCCCCGGCATCGGTGGCGGGGAAGAAGTCCTGGCCCAGGCTCGGCAGCAGGGCGAAGGAGGCCAGCACGCAAGCAAGAAAGCCGAGGATGAAGGTCTTGCGCCGGCCCAGGGCCAGATGCAGCAGGCCATGGTAGGTGTCGCGCACGTTGGAAAAACGCGCCTCGAAACCTTGCTGGAAGGCCAGCAGCCCGCGCACCAGGGCGCCGCGTGGCAGGGCGTGCTGTTCGCCTTCGTGGTGGTTGATGAAGGCGTCTTCCGGGTGATGCCCGGGCCCTGCTTCTGGCGCATGGGGCTTGAGCAGGTACATGGCCAGTGTGGGCACCAGGGTCCGCGAGAGGATGAACGAGCTGGCCATGGCGAAGATCACCGCCAGGGCCATGGGCCGGAACAGGTAGCCGGCGATGCCCTGCAACAGGAACATCGGCACGAAGACGATGCAGATGCACAGCAGCGAGACGAAGGCCGGGCCGACGATCTGCTGGGCGCCGTCGAGGATCGCCTGCTTGACCGCCTTGCCCTGTTCCAGGTGCCAGTTGATGTTCTCGATGGTCACCGTGGCGTCGTCCACCAGGATCCCCACCGCCAGGGCCAGGCCGCCCAGGGTCATGACGTTGAGGGTCTGGCCGCTGGCCGCCAGCAGGGCAATGGCCGAGAGCACCGCCAGGGGAATCGAGGCGGCGATGATCAACGTGGAGCGCCAGCTACCGAGGAACAGCAGGATCATCGCGCTGGTCAGCAGGGCGGCGATGATGCCTTCCCGGGCTACGCTGCCCACCGACTGCTTGACGAACACCGAGGCATCGCCCAGCAGCGAGGTCTTCAGCGCCGGTGGCAGGGTTTCATTGATCCGCGGCAGCATCTGGCGGATGCCGTCGACGATCGACAGGGTGGAAATATTGCCGTTCTTCAGCGCTGGCATCAGCACCGCGCGACGTCCGTCGACCCGCACGATATTGGTCTGCGGCGGCGAGCCGTCACGCACGTGGGCCACCTGGCCGATGGTGATCAAGGCACCGTCCACGGTCTTGATCGGCAGGTCGTTGAGCTCGTCGATGGCGGTCGGGCTGTTGTTCAGCAGCACCGTGTATTCATTGCCGCCGAGCTTGGCGGTGCCCACCGGGATGATCTGGTTCTGCGCCGCCAGGGCGTTGCCCACGTCCTGGGCCGACAGGCCCTTGGCGGCCAGG
The DNA here is from genome assembly GCF_900105185.1 of Pseudomonas saponiphila. NCBI lineage: Bacteria > Pseudomonadati > Pseudomonadota > Gammaproteobacteria > Pseudomonadales > Pseudomonadaceae > Pseudomonas > Pseudomonas saponiphila. The sequence continues at coordinate 3,669,974 of NZ_FNTJ01000001.1, read as the reverse complement.
GCTTGCGGGTCCAGGTCGAGGGTGATCTGCCGCTGCTTGCCGCCCATGGGCGTAGGCATGGCCAGCCCCGGCAGCGAGCTCAGGGGCAGGCGAATGTTGTTCTGCACCAGGTCGCGGATCTTTGCTTCCGACAGGGTCGGGCTGGAAAAGGCCATCTGCAGGATCGGCACTGTCGAGGCACTGTAGTTGAGGATCAGCGGCGGGGTGATGCCCGGTGGCATCTGCTTGAGCACGGTTTGCGACACCGCGGTCACCTGGGCGTTGGCGGTGCGGATATCGACCCCGGGCTGGAAGAAGATCTTGACGATGCCCATGCCCGGCAGCGACTGCGACTCGATGTGCTCAATGTCGTTGACCGTGGTGCTCAGGGAGCGCTCGTAGGTGTAGATCACCCGCCCGGCCATGGCCTCCGGCGACAGGCCGTTGTACTGCCAGACCACCGCCACCACCGGGATGCCGATATCGGGAAACACGTCGGTGGGGGTACGCAGGGCCGCCAGGGGCCCGATGATGCAGATAAATATCGCCAGCACGATGAACGTGTAGGGCTTGAGCAGTGCGGTCTTGACCAGCCCGAGCATGCCGAAAACCTCCGAGGGAGTGGGATTGCAAACCTCGGCAGCCTGCAGCGACCCACCTAACACGCGGCTTTCAGCCAGGTGAAGGAAGTTTTAGGTAAGGCCTGAAATTCCTTTCATGGGGATTCATTTGTTCCCGCGTCTGGGCCTCGACAAGCTTGATGGCCATCGACGCAGCCGATTGTCCGGGGCTCGCGTCGCACTCCTTCCGGTCATTTGCGAGGTACCTTTTCATGACACTCAAACCGCTGTTGCTGATTCCCGCCCTGGGCCTGGTGTGCCTGCTCTCGGCCTGCGCTGGCCCCATGCCCCAGCCCGACCCCAGCGAGGCCTGGATCGGCTTGCAGGAAGAGGGCTCCAACGACCTGATGGCCGAACGGGTGGATGGGCACAAGGTCGACGATGGACGTTACTTTGAGGTCAAGCCCGGCGCTCATCGCCTGGACGTGACCCTGTTTGAAGAGAGCGTCGGTGATTCCAACCAGCAAGACTGCAACGGCCATCTCAGCTATAGCGGCTTCAAGGCCGGAGAGCATTACAAACTGGTGGAGTCGAGCCTGGGCAGCGAGGTGTCGGCGCGCTTGTATGACGCCCAGGGCAAGCAGGTGGCCAGCACCCAGGACTTCAATTGCATGCCCGGCTGACCGGGTTGTTTAGCGCGCGCAAATCAGGACATTTCGCTCAACACAAAGAGACAGGCCTGACTTCAAGCCCATGGCGAGCCACGGGATCATAGGGGCCTGTCTCCCAGCAAGCGGGTGTGCGTCATGAAGCAAGAGACTGCAGCGGCAATCAGCCCCACCGATGTGGCATTTGGCGAAGTGGCGCAAATGATCACCACCGCGCGGCAACGGGCAGTGCGGGCGGTGAATACTGAACTGGTGGAGCTGTACTGGCAGGTCGGGGCCTATATCAGCCGCAAGATCGAGGCGGCGGAATGGGGCGATGGCGTGGTCCGGCAACTGGCGGATTACCTGGCGCGGCAGCAGCCGGGGCTGCGCGGGTTTACCCGGCGTAACCTGTTTCGCATGCGCCAGTTCTATGAGGTTTATCGAGGGGAGGAGAAAGTGTCAGCAGTGCTGACACAATTACCCTGGACTCAGAACCTGATCATTCTTGCGCAAGGCAAATCTGCTCAGGAGCGCGAGTTTTATCTGCGCATGGCCCTCCAGGAACAGTGGTCGACCCGGGAACTGGAGCGGCAGATCAAATCCGCCCTGTTCGAGCGCACGCTGACCCACCCGGCAAGCGCCACGGCCACCTTGAGGCAGACTCGTCCCGAGGCCCTGAAAGTGTTCAAGGATGCCTACATGGTGGAGTTTCTCGACCTGGCCCAGGGGCATGACGAAGCCGATCTGCATCAGGGGCTGGTGCGCCAGCTCAAGGATTTTCTGATCGAGATGGGGCGCGACTTCTGCTTTGTCGCTTCAGGCTATCCCTTGCAGGTGGGCGGGCGCGATTTCGTCCTGGACCTGCTGCTGTTCCATCGCGGGTTGAATTGCCTGGTGGCCGTTGAACTCAAGGTCGGGCGCTTCGAGCCGGAGTACCTGGGCAAGCTGGACTTCTACCTGGAGGCCCTGGACCGCCAGGTGCGCAAACCCCACGAAAACCCGGCCCTGGGTGTGCTGCTCTGTGCCAGCAAGGAGGACGAGGTGGTGGAGTATGCCCTCAACCGTTCACTGTCTCCGGCGTTGATCGCCGAGTACCGGACCCAGTTGCCGGACAAGCAACTGCTGCAGGCCAAGCTGCAGGAGTTCTATGCCCTGGACACGCAGGCGCGGTGAGCCTGGCGGCCACTGTGTCCGGGGCTGCACCGCCCTGGTGAGTCGAGTGCGTACCGAGGCGCCGCCCTCTGGTTCATTGCGGCTCGCTGCCGAACCAGTCGGCCAGGCGTGCGCTGGCTTGCTCCCGGACCTCGGCGTTGATGTGGGCGGCCACCGTCACCACCGAGCCGGTCAACAGACCAAGGTCATCCACGTACCCGGCCCCGGGGATCAGGTCGGGGATCATGTCCAGCGGCAATATGAAGTAACCCAGGGCGGCGTAGATGGTGGTCTTGGCCCAGATTGGGGTTTGCGGTCGTTGCGCGGCGTAGTAGAGCCACAGGGCTTTCTGGATCAGGGTCCGGCCGATGCGCGAGGCGTAGCGGCCGATCTTGCGCCAGAGGCAGAGTTCAAGGGACTGGGCGGTGGACATGACGCACTCCTGGGGGATACAGGTCCAGGTCATGGTCGCCGTCCGTGCAGTGTCCCGGCAGAGGACAATATTTCCCCGGTGGTTGCCCACGTAGGAGCCGGTTTGCCGGCGAAGAGGCCGCCCCTGGCGCCATGAATCTGCTGTCAGGTCAGTGGTGGCCGTGGGGACGCCTTCGCTGGCAAGCCAGCTCCTACCGGGGCGGCGTACCCGCGGGCGGGTGTTCTAGCGGCGGCGACGGGCCTCCAGGCGCTGGAACAGCAGCATGCCCGCGAGCATGGCCAGGACAAACACCCAGGCTTGCCAGTGGCCGCCCGGCAGCAGCACCAGGGCCGGTCCCGGGCAGATCCCGGCGATGCCCCAGCCGATGCCGAACAGCAGGCTGCCGCCGATCAGGCGTCGGTCGATATTGCGCTTGGTGGGGATCTGCATGGGCGCCCCGAGCGCTGAGCGCGAGCGGCCCATGGCCCAATGGAAGGGCCACCAGGCCAGCACAATGGCGCCGAGCATCACCAGCGCCAGGGACGGGTCCCAGTTGCCGGCCAGGTCGAGAAAGCCCAGGACCTTGGCCGGGTTGGCCATGCCCGCCAGCAGCAGGCCGATGCCGAACAGCAGGCCGGCAACAAATGCGCTGAGTTTTCTCATGGCTGCAGCCCCAGGCCGTGGCGCAACACCCAGACCGTGGCGAAGCCGCTGCCCATGAAGCACAAGGTGGCGATGATCGAGCGTGGCGACAGCCGGGAAATTCCGCACACCCCGTGGCCGCTGGTGCAGCCAGCGCCATAGCGGGTGCCGATGCCCACCAGCAGGCCGGCGCTGATCAGGCCGAACAGACCGCCCTGGAATTCGGCGGCGGGCAGGGCATGAAACAAGCCCCAGAGCAGCGGCGCCAGCAACAGCCCGAGGATGAATAGGGCCTTCTCGCCCCAACCTTCGCTGCCGGGTTGCAGCAGGCTGCCAAGCAGGCCGCTGATGCCGGCGATGCGTCCGTTGGCGACAATCAACAGCCCGGCGGCGAGGCCGATCAATGCGCCTCCGGCCAGGGCCGACCACGGTGTGAAATGCAGATAATCCAAAAGCATATCGAGTTCCCTGTAGGAGCCGGCTGGCCGGCGAAAGGGCCTGTCCTGGCGCCGTGAGTATTGCGTCGGATAGCGGCGTCGGCGAGGACGCCTTCGCTGGCAAGCCAGCTCCTACGCGGTGTATGGGTTCAACGGGACAACCAGCCCAGGGCCCCACCCGCCAGCAGCAGCGCCGCCAGCAGGCCGGTGATGGCGAACAGTTGCTGCAGGCGCGGGCCGGCCAGATGACTGGCCACCTGCCGGCCCAGCACCAGGCCCACCACCGCGCCCAGGGCAAAGGGCGCGCCCACCGCCCAGTGCATCACCCCGCTGAGGCTGGCGGTGATCACGCTGCCCAGGGACACCAGGGCAATCACCGCCAATGAGGTGGCGACGATGCTCTTGCTGTCCAGGTTGGTGTAGCGGCTCAGGGCCGGGATGATCACGAAGCCGCCGCCCACGCCGAGCAGCCCGGACAACAGCCCGGAGAACATGCCGGTGACGGTCAGGGCGCGGGCGCAGGGCAGGGTCCAGCGCAGCCGGCCCTGGGCCGGGTTGAGCACGCAGGGCAGGAACGCCGGACGCGGCGCCGCCCGGCCCTGTTTCAATTCCAGGCTGGCCTTGCGCAGGATGCGCCCGCAGGCATACAGCAGCACCAGGGAAAACAGCAGGGCCAGGGGCAGGTTGGGCAGGCGGTGAGCCAGCCACAGCCCCAGCGGCGCCATGAGGATGCCGATGCTGGCGACGAACCCCGCCGCGCGGTAGCGCACGATGCCTTGGCGCAGGCCCAGTACCGCGCCAACGCTGGCCGCCAGGCCCACCGCCAGCAGGCCTATGGGAGCGGCCTCGACCATGCTCAAGCCCAGGCCGAACACCAGCAGTGGCACCGCGAGGATGCCGCCGCCGGCGCCGGTCAAGGCCAGGATCGCGCCGATCAGCGCACCCAGCCCGGCACCCAACAGACTGTGTTCGTTCATGCTTTGCGGGTGTCCGTGGCCAGGGTCGGTTGCGCCAGCCATTCATGGCCCTTGAGCATGCCGCGCCAGTACAGCGGCGGCAGAATCCGCTCCTTCAGCCACCAGGCGCGACGGGTCGGCTGGCGACCGTCCAGCAGCCAGCGCGGAAAGCTCGGCGCCAGCTTGCCGCCGTAGGTGAATTCGGCGAGGACGATCTTGCCCCGCTCCACGGTCAGCGGGCAGGAGCCATAGCCGTCGTACTCGGCCAGCCGGGTCAGGCGCCTGAGGGCCACCAGCACGTTGTTGGCCACCACTGGGGCTTGCTTGCGCGCCGCCGCGGCGGTCTTGGCGTTGCTGGTGTTGGTGGCATCGCCCAGGCCGTGAATGTTGACAAAACGCTTGTGACGCAGGCTGTGGGGATCGACATCGACCCAGCCGGCCACGTCGGCAAGCGGGCTGCTGCGGATAAAGTCCGGGGCGCATTGCGGTGGCACCACGTGCAGCAGGTCGAAGGTGCGCTCCAGGGTTTGCTGGCTGCCGTCGGCCAGGGTGCGGACGAAGGTCGCGCGCTGGTCCGGGCCGTTCACCGCCACCAGGTTGTGGCCGAAATCCAGGTCAATGCCGTACTTCTTCACGTACTCCATCAGCGCCGGCACATAGTCGGCCACGCCGAACAGCACCCCACCGGCGTTCAGGAAGCGCGGCTTGATCTGTCCCAGGCGGCCGTTACGCAGCCAGTGGTCGCAAGACAGGTACATCGCCTTCTGCGGCGCCCCGGCGCACTTGATCGGCATCGGCGGCTGGCTGAACAACGCCTCGCCCTGTTGCAGCCGCTGCACCTGTTGCCAGGTGTAGGGCGCCAGGTCGTAGCGGTAGTTGGAGGTCACGCCGTGGTTGCCCAGGGCCTCGGGCAGGCCGTCGATGGCCGCCCAGTCAAGCTTGAGCCCGGGGCAGACGATCAGTTGGTCGTAGGCCAGCACCTGGCCGTTGTCCAGTACCAGGGCGTTGTGTTGCGGCTCGAACTGGCTGACCGCGTGCTGGATCCATTTCACGCCCTGGGGAATCAGTTCGGCCATGGTCCGTTCGGTGGACGCGGCGCTGAATACCCCGGCGCCCACCAGGGTCCAGCCAGGTTGGTAGTAGTGCTGCCGGGCGGGGTCGATGATCGCCACGTCCAGGTGCGGATCGCGGGACATGAGGCTGGCGGCAACGGCAATGCCGGCGGCACCGCCACCGACGATCAGCACCTGATGGCTGCCGTCGACGGCGCGCAGGGCCGGGTTGAAGGGACGCATGGCAAGTTCTCCGTGTGGAGTCAGTAATGGTTATAAGGTGTTCAGGGGAATCTTCAGGTAGCTCACGCCGTTGTCTTCGGGCTCGGGGAAGTGCCCGCTGCGCATGTTGACCTGCACCGAAGGCAGGATCAGCACCGGCATGTCCAGGGTCGCGTCGCGGGCTTCGCGCATCTTCACGAAGCTGTCTTCGTCGATGCCCTGGTGGATGTGGATGTTGTTGGCGCGCTGCTCGGCGACGGTGGTCATGTATTGCAGTTCGCGGCCGTTGGGCAGGTAGTCGTGGCACATGAACAGCCGGGTCTGCGGGGGCAGGGAAAGGATCTTGCCGATCGAGCGGTACAGGGTCCGCGCATCGGCCCCGGGGAAGTCGCAGCGGGCGGTGCCGTAGTCGGGCATGAACAGGGTATCGCCGACAAAGGCCACGCACTCGTCGCCCACTTGCACCAGGTAGGTCATGCAGGCCGGGGTGTGCCCCGGGGTATGCAGGGCCCGGGCGCTGAGGCCGCCAATGGCGAACTCGGCGCCGTCTTCCAGCAGCACGTCGAACTGGCTGCCGTCACGGGCAAAGGTCGGGGCCTCGTTGAACAGCGCGCCAAAGACTTTCTGCACCCGGGTGATCTGATTGCCGATGGCCACCTGGGCGCCCAATTTTTCCTTGAGGTAGGCCGCGGCGGACAGGTGATCGGCGTGCACGTGGGTTTCCAGGATCCAGTCGACCCGGGCATCCAGTTCCTGGACCCGGGCGATCAGGCGGTCGGCGGATTCGGTGCGGGTGCGGCCGGATTTCGGGTCGTAGTCCAGCACGCTGTCGATCAGCGCGCAGCGGCGGCTGGCCTGGTCCATCACCAGATAGCTGATGGTCCAGGTCTGACTGTCGAAAAAGGCTTCTACACGCAGCGTGTCGCTGATGATCATGGGGCACTCCAGGCAATGAAGGTGAGGGCAGTCTGCGCTGACGCTCGTTCCTTGGACTGTCAATAAGCGTGCCAACCTCGAACACCGGGATTGGTCACCTGTTCATTGAAGTAGAAGGCCGCGGAGGCTGTCATCAGGGGTTTTTCGCCGTGACTGCCAACGCCAGTTGGCAGTGATATGGCAGCTTGTGGCAGAAAATGGCAGAAAGCCGCGGCGTGCTTTAAGCTGCCGCCACTGTCCCGGAGTTGCCCATGTCCCTGATCGCCACCGACCTTGCCCAGCCGCCGATGGCGGCCCTGGTGTCCTACCTCGAACACGACCCGCAACCGACCATCGTGCTCGACACTGACTACAACATCATTGCCGCCAACACCGCCTACCAGCGTCAGTTCGGCGTGGCCGGCAAGCCCCATGTGGGCGCCAAGTGCTATCGCGTGTCCCACCAGTTCGCCGTGCCCTGTGATCAGGCCGGCGAGCATTGCCCGATGCGCAAGGCCCACGACAGCCGGGTGCCGGAGCGCATGCTGCACATCCATCACACGCCTCGCGGCCCGGAACACGTGGATGTGGAACTGCGGCCGATCATCGGCGAGGCGGGAACCGTGGTGGCCTATGTCGAGCGCCTGAGTTCGGTGGCGGTGGCTTCGGTACAGCCCCAGCAGAAGGGCCTGGTAGGGCGCTCGCCAGCGTTCAACGAGGCCTTGAGCGCCTTGCAGCGGGCGGCTCCGGCGCCGATTCCGGTGCTGCTGCAGGGCGAGTCCGGCACCGGCAAGGAATTGTTCGCCCGCGCCCTGCACGATGGCAGCCCCCGGGCCAGCGGCCCGCTGGTGGTGGTGGACTGCACCGGGCTCACCGAAAGCCTGCTGGAAAGCGAATTGTTCGGCTACGAGAAGGGCGCCTTTACCGGCGCCCTGCAACGCAAGATCGGCCTGGCGGAAGCGGCCCATGGCGGCACCCTGTTTCTTGACGAGATCGGTGAAGTGCCCCTGGCCATGCAGGTCAAGCTGCTGCGGCTGATCGAGTCCGGCAGCTTTCGCCCGGTGGGCAGCCTGCGCACCGTGCACTCGGATTTCCGCCTGGTGTCCGCGACCCACAAGCCGCTCAAGGAGATGGTCGCCGCCGGCAGCTTTCGCCAGGACCTGTACTACCGCATCAGCGCCTTTCCGATCCGCCTGCCGGCCCTGCGCGAACGCAGCGACGACCTGCCGCTGCTGATCGACAGCCTGTTGCGCCGCCTCGATCCCGGGGTGGTGCCGCGAGTCGATCCCCAGGCCCTGGAACAGCTGCGGCTGTACACCTACCCGGGCAATATCCGCGAGTTGCGCAACATCCTCGAACGGGCCCGCTTGTTCAGCGATGACGGGGTGATCCGCCTGCAGGACCTGCCGGCGGAATTGCGCAGTCCCCAGGCTCCGGCCCCGGTGACCCGGCGCCGGGCCGGCAAGGACCTGGAACAACTGGCCCATGCCCTGGAAGTCTTCGACGGCTCGCGCAGCGAACTGGCCAAGGCCCTGGGCCTGAGCGAGCGCACGCTGTACCGGCGCCTCAAGGCCCTGGGCCTGTAGTCGCAAGGCGAGTGGCCGCAGCCGGGCTCAAGCCCGGGCCGGTGGCTGGGCGAGCGGCAGGTCGCAGGCCATCACCCACATGCCGATCTGTTCCAGGTCGGTGCTGAAGGGCACTTCACCGATCTGCCGCAGCCCGGCGCTTTCATAAAAGCGCCGGGCGCCGCTGTTGCTCTTGAGCACGTCCAGCCACAGGCAGGACTCCCCGGCGGCGCTGGCCCGCTGCAACACCTGCTCCAGCAGGCGCCGGCCGTGGCCCTGGCCGGCCTGGGACTTGAGCAGGTAGATCTTCTGCAGCTCGGCCCCGCAGCGCTCGCTGCCCGGAACCGGCCGCGCCCAGTTGAGCTTGGCGAAGCCGATGGGCTGCTGCTGCGGGTCCAGGGCCAGCAGCCACAGGTGCCGGTCGCGGGCGGCCAGGGACGCTTGCAGGTGGGCGCTGGAGAAATCCTGATCGAGAAACTGCTGCATGCCGGCCGCGCTCCAGATCGAAGCGAAGTGCTCGCGGTAGGTGGCGCAACCTATGGCCTTGAGCGCCTGGATATCGCGGCTGTCGGCTTCACGGATGGTGATCATGCTTCACTCCTGATGAATGGGCTGAACCGGGCGCAGCAGCTTACCGCCTGCTGCCTGAGCGCTCCAGCGCGCCCAGGGCACGATGGCCAACGAGCGTGGTCGTAGCTTCATCGTCCTTTTTCCGGAGATGCCATGAGCCAGGCCGTACTTGCCACCGAAACCAATCGCCGCCGGTTGCAGCAGATCATCGCCGGTCTGTCCGACGGGGTGATCCTGATCGAAACCGACCAGGCCCGCAGCCTGCTCTGGGCCAACGAGGCGGCGCTGGCCATGCATGGGGTGAGCGAGGTCGGCGAGCTGGGGGCCAATGTCCGCGAGTATGCCCGGCGCTATGCCTTGCGCTACCGCAACAATCACCCCCTGGCCCTGGACGCTTATCCGATCAATCGGGTGGCCGCCGGCGAAACCTTCAGTGACGTGGTGGTTGACGTCCAGGCCGAGATCGATGGCGAGCCCCGGCATTGGGTGCACCGGGTGCGCAGCATGATCCTCACCGATCGCAGCGGCGCCGCGGAATCCCTGGTGCTGATCCTCAGCGATGCCACCGACTGGGCCAGCGCCGAGCAGCGCTTCGAGAAGACCTTCAATGCCAACCCGGCGCCGGCGGTGATCTGCCGCCTCAGCGACCTGCGCTACATCAAGGTCAACCAGGGCTTTTTGGAAATGACCGGCTATGCCCGCGACCAGGTGATCGGCCGTTCGGTGTACGAGCTGGATGTGCTGGAAGACGCCGAGCGCAAGGACCTGGCCATCGAGCGCCTGGGCCAGGGCGCGACCATCCCGCAGATGCAGGCCGAGCTGCGCCTGCCGGACGGCGGCAGCAAGCTGGTGATCGTCGCCGGCCAGCCCCTGGACATCAATGACGAGGGTTGCATGCTGTTTTCCTTCATGGACCTGGAGCCACGGCGCAAGATCGAGATTGCCCTGCGTCAGAGCGAGGAGCGCTTTGCCAAGTCGTTTCGCCTGAGCCCGGTGCCGACCCTGGTGTGCAGCGCCGAGCAGCAGATCGTCGACGTCAACGAGGCCTTTCTCAATACCTGCGGCTACAGCAGCGAAGAACTGCTGGGCAAGAAGGTCGGCGCCATCGGGTTCATCGCCGAAGCCGCGGCGGCCAGCCAATTGTTCAGTCAACTGGAGAAGGCCGGCAACGTCGATGGCCTGGACCTCAAGGTGCGCCAGAAGAACGCCGGGCTGATCGATTGCGTGGCCTACGCTGACACCGTGCTCATCCAGGACAGCCCCTGTTACCTGCTGGTGCTGATGGACATCACTGAGCGCAAACGGTCGGAACTGGAACTGGTGAGCGCCATCGAGGAGGTGATGCGCGACGCTTCCTGGTTCAGCCAGACCCTGATCGAGAGGCTGGCCAACGTCAGGCAGCCCAAGGCCCCGGACGGCCCCGGGGTGTCCTCGGCCGACCTGACCGCCCGCGAGCGCGACGTGCTCGGGCTGATCTACCAGGGGCTGGCGGACAAGGAGATTGCCGCGCGCCTGCAATTGGCCCCCAACACCGTGCGCAACCATGTCGCCACCCTGTATTCCAAACTCGGCGTGCACAGCCGCGGCGAGGCCATCGTCTGGGCCCGGGAGCGTGGGTTGTTTGTCGGTACGGCCGGTAGCCGGAGACGTTGAGCCGGTGCAAATGCACCAGGGCAACCCGTGCAAATGCGCCTTCTGGGTATGGCGGCGGTTTTTTACCCTGTGATCTGCCACGGCTCCGCTCCGAGAGTCCGTGGCACCTCTCAATCACAGTACAAGGACAGCCCGCATGGGTGATGAACAGAACAAGGGCAGCGTGACCGGCCAGGCGCCGGCGGTGCTGACCCAGGCACAATGGCGCGCCTGTATCGAACAACGCCTGGCGCCAATGGCCTGCAGTTTCAGCCATGCCGGCGACGGCACCCTGACCCTGCGGGTGTTCGAGCCCGACAGCGGCCGGGTCGATCTGGTGGTCAGCGGGCTGCGCATCAAGTCCCTGCAAAGCGAGGCCGAGGTATTGCGGCTGATCGACGAACTGCTCTACGAGCTCGGCAGCAACTCCCTCAGGCAACCCGACCTTTCCTCCTGAGCCGGCCCCGGCCTTCAGCCTTCGCTGATCAGGCTCGGCCGGCAATCCAGGCTCAGGCGCGCTCCGCCCCGTTCACTGCTGCCCACTTCGAGCTTGAAGCCGTGCAGGCTGACAATCGCCGCAACGATCGACAGGCCCAGGCCGAAACCGCCCTGGGCGTTGCTTTCGTCGACCCGGTAGAAGCGCCGGAACACCGCCGCCCGTTCCGCCGGGGGAATGCCGGGGCCTGAGTCCAGCACCTCCAGGCGCGGGCTGCCGCCGTCGTCGAGGCCGCGCAGTATCACTTCGCCGCCGGGCGGGGTGAACTTGATCGAGTTGCTCAGCAGGTTGGCCAGGGCCTCGAACAGCAGGGCGCGGTCGCCGGTCAGCCGGGGCAGGCTTGGCGGCACGTCGAGCAGCAGGGTCAGGCGGCCTTCTTCGGCCAGGGGCAGGTAGAAGTCGTACAGCTCCTGAAGCAGCGGCAGTGGATCGAGTTCGAGGAAGCCCGAACGCCGTTGCCGGTCCTCCAGTTCGGAGATGCGCAGCAAGCCGCGAAAGCGCGCCATCAGTGTATCGGCCTCGGCCAGCAACTGGTCCATCTGCAGGGCCTGGGGCGAACCTTCCTCGGCCTGTTGCTGCAGGCGGTAGAGCTGGGCACGCAGGCGGGTCAGCGGGGTACGCAGGTCGTGGGCGATGTTGTCGCACACGCCCTTGACCTCATGCATCAGCCGCTCGATGCGTTCGAGCATGGCGTTGACGATGGCCGCCAGCATGTCCAGTTCGTCGCGCCGGTTCGACAGCGGCAGGCGCCGGGTCAGGTCGCCGGCGACTATGGCGTCGGCGCTGGCCTGGATCTGGCGGATGCGCCGCAACGGCCGGCGGCGCAACAGGTGCCAGCCGGCGACGCCGGGAATGATGGTCAGGGAGATGCCCCAGAGCAGCGCGTGGAGGATGATCCGGGTCACCGCGAACAGCGAGCCGTTGTCGCGCACCAGCACTAGCCAGCGGCCGTCGCGGGTATGGGTGGCCACCGCGTCGCAGCTGTCCCGGGGCAGGCTCGGGTCGTCGGAGTCGATGCAGTTCTTCAGCTCGTGGATCTGGCCGTCCAGGGGCAGGTCGTCGGGGATCTGCCGGATCGGCCCGCTCAAGGGCCGGCGCTGTTCGTCGAACAGGCCGTAGGCGTCGATGGCGCGCATGTCGAAGGTCATGCTGGTGGCCAGGGCCTCTACCAGTTGCTCGCCCTCGAAGCGCGCGAACAGGTGCTGGCGTTGCATCAGCGAGTGCTTGGCCAGGCTGTCCAGGTAGGTGGACACCTCGTAGTACAGCACTCCCATGAGGATGCAGCTCCAGGCCACGAACAGCGTGCTGTACAGCGCCAGCAGGCGGCTGCTGGAGGAGCGCCAGCCCTTAGAGGGGTTCGGCAATGACATAACCCGAGCCTCGCACGGTACGGATCAACGGGGTCATGCCAGGCGGGTCGATCTTCTTGCGCAGGCGGCCGATGTGCACGTCGATCAGGTTGGTCCCCGGGTCGAAGTGATAGCCCCAGACCTCTTCGAAGATCATCATCCGTGAGAGGATCTGCCCGGTGTTGCGCATGAGGAATTCCAGCAGCTTGTATTCGGTGGGCAGCAGGCTCAGCAACTGGTCGGCGCGGGTCGCCTCGCGGCTGATCAGGTTCAGTTCCAGGTCGGCCACCCGCAGGCTGGTGGCGAAATCCTTGACCGTGTTCTTGCGCCGCAGCAGCACCTCGACCCGGGCCGCCATCTCGTCGGAGGCGAAGGGCTTGGTCAGGTAGTCGTCGCCGCCGGCGCGCAGGCCGCGCACCCGTTCATCGACATCGGAGAGGGCGCTGATCATCAGGATCGGCGTCGACACGCCAATGGTGCGCAGGGTGGTGACGATCGCCAGGCCGTCCAGCTCCGGCAGCATGCGGTCCAGGGTGATCAGGTCGTAGTCGCCGCTCACGGCGCGCACCAGGCCTTCGCGGCCGTTGTCCACCCAGTCCACGTCGAGGCCGTGGCTGCTCAGTTCGGCGACGATCTCCCGGGCCGTCACGGCGTCGTCTTCGATGGTCAGAATGCGGGTCATAGGCGTTACCTGCTTGGCGGTTCGTGACACAGGCGGGCATTTTGCCAAGAAACCGTGGGCGAGATTCTAAATAAACTTTCATCTGGCTTGTCGTGATGCCGACGCCGCCCGAGTCAGGGGCGCTGAAGCTTGATATCATCCGGCCACTTTTTTGCCAGGAGGCGTCACCATGAGTGCCCTGACTCGGGTCGGCTGGAAGCCCTTTGTCGCGGTCTGCCTGATGCTGCTATGCAGCGCGGCGGCCCAGGCGGCCAATCAACCCTGTTCCGGAAAGAAAGGCGGCATCGCCCGCTGCGATGGCGAGTTGTTCCTGTGCAATGACGGCTCCATCAGCGCCTCGAAGAAAAACTGCGCGCTGATGTTCGGCCAACCACCTTCCACGCCAAGGGTCCAGCCGCTGCTGCGCGATGCCGAGGGCTGCGCCTGTGGCAGCGGCAGTTTCTGCACCGGGCCCCGGGGCGGGGTGTATTGCCTGACCCCCAGTGGCAACAAGAGCTACAAGCGCCGTTGAAGTGCATGAGGTTGAAGGGTGACTAAGAAAATATCGTTGTGGAAACGCCTGGGGCTGTTGCTGCTGGTGAGCCTGGTGCTCAACAGCCTGGTGCAGATGCTGATTGACCTGCCGTTGGTCATCAGCATGTTCGGAGCAAACACGCCCTATGGCTGGCACCTGCTGCTGAGGATGCTGCTGAAGATTGCCATGCTGACCCCGGTCACCGCGCTGATTCCCGGGTTGCTGATGCTTTTCGGCCGGGGCTTCACGGCCTGGGCCAGCTTGCCGATGTGCATCCTGCTGTTGCTCCTGGGGCTGGCGCCCATCCAGCTGGGGACCTTTCTGATCGGCTACTGGATCTGCGCCGTCCTGGCACGCCTGGGCTGGCTCAAGGCCCGGGACTTCTACTACTACCTGCGCGCCAACGGCTAGGTCACGGCGCACGCCTGGGCCCCGGGCAGGGGCCGAGCCCTGTACGAACCGCAGTCGGCCGCGCGCCGCCTGCGGTTTTTTTGTTTCACGATGACTCCAGCCCGGTAGTTCGCTGGACTGCGACGTAGCCCGATACAGCAGGTTTATCAATAGCTTACGCGCTTCCATCATATGCCGGTGCTTTCTGAAACTTGACCCGGTTCTCCCTCGCGCCGCTCCTATCTGGCTCCTGGAATCCGGGTCGTTCCAAGGAGTCATCATGGCAAAGATCAAGCTCACCAAGACCGCCGTAGAGTCGGCGCAACCCCAGGCGAAGGACATCGAACTACGGGATACCGTCGTGCCCGGCTTCCTTTGCAAGATTACCTCGACGGGACGCCGGGTGTTCATGCTCCAGTACCGCACGAACTCTGGCCAGCCCCGCAAGCCCTCGCTGGGACTCTACGGGGAGCTAACCGTCGAACAGGCGCGGGTCAAAGCGCAGGACTGGCTGGCCGAGGTTCGCCGGGGTGGTGATCCCGGCGGTGCCAAGGCCGAGGCGCGCAAGGCGCCCACGATGGCCGAGTTGTGCAAAAAGTTCATGGAGGACTACTCCAAGAAGCGCAACAAGGTCAGCACGCAGGACGGCTACCAGGGCGTCATCGACCGCAACATCATCCCGCTGCTGGGCCGCAAGAAGGTGCATGACGTGAAGCGGCCCGACATTGCGGGGCTCATGGAAAAGCTGGCCTACAAGCCGACCGAGGCCAACAAGACCTTCGGCGTGCTGCGCAAGATGTTCAACTTGGCCGAAGTCTGGGGCTTCCGCCCGGACGGCACGAATCCGTGCCGCCACGTCCCGATGTACCCGCCGGGCAAGGAAACCCGGCTCATCGTGGACGAGGAAATGGTGCGGATCTTCCGCCAGTTGGAGAAACTGGAGGCGGAGGGGCTGGAGAACTACGTCATCCCGTTGGCGATCCGGCTGCAATTCGAGTTTGCGGCGCGGCGCTCCGAAATCTGCCCGCTCGAATGGAGCTGGCTGGACTTCGAGAACCGGCGCGTGGTGTGGCCCGACAGCAAGGTTGGCGGCATTTCCAAGCCCATGAGCGAGGAAGCCTATCGGCTGCTTTCGACGGCGCCGCGTCTGGAAGGCTGCCCTTACGTCCTGCCGTCGCCGAACGACCCGGCCAAGCACCTGACCTTTGGCGAGCACTATGGCGGCTGGTGCCGGACGCTCAAGGCCGCCAGCGTGCCGCACGTAGGCACGCACGGCATCCGTCATCGCTCGACCACCGACATTGCCAATTCCGGTGTGCCGACCAAAGTGGGAATGAAGCTGACGGGCCACAAGACCGTGGCGATGTTCATGCACTACGTCCACACCGAGGACAAGCCGGTGCGCGAGGCGGCCGAGCTGGTGGCCAGCCGCCGCCAAGCCATCACGGGCGCGCGGCAGCTTGCGGAGGCGGTGGCATGAACGGGCGCCGGCCATCAGCAGCATCGCTCGCAGCGCCCGCGGCGCTGCTGGGCGACATTCGGGCACTGATCGAGGCGGCGCGCTTGCGCGCCGCCTCGACGGTGAATAGCGAGCTTACGATGCTCTACTGGCGCATCGGCCAACGCATCCACACGCAGGTCTTGGACAGGCGCCGGGGCGCCTACGGCAAGGAAGTTCTGCCCACCTTGGCTGCGCAGTTGGTGGAGGAGTACGGCAGCAGCTTTGCAGAGCAGAACTTGCGCCGCATGGTGCAGTTCGCCGCCACCTTCCCCGACGAGCGAATTCTCGTATCACTGATACGAGAATTGAGCTGGACGCACTTCATCGCCCTGATGCCGCTGAAAGACCCGCTCCAGCGGGACTACTACGCACAGATGGCCAGCACCCAACGCTGGAGCGTGCGGACGCTGCGCGAGCGTATCGACTCGATGCTGTACGAGCGCACGGCGCTTTCCCAAAAGCCGGAAGAAACCATAGCGCAGGAGTTGGCGACCCTGCGCGATGCGCAGCGCATGTCGCCGGCCCTGGTCATGCGCGACCCGTACATCCTCGACTTCCTGGGCCTGCGGGACACTTGGCAGGAAGGCGACTTGGAAGCGGCGATCATCCGTGAAATGGAGTCCTTCCTGCTGGAGCTGGGCGCGGGCTTCTCATTCGTCGCCCGGCAGAAGCGCATTCCGATCGACGACGAGGATTTCCACCTTGACCTTCTGTTCTACAACCGCAAGCTGCGGCGGCTGGTTGCGGTGGAGTTGAAGGTAGGTGACTTCAAGGCGGCCTACAAAGGGCAGATGGAGCTTTACCTTCGGTGGCTAGACAAGCACGAACGGGAGCCGGAGGAAGCCTCGCCGCTCGGGATCATCCTTTGCACCGGCAAGAAGCGCGAGCAGATCGAATTGCTGGAGCTGGACAAGTCCGGCATCCACGTTGCCGAGTATCTGACCGCCTTGCCGCCGAGGGGCGTGCTGGTGGAGCGGCTGCAACAGGCAACGCAACGGGCGCAGTTGCAAATCGAGCAGCGCAAGACGGACAACGAGTAGTCCTGTCCCAAGCAGTCGGGCGTCCCGGCGTGCCGCCGTCGCGCTGTCGTGCTGCGCATCGAGCTTCGCTGCGCGAGTCTCGCCCCTGTCGGGCTTCCATCACTGACGCCTCCGTCCCGGCTCGTTGATCCGGGCCTGCGCGCTCCGCTTGCCAAAAATCGACTCTGTGCAGTGGGCGGGTGTGGGCGGTCTTGCTGTTCCCTTCACCGTATCACGGCGTTCTCGCCGTCAAGGGCGGCGCGCGCCATGCGCGCTTGCGTCCTGGCGGCCGTCTGCGACCCCTGACTGCTTGCGCTGCGCAGTGCTGCCGCCGGTTCCGGGCAATTCCGCCCGAGCAACCGGAGCACGATCATGTCGCAACTGTCCTTTCCCTCGTTCGATTCCTGTCTGCTGGTGCGCGACGCGCACGGGCGCTATCTACCGGCATCGGCCGACGACATTCTGGAAGCTGCGCGCCAGGTCATTGACCGGAAAATGCGGCGCGGAGCAGAGTTCACTTCGCCGGCGGCGGTCAAGGAATACTTGCGTACAAAGTTGGCCAGCTTCGAGCATGAGGTGTTCGTAGTGCTGTTCATGGATACGCGCCATCGTCTGATCGAATACAGGGAGATGTTCCACGGCACTATTGACGGTGCGTCGGTGTATCCGCGCGAAGTGGTCAAGGAGGCGCTGCGGCTCAATGCGGCGGCGGTCGTCGTTTCGCACAACCATCCGAGCGGAAACCCCGAGCCGAGCGCGGCTGACCGGGCGCTGACCCAGCGGCTCAAGGAAGCGTTGGGTCTGGTGGACGTGCGCGTGCTCGATCACATCATCGTTGCGGGCAACGAAACGGCATCGTTCGCCGAGCATGGGCTGATCTAGCCCAAGGGGCTTCGGCCCCTTTTTGCTGCGCCTGGTGGCATAGCTATGGCCCTCGCGGCCTGATGCTCAGGCCGTCGCAACCTGAATCATCTCGTCGTAATGTTTCTTGTCCACCTCTTCCAGCCACTGGAAGATGTTCCCGATGACGCTGTGGCTTTCGCCTGCCAAGTTTTCTGCGGATTCCTCTGTTATCTCAATAACGTCGCTATGTGAATACTTATTGATAAAGCGGTAGATTTTTTCTTTAAGCTCTGGTGTCGTGATGGTGCAATCTTTTAGGCCAGCCTCCATCAATTGACTAATGTCGCTTCGACGCCTTGGATATTTGAAGGTGAAAAACGATTCAACAAGCTTTCGGGCGAGGTTGGCGGTCAAGAACGCCTCATCTCGATTGAGTGTTGTGTGCGCCCTATATTCGTAGAGCTTCTTGAAGATATAGTGGTACTCGGAACCGTAGTTCTTGAGTGAGTCGTCGGCATCCACAAGTAGGGAGTGACGAGGGGAGCCAGGTGGCGCATCCAGGCGATAAAAGAAGCAATTCTCGGCGTTGCCTTTTTTGACTCGATTCCTATTGGTGCCAGTGAACCAGTCTCTCACTAGCTTAAAGTAAGTGAAGTTGTGAGTCAGCACAAAAAGTTGCTTGGCTTCAGTGCATTGCGTTCTCAAAAACGAGTAGGCGTGAAACAAGTGATTAGAATCAAAGCTTGAGACCGGATCGTCAACGACGACGATCGTATCCTTGATGTTATTTCCATTTTCTTTGAGCTTCGTGATGAAATAGACAAATGCAATCGCAGTTTTCTCACCTTCGCTCAAATTCCCATCGTGCTCACCAACCCCGTTTCTGATGATCTCATAGCCTTTCTTCTTCTGATTGAAGTTCAGGCAAAGCTCAGAGCGGCCAATGAAGCGATGCAGGATGTCATTGAACTCCTTTGCCCCGACCGTTTCATTCGAGAGCGCCGCTTCTATGGCTCCGACCTCTAGCCCGGATTTCTCATGAGGCCGGCAGGCGTGGCCGGTGAAGCCTCGGTGTATCAACAACCTGCCTTCCACCGCTAAAAATTGATCGTTTTTTATTCAATTCCCGCGTATGGGGCGCACTGCCCCCTTTCCCCCATTGAGCCGGGCCGGGGGCGCCCGCCTGTTCAGGTCGGCTTGAGGCGGGCAACCAGCCCCGCAAAGAGTTCCTGATGCGGATAGGCCTCGCTGATCAGCACGCGGATGCGCCGGCTGTTGCGAATGATCACCGCACCGATCTTGAGCAGTTTCAAGCGCAGGTTATGGATGCTCATGCGCGCCAATGCGGTGCCCTGGAGATGATCGCGTAGCCGTTCGAACAGCACATAGGCAAAGGCCGACAGCATCAGCCGCCACTGGTTGGTCCACCAGCGTGGGCTGGAGGTGCGGTCGGCGAACAGATCCAACTGTTGGTCCTTGATCCGATTCTCCATGTCGCCACGGCCGCAGTAGTCTTCGTAGTACTGCTGGGCAGCATCCTCGGCAAAGCGGGACACGACGATGAAGCGTGGATTGGCACCCTGCTCGCCATGTTCCAGGCGCGACACGACCAGGCGGCGCCTACGCCAACTACCGGCCTGATAGAGGAAGCGATACACGCCGGACATCTTCTGCCCGGTTTCTTGGTAGGCCTCGGCGACAGCTTGCATGGCCGGCGCCGCCATCCGCTGCAGGCGGGTGTTGCGGGCCAGACCCACCACATAATCCACCTGCTTGCGGTCACACCAGTCGAGCATGCGATGTCGGCAAAAACCGCCGTCACCGCGGAACACGATGCGGGTCTCTGGCCAGAAGCGGCGAATGAACTTGACCAGCAGTGCCAGGATGGCCCAACTGTGTCGGGCGCCATCGATGTTGCTCGGGCGCAAATAGCTCACCAGCAGATGGCGACCACAGAACACATAGAGCGGCAGGAAGCAGTAATGGTCGTAATAGCCATGGAAGAAGCGCCCTTCCTGATCACCATGCACCGGCACATCGGTCGCATCGAAGTCGAGCACGATCTCAGCCGGCGCCTGGTCATGCTGGGCGATGAAGTGCTCCCACAGCAGGCGATGGGCTTGCACCACCGTTTCGCGATCGGCTTGCTGTTCCAGGCGCCCCAGAGTGGATTTGCCGGCCAGCGGTTGCAGGCGGTTGACCGCAGTCTGCAGCGCGTAGTCATGGCGCAGGCCGTCATGATCGTTGAGATCCTCGTAGCCGGCGGCCAGTGCATAGATACGCTGGGCGAGCAGTGTCTGCAGTCCATGCTGGACACGCCCAGGATCACGCCGATCGGGAACGATTTTGGCCAGGCGGCGGGTCAAGCCATGTTGCCGGTCGACCTCGCGCAGCAGCAACAAGCCCGCATCCGAGGTGATGTGACCACCGGTGAAAGAGGCCTCGACGAGGCGGCGAGAGAGGGGTGAAAAGTGGAGTTTTTCTGGTAGCATTTTGTGCGCGGCTGAAGACTTATGGGGCTTTGTTTGGCGACAAGAATCATAAGGCTTTCAGCCGTTTTTGTTTATGCGGTCATGAGAAATCCGGGCTAGACTAATTTTTTCAATTTCCTTATGGTCGTTCTTTGCTTCTGACTCAAGGTCATTGCACTTCTTCTCACTTCCAGCATAGTCAAACTCTTGCACCTCAGCCGCAGCAAAGTGAAGCTCCAGTGCCACCTTGCTTTTTGAGGTCTCAGATTTGAAATTTGAAGTCTTATTGTTGTGCTTTCCAACGAGAGCAACAATCGATTTCAGGATGTCATTGAAATTGGTGACATCGTCTTCAACCACATCCGAGATCTGAATGTCTGTCTTCCCAGGGTCTGTGATCTTGGCCTTCAGGGCTTCCCGCCAGGCGTCGATTTGCTGGTCGATCTTTTCAGCAGCAGTTGCGTAGTCCTTTTGAAGCTTCTCTGCCTCGGCCGATAGTTCTTTATAAAACTCGGTCGATGCGGGAAACTGATTAGCTGGAGCGCCTTGAGATTCAATCCATGTCGCCGCGTTCTGAAGTCGGCTCTGAAACTCCGTGAACTCCTTGCTGAAGTGGGCAGCAAGCGCCTCGGCACGAAGCTGGGCGAACGGAGAGCCGCAGAACTCGCAGGATTGCGAGTCGTGGTTTTTATGGATTTCCAAGCCTGCTTGAACCCATTCGCGGATTTCCGGGTTATCGGTCAGCCGCTGGATTGCTTGATTGACCGCCGTAGTCCCAATCAAATCTCTGATGCGGCCCGCCGCTTTCTTAAAGTAGTCCGGCTCAATGGCCGTTGAGGCGAAAGCAATGCTTGGAAGCTGATCTGGCTTGGCGGCATTCGTAAGGTCGATAACCCTCTCATCTGGAAGAACCGACTCCGCCTTGATAATTGTCTCGCCGTTATTCTGTATGAAGTTGAAGAGCTTGCGGCGGTCGTAATTCAAGTAATAACTGTCGCTCGTATCAATCGCCTGAAGTCCAAGCTTCATTTTCTTGGCAGCATTGGTCAGGAACTTCTCTAATGCCTCACGCTGCTTCTTGATATCGCTTTGCTTGTCGTCGTGAGCCTTCTTTTTCGACTGAAGCTCGCTCTTCAGCTTCTCCAGCTTCTGCAAGTCATCAATCTTCTCTTTCGCAATAAGAAGGATGCTCTTTACGGATTTGTCCCAATCAATGTTCTCATGCACGAAGCGTTGATTGAAAACATGAATATTCAATTGGGATGAGTGGAGTGTGGATTCCGTGATCGTTGAGCCATCCTCCAGAACTACTGAAAATTGGCCCGTGCTGAAGCGGGGAACCATCGAGCGAAGCTCAAAGCAAGAGAATAGATTCGATAACGTTGACTTGCCTGTTCCATTCCAACCATAGACCAGGTTGTACCGGCCGAACTTTTGGATCTTCGTTCCATTGAAGTCGCTGAAGATTCCGAACTGTTTGAGGCGGTTGATGCAGACAATCATCTCTATATCTCCGTGTTCTTGCTTTCCCATCATTTGCTTGCGAAACAAATGGTAAACGAAGAGTCCTCTTGCGTCTCCGCTTCGCGGATCGCGCTGCTCCAGGTTCGCTAGTCGCTCATCCCTGGCGGGACTGGCTTCGCCAGCCTTCCGCATCGCTGACGCCTACGGCCCGGCTTCCAGCTTCGGGCCTGCGCGCTTCGCTTGCGTGCGGTCAGCACAAAGGGATGGCCGTTGCCTTGTCCAGCCGTCTCCCCTGACTTCATCACCTTACCCGCGACCGTAGCCCGCGACCGTGTGCCGTCAAGGCGCGCAGGGCCGTGTCCTCGGCTGCGCCTGCGGGCCGCACCAACCCTGCGCTTGGCTCCTTGACGGCCCCCGTCCGCGCGCTCCTTTGGGCGCGGGCGATGAACTCAGGAAAGACGGTGGCAACAGGGCCAACCGGGTTCCTCGTGCCGACCGCACCAAACAGCCGAAAGGCTGGGCTCCGAATCTAGAAATCCGGTGTGCGGTGTGAACAGCAAACCTCTTTTGTCAGGAGAAAGACCATGCAACTCGCATCCCGTTTCGCTTTCCGCTCCCCCTCGCTGCGCAGCGATTACCCGCTGTCCGACGACCAGATTCACCGCGTGGCCCCGTCCATCTTCGCGGATGCCCCGCACGAGAGCCGTTCGCAGCGGTACGCCTATATCCCCACCGCCGCCGTGCTGACCGAGCTTCGCAAAGAAGGCTTCCAGCCTTTCATGGTGACGCAAACCCGCGTGCGCGACGAAGGCAAGCGCGAGCACACCAAACACATGATTCGCTTGCGCCATGCCAGCCAGATCAACGGCGCGGAGGCCAACGAAATCGTGCTGCTGAACTCGCACGACGGCACCAGCAGCTATCAGATGCTGGCCGGAATGTTCCGGTTCGTGTGCAGCAATGGCCTTGTCTGCGGCAACACCGTGGCCGATGTGCGAGTGCCCCATAAAGGCGACGTGGCCGGTCTGGTCATTGAGGGGGCTTACGAAGTCTTGAGCGGTTTCGATCGGGTGAAGGAATCGCGCGATGCCATGCGCGGCATCACCTTGGACGATGGCGAATCCGAAGTGTTCGCCCGCGCCGCGCTCGCCCTCAAGTACGACGACCCCGACAAGCCCGCGCCCATCACGGAATCGCAAATCCTGATGCCGCGCCGCTTCGACGACCGCCGCCCCGACCTGTGGAGCGTGTTCAACCGCACCCAAGAAAACCTGACCCAAGGCGGGCTGCGTGGCCGCAGCGCCAACGGGCGCCGACAGCAAACCCGCCCGGTGCAGGGCATCGACCAAAACATCCGACTAAATCGCGCCCTCTGGCTGCTGGCCGATGGCATGCGCCAGTTGAAAGCCTGAATCCCCACGCGGCAGGGGCAGGCAGCAGCCCTTGTCGCTTTCTTCGCTGCTGCATCCCTGAACCGATAGGAGTTATCACCATGAACGCCGTTACCCAAACCGAAGCCCGCGCCATCAACACCGCCGCCGCTATCCCGCTGGAAGCCGCTGATCCGACCAAGAACCTGATTCTGGTTCCGCTGTCGCGGCTGGTGTCGCGTCCCACTGGCCGCAACGTGCGCAAGACCCCGCGCATGTCCATTCCCGAACTCGCCGCCAGCATCCAGCGTGTCGGCCTGCTGCAAAACCTCATCGTGATTGCCGCCGCCGATGGCGAGCATTACGAGGTCGTGGCCGGTGACCGTCGCCTCGCAGCGTTGAAGCTGCTGGCGAAAAAGCACCGCATTAGCAAGGAATGGGAGGTGCCTTGCCTGCTGGTGGCCGATGGCACCGCCCGCACGGCCAGCCTCACCGAGAACGTGCAGCGCGAAGCCATGCACCCCGCCGACCAGTTCGAGGCGTTCGCCGCGCTCGTGGCCGAAGGCCGCAGCATCGAGGACATTGCAGCGGATTTCAGCGTCACGC
This sequence comes from Pseudomonas saponiphila, assembly GCF_900105185.1. NCBI lineage: Bacteria > Pseudomonadati > Pseudomonadota > Gammaproteobacteria > Pseudomonadales > Pseudomonadaceae > Pseudomonas > Pseudomonas saponiphila. The sequence continues at coordinate 3,646,525 of NZ_FNTJ01000001.1, read as the reverse complement.
CGCTGGTGGTGCAGCGCCGTCTGAAACTCGCCAACGTGTCGCCGCGCCTGCTGGCCGACTACCGGGCCGAGGCCGTGAGCCTTGACCAGTTGATGGCCCTCGCCATCACCGACGACCATGCTGCGCAGGAAGCCGCGTTCTACGATGCGCCCACATGGCAGCGCGGCCCGCACAACCTGCGCGACCGCCTGACCGAACGCGAAATCGACGCCTACCGGCATCCGCTGGTGCGCTTTGTCGGGCTGGACGGCTACGAGCAGGAAGGCGGTGGCATCCGCCGCGACCTGTTCGCGGAGGGCGACAAAGGCGTGTATCTGACCGATGCCGCACTGCTGGAACGGCTGGCGCAGGACAAGCTGGCAGGTATCGCCGCCAAGGTGCAGGCCGAGGGCTGGGCGTGGGTGGATGCCACGCCGGGCATGACCCATGCCGATCTGCAAGCCTTCCAGCGTGCGCCAAGGGAACGCCGCAGTCCGAACAAGCGCGACGCGCAGCGCATCGAGAAGCTGCAAACCAAGCTGCACGAACTGGCCGAGGCGGTGGATGCCGCGCTGGACGACGAGGACGAGGAAAAGGCCGATGCCTTGCAGGAAGAAGGCGAACGCCTGGGCGAGCAGTTGCAGGCGCTGGAAGATGGCTTGCTGGACTATGCGGCCAACGTGAAGGCCGCAGCCGGTGCCATTGTCACCATCGACCGCGACGGGCAGGCCGCGATTCATCGCGGGCTGCTGCGCGAAGCGGAGGCCAAGGCACTGCGCACGCTGGAGCGGCTGCGGCAGGGTTTCGGCAGCGAAGGCGAAGCCGCGAACGAGGACGCAGGCGAGGACGACGAGCAGCCCAAGACCGCCGCCATGTCTGACCGACTGGCGCAGCGGTTGAGCGCGCACCGTACCGCTGCGCTGCAAATCGAAGTTGCACGGCATCCGCAAGCAGCGCTGGCCGCCGTGGTGCATGGCATGGTGCAGACCGTCTTGCAGGAAAGGCACTACGGGCACGACCTGCCGCTGGGTGTGCGCCTCACGGTGCAAGACCGGCTGGAAGGCATGGCCCCGGACTGGCCGGAATCACCCGCCGCCGTGGCGCTGCGCGAACTGCAACAGGTGGCAGGCGAAACCTTGCCGGAGGACAGCGCCGAACTGTTCGCCGCGCTGCTGGCGAAATCACAGGATGAACTGGTGCGGCTGTTGGCCGTGTGCTTAGCTTCCACGGTGGACGTGGTGACGCCTCGCGCCACGCCGCACCAGCCCGGCGCGGAACTGGCGCAGGCCGTGGGGCTGGATATGGCCGCGTGGTGGCAGCCCACCAATGAGGGTTACTTCCGGCATGTGCCGAAGGCCGCGATTCTGGAAGCCGTTGGCGGGTTCGCGCCCTCGCACGTCACCCGACTGGCGAAGTTGAAGAAGGGCGACATTGCCAGCGAAGCCGAACGGCTGGCCGCTGGCACCGGCTGGATGCCCGCCATCTTCCGCTCCGAAGGCCCGCAGCAGACCGGGCAGGACGCGCCGGCGGATGGCGAAGCCGAAGCACAGGAAGAAGTGGCCGCCGTGGCGGATGACCAGCCGCAGGCCGAGGCTTTGGCCGCGTGACTTCGCACCGTAGATAGCGCCCCGGTTCCGGCCGGGGCGCTTCATGTTGAGGATGCCTGCCATGACCCACCAACCCGCAAACCGCCCCCGCATAGCTGCGACCTATGCCTCCGGCACGGTGCGCGCCCGCCGCTGGCACGGCGACGGCGACGTGCGCGGCTACCGTCCGCCGCGTGGCTGGACGGCCCGCGCCGACCTGACCGATCTGCATCCCCTCACGGGCCGCGCCTTGCCGCGCGCCGTGTGGTGGATCATCGAAACCAAGGAATAACGAGCCGCACCGGCCCCAAGCCGTGCCGCCTTGGGGCCGGTGGTCGAAAACTCCGGGCGCGGCGGTGGCCGCGCCCGGTTTCACTGCTCAAAGCCAAAACGCCCCATCGCCGCCTTCGGACAGGCGGCGATGGGGCCACGCACAAGGGCGCTCGTGCGCGAAATCCACGAAGCCAGCAAGTGTGGCGGCGCATCGCGCCGCCAACGATTCGACCGAGCCCCGCCGCAATGGGCGGGGCTGGTGTGGCTACGCCCCGGCTTGCTGCGGCAGGTTGCACGAAAGCGTGCCGTCCCCGACGCTGGCGGTTCGTTGTCTGTACGTCACGAAAGACGGTTCACCGACACGCCGCCCAGCCTCGCTTCTATGGAGCTTCCACACCACGCCTCAGTATGTGGCCGTGAGCTGCGGCAGGGGCGCTCTGGCCTTGTCGTCGGGGCATTGACCTGGCCCGCGTCAGGGCGCAAGCCGGTGCAGCCGTCACGCGGGGATGCCGAGTTGGCCACGTCTCCATTCGGGAGCGGGCGGCCTGTGCGTCCTTGTCTTGTTGTGAATCCTGGCGGTGGCGCGGCTGCGCCTTGTGCTTGATGGCCGCAACCTTGCAGCGAAAACAATTTCCCCTGCGCTGCGCGCATTCCTCGCGGGACAAATTCTTTTCGCTTCCAGGTTCTCCACGTTGTTGCGACCGCTGTGCGGTGCGACCAGCCCATCCCCCGCCGGCCGGATCACAACAAGGACGCACTGGCGCGACCTTGTTCAACCCGAAAGGAGAAACATCATGGCTAACATCGGCACCTTCACCGCAGAGAAAGACGGCTTCACCGGCACGCTTCGCACCCTGACGCTCAACGTCAAGGTCAAGCTGGTTCCCAACGACAAGGGCGACACCGAGAACGCCCCCGACTTCCACCTGCAAGCGGCTGGCCACGAAGTCGGCGCAGCGTGGAAGAAGACCAGCGAGGCCGGGCGGGAATACCTGTCCGTATCCATCGACGACCCTTCGTTCCCGGCGACGGTCTATGCCCGCCTGATCGAGAACGAGGACGGCACGCACGACCTGATCTGGTCGCGCAACAAGCCGAAGGCGGCCTGACAGCCGCTTACCGCGTCCCGCCCACTGCGGCGGGGCGCGATGCTGCTGATCGCAGCACCGCACGCGCAGGATTTCTGCTGCTGCCGCGTGCTGGATACGCCCGTCACGGCGGGCCTGCATGCGTGCCTTGTGGCTCGCAATCCGTGTCAACGAGCGGTGTGTGGCGTGTCGGCGCTGTAAGCGCCGCCGGGCTTTCGGGCTTCGCCCCGTGCCGGCAAGCCGTCACGGCCATCCGGCTTCAATCCCTCACGCCTTCGCGCCTGCGGCGCTGCGCGCTCCGCTTGCTGCAATTCAGTACCACACGCCAACGCGCTAAGGCGTGTCGGGCTCTTCCAATATCGCCCTGAGTTCCTGGCGCACCTGTGCCAGCAATTCATCAGCTTCGCGGGTGCTGTCACCGGCATAAGCCAATGTGAGCAGCGTGAGCGGATGCACTTCCATGACCTCGCACAGATCGGCCAGCTTCTGGATGGTTGGGCTTTTCAGGTCGCGCTCCAGCGTGCTCATGTAGGTGCGACTGGACACGTTGGAGAACGCTTCCTGGCTCAAACCACGCGCCTTCCTTACCGTCCGAATCGCCGCTGCCAATGAGTTCTTCGCTGCCACCTATGGTTTCCCCAAAAAACCAAGATGACAGCCCATTGCGCCCTATAGGACTACAATCTATAGTGTTCATTTGGTGGTGATGTTTTCCTTTTCCGTGCTTTTACGGAGATCCGCATCTGCGGATTTCCTCAGACCCAGGGAACCGCATCCGTGTCTTTCCTGACTTCCACCAATACGCCTTCGTGCCTCTCCGCTTTTGCGGCTTCGTGCGCTTGCGCATACGTGCATCCGTCCGCAGGCACAGATGCGCCTCGGCGATTGCGTGTGTTCGTGGAAGGGGCGCGGCCTTGACCACGCTTGTCACCGAGGAAGACCGGGTGCACCTACTGGCCCACGGCCTCACCCGCGCCGCAGGCCAGGAATGTGACCCGCTGCCCGTGGTGCGCCTGTTCACACCGGACGCACATGCGACCTGGCTATTGGCCGCGCTCGATCCGACCGATGGCGATACGGCCTACGGCCTGATCGACCTCGGGATCGGGATGCCTGCCCTGGCGACGGTGAAGCTGTCCGATCTGGCGTCCATCGTCGGGCCGCTCAAGCAGCCCGTGATACGAGATCGGTATTTCCAGCCGACGCGGCCGCTGTCGGAATACGTTCGACTGGCTCAGGAAAACGGTTCGATCACCGATTGACGCATTCCAGCGCGACCAGGCAAAAAGTATCGCATTGTGACTATTTCGGTCTTAGCCAAGACCTGGCAAGTCTTGATCCGCATGCTTGCACCAGGGTGGTGCGCTCCTGACCAAAACAGTCATGATGCCAGGCGCGAGATTCGGCACGGTGTTCAATGCTGCACCCCATTTCCGGGCGGTGCAGTCGTCGCATTTAGACGATTTCGGCAATGCACTGGAGCGAATCTGTCTTGACACCAGCAGTTAAAGCGTAACCCGAGTTTGATGACCACTTGATGGCGATTCGATAGCTCCCGCACAGCGGAATTGTGGCGACGTTCCCAGAAACAGGGAGGTTTCGCCATGACTGACCGCAGCAGCCAACACTGGTATCCCACGGCCGCGTATCTCTACACGCTGCACCTCGATGGCCCAGCGCTGGCTTGGGAGTATTTGCGCAGGAATCCAAGCTACCGGCGCGACTGGCTACGCCGGCGTCGCAAGCCTGATGCGGCGCAGGCCTGGGGCCTGCGCCTGCTGGAAGATCCCGGCCTGGATGCGCGCGACGCACATCCTGCTTGGTTCCCCGATCACGATGCCGTGGTGCAGCTATACCCCGACGCCGACCCACCACCCGATGCGCATACCTTCGAGTTCTGGCGCATTCCTGGGCGCAAGCAACTGACCCACGACGGCAAGCGCCTGGTGCTCGTATCGCATTGGCCAGGCTGCTGCGTTCGGCTGGCACTCGCACCCGACCTGGAAGATGGTTCGGCCTATCTCTACGCCACACGCGCCTGCGCCACGCCCTGTGCGCGCTACCGCACGCTCGCTGCGAAGCTGGATGCGCTATCTGCCGCAACCGTGGCCACGCCTGTGGCAACAGCCCGCTCCCGCCCCACGCCCGCCGCGCTGCTGGAACTGCATACCTTGCAAGCGCTCGACGCGACCCTCGCGGGAGCCTCCTTGCGCGAGGTGGGCGAAGGTCTGTTCGGCGCGGATGCCGTCGCGGCCGACTGGCACAAAGACAGTGCATTGCGTGCCCGCGTACGGCGGCTGGTACGCCGCGGCGATGAGCTGATGCACGGCGGCTACCGCCGACTAGCGCAGCTTCCAATGTTCCCGTCGCATTAGGGGGGACGTTTCTCGACCCGTGCGAATCGTCCCTTAGCAAGAAGCCTTGCTTTCTTGAGAGTGCCTCTATCCGGCCGCGTGGTGTGGCCGGGCTTGATGGAGGTACATCCCATGCGACCTGCTCCCTCGCGGCCTGCCGCCGCTGCCGTCACTGCGACCTCGCAGCCTCAACGCTACCTGACAAACGACGAAGCCGCCGACTACCTGCGGCTGTCGCCGCGCACGCTGGAGAAGCAGCGGGTGATCGGCGGCGGCCCCAAGTTCCGCAAGTTCGGCCGCCGCGTCATGTACGCGGTGTCCGACCTCGATGCCTGGGCCGACCAGCGCAGCTACGAGGCCACGTCCGATCCCGAATACGCCGAGCGCCACGCGGGCGACTACCGTGATGGCCGCTGATCGTCGGCGCGTGGGTGGCCTTCGCCATGTCCAGCCCGCCAGGGCAAGCCTTGCCGCAGCGCGAACAGCTCGATCTGTTCCGCGCGCTGCCGGGCGACATGGCGCCACGCGATTCCCAGGACTTGATGGCCTTTCCGTTCTTCTCGCTTGCCAAGTCGCGGCGCACGGCGCCGATCGACTTCCGCAGCGGGAACGTCACCATTCGCGTGGAAGGCACGCAGGAGCACGGCATCGCAACGATATGGGATGCCGACGTGCTGATATGGGCCGCCTCGCAGATCGTGGAGGCGCGCGACGCGGGCCTGCGCCCGTCGCGCTGGATACGCGCCACGCCTTACGAGATTTTGCGCTTCATCGGGCGCGGCACGTCCCTCAACGACTACCAGCGCCTGAAGGCCGCCCTCGACCGGCTGCAATCGACCACGGTGGCCACGTCCATCCGCGAAACCACGGGAAGGCGCTTGCATCGCTTCTCGTGGATCAACGAGTGGAAGGAACTCGCCGACGCCAGCGGCACCCCGCTGGGCATCGAGCTGATCTTGCCGGACTGGTTCTATGCCGGCGTGCTCGACGCCGCCCTGGTGCTGACCATCGACCCGGCCTATTTCCGCTTGAAGGGCGGTATCGAACGCTGGCTGTACCGCCTGGTGCGCAAGCATGGCGGGCGGCAGGAGCACGGCTGGCAATTCGACTTCCGACACCTGTACCGCAAATCCGGCAGCGCGGCCCGCTTCTCGGACTTCGCCTACGACGTGCGCGCCCTGGTGGCGCGGCAGTCGTTGCCCGGCTACGTCCTCGGCATCGAGCGGATGCCGGACGACAACACCGAGCTGCTGACCTTCCGGCCCGTGCCGCACGCGGCACGGGGATAACTGCGGGAGAACCTGTGGACGGCCTCGTGCTATCAGGAGTACCGGGTATCGTGCTATCAGGAGTACGACCCTCGTGCTATCAGGAGTACGAAAACGCCGGAAAGCCAACAACGGCGCGGGTTTGCGTTCCCTCTAACTTACCTAACAAGAAATACATAACTTTTAGTAGAAGCGCGCCGTTTCGGTGGACAACCACGAAACGGCACGGCCAGGCCGGCTTTCCAGCTCGGAGGGCCGCGCCATGATCTTCGCGTTTCTCAACCAGAAAGGCGGCGTCGGCAAGACCACGCTCGCCACGCACATCGCCGGCGAACTGGCGATGCGCGGCCTGCATGTCATCCTGCTGGATGCCGACCCGCAGGGGTCATCGCTCGACTGGACGCAGCGGCGTAGCCAGCAGGGCCTGCCCCGTCTGTTCAGCGCCGTGGGCCTTGCCCGCGAAACGCTGCATCAGGAAGCGCCAGAACTCGCCAGGCGGGCCGATCACATCATCATCGACGGCCCGCCGCGCATCGCCGCCCTCGCGCGTTCCGCGCTGCTGGCGGCCGAGCGCGTGCTGATCCCCGTGCAGCCCAGCCCCTACGACGTATGGGCTTCTGCCGAGATGGTCGCACTGATCCGCGAAGCACAGGTGTTCCGGCCAGCGCTGCGCGCGGCCTTCGTCATCAACCGGCGCGTCAGCACCACCATCATCGGCAGGGAGGCACGGCAATCGCTGGCCGAACAGCCGCTGCCCGCGCTGCGCTCGGAGATCCACCAGCGCATCGTCTTTGCCGACAGCGTAGCCGCTGGCCGGCTCGCCCGCGAAACCGCGCCCGACAGCGCCGCTGCCCGCGAGATCGCCGCGCTCACCGACGAACTGCTGCGGTGGCCGACATGACTGGGAAGCCACCACCACGCAGCAAGCGCGTCGGCATCGGTGCGCGTCCCCCAGCGAATCCGCACGCCGAAGCGTGGATTCGCCAGGGCGACGCAGATGCCGTGCAGAAAGGCGACCTCTACACCGCTCGACTGACGCTCGACATCACGCCCGCCATGCGGGCGCGCATCAAGGTGTCGGCCTTCACGCGAGGCGTGACCGTAGCCGAACTGCTGCGCGACCTGCTGGAGCGGGAGTTTCCCCCGGAGGGCACGCCGTGAACGCATCCGCTTCGACCGCCCACACCCCCAAAGCAAGTGCGCCCACGGCTGCGCCGCCGCCGGCGCCTTCGACACTCGCCGGCCAGGCCGGCAACGTGCCGCTGACGCGCGTGGCGCTGGCCTACATCGAACCGCGCTTCAAGCTCTACCTGCGCTTCGGCGAACCGGCGCGCACGCTCCAGCTCGACCGCTGGCGGCGCTGCGCCGTGTTCCTGCCGAACGCGGTTCTGTGCCGCATCCGTTGGCAGGCCAACGACTACGGCACGATCCGCTGGCAGCTCATGGTGATGCAGACCGCCACGCCGCTGGACGCCGTGCAGCGCATCCCCGGCGTGCAGCCGGGCGCGCGTCTGCTGCTGCACGCCGAAGGCGATGCCAACGTGCGCGCCGTGCTGGAACGCATCGACGGCATCGAGGCGCTGGGCATCGCAGCCGCAGACACATCGCCCGCGTACTGGCGCACGCTCGCGAACCGGCTCGCAGCGCGCTCGGCGCTACCCACATACACCGCAGAACGGCACGCCGCCTGGCTGGCCGGGAGGGCATTGCCATGACCACGATTTCCACGACCGGCCCCGTGCCGCATCCTCGCTCGCGCCTGCGCGCTCGCCTCGTGCTGGCAGGCTTCGCCACCGTCGGCCTCGCTGCGCTGGCCTGGGCGGCGTTCGTGCAGCCCCTGCCGCGAATGGCCTACAACCCGTCCGACAGCGTGGCGGTCGGTTGGTATCGCATCGAACCGTTCGACCCGCGCACCGCCTCGCGGCCACGTCCGCTGTCCGTGGACAGCATCGTGCTGATGCCGCTGCCCGACAGGGCCGCCATGCTGGCTGCGCAGCGCGGCTACCTGCCGACCCGCGTTCCGCTGCTCAAACGTGTGGGCGCAGTCGCGCCACAACACGTTTGCATCGTCGCCGGCCAGGTTCGCATCGACGGCGTGCCGGTGGCCGCCGCCCTGCCTGCCGACCGGCTGGGCCGGCCGCTGCCATCCTTGCAGCTTTGCCGCCGTCTCCAACCGGGCGAACTGTTCCTGTTGAGCGCGACCAACCCGGCGTCGTTCGACAGCCGCTATTTCGGGCCGGTCAGCGCGTTCGCCGTGATCGGCGTTGCGCATCCGATCTGGCTGGAGACACGTCCATGATGGCCGCCGATTCGCTGCACTTTGCCGCGCCTCTCATCGTGCCATCGGGCATGTCGTTCTACTGTTCGTCGCCGTGTCGTCGCGCGTGCAGTGCGGGTGCATTCGCACCGCACTTCGCGCTGCCTTCGGCGCAGCCGCCCAACGTGCAGGCGTCTTGCCTCGAACGCGCCTGGCCTGCGGCCATTGGCGTGTTCGCCGGCGGGCTGGCTGCTCGTGCAGCAGCGCCGCCGGGCCGCCGATGCCCGGAGCGGGAGCGAGGGGCAAAGGCGGAAGGCAAGACAAAAGGGTTCGGCACTCTGCCGCCCGCAAAGCCAGTCTGCACGTGGGGGTGGCGCGGCACGGCGCGGCTTCGCCGCCGTGCCGCGTGGGGCGCGAGGCACGCGCCGATGCAGGCATGTCCGCGTGCTTCGCACGCTCGGACACGCCGGAGCTTGCAGGGAGCACAGCCATGACCGACCGCGGCGACCATGATTTCTGGGTGCGCCCTGGCGCGCCGAAGAACCGAGGCAAAGGCCAGGGCCAGAGCTTCGTTTCCAAGGTGCTCAAGCAGGCTGGCAAGGCCAGCGGCGGCAAGTCGGCGGTGCGCCGTCCTACCGCTGGCGGGAGCGGCCAGCACGCCGGCCAGCGGCCCGGCTCACGGCTTGGACGCGGCCATACGGCGGCGCGCTTCGCAGGCGCAAAGCTGACCCCTATGTCACGGCGCGTGACCATCAAGACGCTGCTGGTCAACCAGCGCAACGCCAGTCCGCAGTCGCTCGCCAAGCACCTGCGCTACATCGAGCGCGACGGTGCCGGCCGGAACGGCGAGCCGGGCCGTGCCTACGGGCCGCAGACCGACGAAGCCGACCTCGATGCCTTCAAGGAACGCTGCCAGGACGACCGACATCATTTCCGCTTCATCGTCTCACCTGAAGACAGTGCGGAGCTGGACGACCTGCGCACCTACACCCGGCACCTGATGAACCGGATGGAGGCCGACCTGGGGACGCGGCTGGATTGGGTGGCGGTCGATCACTGGAACACCGACAACCCGCACACGCACCTGATCGTGCGCGGACGCGACGATACCGGCAAAGACCTCATCATCGCGGGCGACTACATCGCCCACGGCTTCCGCCATCGCGCCGCCGAGCTGGCGACGGAATGGCTGGGGCCGCGCACCGAACTGGAGATCCAGCAGACCTTGCAGCGCGAGGTGGAGCAAGAGCGGTGGACGAGCCTCGACCGCACGTTGCAGCGCGAGGCCGGCGAGGATGGCCGGGTGCAGATCGAACGCTTCAACGAACCCCGGCTGCAACGCCAGCGCCTGCTGCTGATCGGCCGCCTGCAACACTTGCAGCGCCTGGGCCTGGCCGACGAGGTGCAGCCCGGCACCTGGGCCGTCCATGCGGACGCGGAGAAGACCTTGCGTGCCCTGGGCGAGCGTGGCGACATCATCCGAACGATGCAGCGGGCCATGAGCGGCAAGCCTCGCGAGCTGGCGGTGTTCGAGCCGGGCGACGACGGCCGCACTATCGTCGGTCGCGTGGCTGCTAAGGGTCTGGCCGACGAGCTGCACGACCGCGGCTATCTGGTCATCGACGGGTTGGACGGCAAAGCCCACTACGTCGCGTTGGACGCCCGCGACGAGCTGGCGAACTATCCCATCGGCGCGGTGGTGGAGGTACGCGGTTCCGCCGAGGTGCGGGCGGCCGACAAGAACATCGCCACGCTGGCGAGCAATGGCCTGTACCGCACCGATCACCACCTGGCGATCGAGCAAGGCCGAGCCAAGCCCGGCCGCGACCCGCAAGAGGCTGTGGCGGCCCATATCCGCCGGCTGGAAGCCCTACGGCGGGCCGGCATCGTGGAGCGCGTGGCCGAGGGGTTATGGAAGGTGCCGGACGACTTGGCCGAGCGTGGCCGCCAGTACGACGCGCAGCGGCTGGGCGGCGTGGCGGTCGAACTGAAATCGCATCTGCCGATTGAACGGCAGGCCCGCGTCATCGGCGCGACCTGGCTGGATCAGCAGTTGATCGGCGGCGGCAAGGGACTGGGCGACCTGGGCTTTGGCGGCGATGCTAGGCAAGCCTTGCAGCAGCGCGCCGACTTCCTCGAAGAACAGGGGCTGGCCCAGCGGCGCGGGCAGCGGCTGATTCTCTCCCGGAATCTGCTGGAAACGCTGCGCAATCGGGAGCTGGCGCAGGCCGCCCAGCACATTGCCGCCGATAGCGGATTGGAGCATCGGCACGTCACAGACGGGCAGCGCGTAGCCGGCATCTACCGGCGCTCGGTCATGCTCGCCAGCGGTCGCTATGCGCTGCTCGATGACGGCATGGGATTCAGTCTGGTGCCTTGGCGGCCGATAATCGAGCCACGACTGGGGCAGCAGATCGCCGCGACTGTACGCGGCGGCGGTGTGTCATGGGAGGTTGGACGGCAAAGAGGTCCTGGGATTGGATCGGGGCCGTAGGCTGTCGTACCGAGTTAAGGTGTCGAGCAGCGTTTTGGCCCTAGCTTCTGTGCTCCGTTAAGACGACTAGTCTGTGCTTATCGACGACGCTGTGGGTGCATGGTTGCTTGCCAATTCCGGTGCAACTCGCAAACGCGCTGCCCCGACCTGAACTGCCCATTCAACGATCTGCCCGGCCAATATATCCGTGGCGACACCGAACGCGCTCACCACATCGGCCTCTCGCTTGCTGCCTGTGGCTTGGATTGCTTCGAAGCGTCTACTGGCAATAGCAGTCCGTTTGGCCGGATCGACCAGTTGCACATCGAGCCGAACCGCGGCGATCGCTTCAGTGCCGCGGTATTCGAGCTGGAACGCCCGCAGCGTACTGCGCAACTCCATATCGGCGCTCATTGGGGTGCTATCGGTAATCACGGAAGTCGACCGCCCATCGCGCATGAAGGCTTCGACGATTCGGTCACGCAGCAGCACCGGTGCGGGGTCGGCCCAACGCACTCCTTGCCAAGCCGACAAGCGACCATCGGGCTGCGCAATGAACAGCCGCTCCGAATCCAGGACGCGACTACTCTCAGGGGCGTAGACGCGCAGCGCCCCGGGTCCCGGAACGGCGCGCGGCGTACTCTCCGCCTGGGCGATGTGATAGTCGGGCAATTTGTAGGTGACCATTGGAGCTGCTTTGGGAAGCACACTGCACGCGGACAAGCCGAGTACTAGCGTCATAGTCACGGCAGCGACGGGAATCATCCTGGCGGAAGTGTTCACGGCTTGGTTTCCTCAATGTTCTCTCCACCGAGCAGGTATTGCGCCGGATTGCGATCCAGTCGGCGCAGCACGGTGTTTAGATTGGCCAGCGCCTGCTGGAGTTCGTGCATGGCAGGACCTGTGGCGGCCAAGCCCTGGTTCAGCGATTCCTGATTGTTTTGCAGTAGCGTCTCAACCCTGAAAGCGGCGCGTTCGAGGGATGCCGTTGCATCACGCGTGTTCACCATGATTTGCTTACCATCGTTATTTAGTAGCAGGTTGGCATCGCGAAGAGTGCTATTTGCTTGGCGCACGGCAGCTGTCGATTCTCTGCTTGCTTCGGTCAGATTGCTGATTAACGTCGCGATCTCGGCCCTCTGGTCAGCGACCGCGCCCGTGGTCTGTTCAAGATTCACCAGACTGCGGTGCACAAGAGCCAAATTCTCCTTCGACAGTAACTCCTGCGTGCGCAGCAAGATGCCGTTGAGTGTCGTCATGCTGTTCCCCTCACCGGAGACCAGGGATGCCATCGCCGAACGTGGTGCGAGGATCAACGGTTCCTCGTCCTCTCTCCGATCCAGCAATGGCACGTTTGGCCCACCGTCGCTCAACTCGATCACCGCGTTGCCGGTAATTCCCGTGATGACCAATTCAGCGCGGGTATCCTGCCGGACCGGGATGGTGGCATTGATGCGTACGCGCGCTATCGCCCGCCTTGGGTCTCGCGGTGAAAGAGAAAGTGCAACGACTTCGCCAATCGTGATTCCGCTGTACTGAACCTGGCTGCCGGGCGTAAGCCCGGTCACTGGCTCATCGAACATAATCCGGTAATACTGGTAATCGTGGTCGGAACGTGTGTCGCTGAGCCAAAGCGCGAAGCCAATACCAATCGCACCGAGCAGCACGACGAACAGACCAATGAATACATGATGGGCACGTGGTTCCATGATCAGACCACCTCGTTCTCAGAGTTTAAATATTGCGTGCGCCCAGCCCAATGCGTGCGCGACGGAAGAATGATGCAGATGCGGAGGGGTTTCATGGCTGCGTCTCTTGGCTGGAAGCACCAGTGGCCTGTGCGGCCGCACGGCCACGGGGGCCGTGAAAGTATTCCTGTATCCACGGGTGCTTGAAGCGCTCGACTGCCTCGATGCCGTCGTTGATGAGTACCTTCTGGTTCGCCAGGACCGCGACACGGTCGCATATGGTGTACAGCGTATCGAGGTCGTGGGTTACCAGAAACACCGTGAGGCCCAGTGCATTGCGCAGGGTCAGAATCAATTGGTCGAAAGATGCAGCCCCGATTGGATCCAGTCCTGCGGTGGGTTCGTCAAGAAACAGGATGTTCGCATCAAGCGCCAAGGCTCTCGCCAGTGCTGCTCGTTTCACCATGCCTCCGGACAACGAGGCCGGATACTTGTCTCCCGCTCCGGCAGGCAACCCCACCAAGCCCAGCTTGCTTCTTGCCAAACGCTCGGCAAGAGGCCGCGCCAGACCGACATGCTCGATCAAAGGAAGAGCGACGTTCTCCAAGACGGTCAGCGATGAATACAACGCGCCCTTCTGGAACAGAATGCCGAACCTTCGCTCCATACGCGCGCGCGCAAGCCATTGGGCTCGCAGTAGGTCGCGCCCCCCGATACGGACCACGCCCGAATGCGGCTTCTGCAGCCCGACGACGCTACGCAAGAGCACGGATTTCCCGGTGCCTGACCCTCCCACCACGCCAAGGATTTCCCCGCGCCGCACGTCCAGGTCTAGGTCCTGATGGACCTGCTGGGTTCCAAACCTGTTGTCCAGGCCGCGCACTTCAATAGCGTGTCGCACACCGTTGTCGGTGTCTTGCTTCACCGCGCTCACCAGCCCATCTCCATGAAGAACAGTGCAGCGATGGCGTCTATCAGGATCACCATGAAGATTGATTGCACGACACTAGACGTCGTGTGGTCGCCTACCGACTCAGCGCTACCGGCGACCTTGAACCCTTCATGGCAGCCGATAGCGGCGATCATCACCGCGAAGAGCGGGGACTTGCTCATTCCGACAAGAAAATGGCGCACCTCGATTTTTTCCTGCACGATGGCAAGGAACTGTGCGGGAGGAATTTCCAAGCTCAGTGCGCATACGGTGGCGCCGCCCGCAATGCCAGCCAAGATGCCTACTAAGGTGAGCAGTGGCAAGGACACAAGAAGCGCCAGCACGCGTGGCAGCACCAGTAACTCGATGGGGTCGAGCGCGTTGGAGCGAAGCGCATCGATCTCTTCATTTGCCTTCATCGAACCGATTTGGGCGGTGTACGCGCTTGCGGTACGGCCTGCAATCAATATGGCCGGGAGCAGCACTCCGAACTCGCGCATGAACGAGAAGGCGACCAGATGCACCGAGAAGATGCTCGCACCGAAGTTGGCCAGCACCGTTGCTCCCAGGAACGCCACCACCATTCCTACCATGAAGCTCAGTAGCGCCACGATGGGAATGGCGTCCACCGCTGATCGCTGGATTTGAGCGATCACCGAGGTCGCGCGCCAGCGACGCGGGTGACGAACGGTACGGCTCCATGTTTCGATGATCTGGCCCACGAACCCGGCCAGACCAAGACACGCACGACAGCCCTGTTCCAAGGTCAGGCCTATGCGTCCCAGACCGCGGAGCAGAGGATTCCCGCTCACCGCTGCTTTCTCCGTCTTCTGCTGATCGGTAGCAGCGGCGGCCAGCGCTCTCATTAGGGCGAGGCGATCCGAGGACAGATTTGGAGCTGCCTCCGGCCGGTCGAGTATCGAGTCTGGCCCGAGAATTTCCACCAGCAGAGCCGCGCCGGCGGTGTCCAGTCTCTGGACTTGCGTCCAGTCGAGTAAGGGAGTGGCGTACCCCTCGGCATGACTGATGCGGGCGGCGGACACGGATTTTGCCAGACTGGCGTAGTGCTCTATCGTCCAGTCGCCACCCGCCAGCCATTTGTGATCACCGCCGACCATGGCATCCTGCCGGAGCCAAGCCTGTGAAGCGTTGCTCATGGCTGCGTGTCCCGCCAAGCGCTGTCGATGCGCTCGATGCAGTTCGTGATCGCCGCTTTGGCATGACCCAGCAATGTGTACGAACCGGCGAACTCTTTAATGACGTTGCCGCGCTCGAAGCAACTGGCGGCAGCAACCCGGCGTCCCGTCCTTAAATCGACTGCTTCGAACTCTAGGCTGGCACCACCCGTCGTCACGGGTCCAACCAGCAGGGTCGTCATTGCATTGACTGCCCGATTCGGTGTCTGCAGTTCGGTGACCGCTACACGCACCCGAACCTGTCCCGCGCCACCTGGGGGGGCGGGACTTTTGCCTTCCTGGCGTTTCAGTTCGCTCGTCACATGGTCTAGCACTTCGCGCTGCTGCGCGTCATCGAGCCCATCGATGCGACCCGAGGCGGTCTTGATCTGCGCTTCTTCCACCACGACAGCGGCATAACGCTTGGGCTCGAATCCCGCTGCGCGGTACATCAGTACGTTCTCGTATCGTGTCGGCGATAACTTCTCGTAGTCGCCGAGAAATCCGGAGCGCGTCATGCTGTTGGTCGCGCATCCAGAGAGCGCGCCTGCTACGCAAAAAAAGATGCCGCCGCGGATCAATGCAGTTTTGCTCTTCATAATGGGTCTCCTTGATCAAACGAAACTAAGACAGGCAATGCCTGCTGCGATGAGGGCGGTGCCAGACCAGCGCGTTACCGATGCGACATCGCCTAGTAGGAGGGCGCCGACGCCCAAGTTTCCAAGTAGCCCGATTCCTGCCCAGGCTGCAGAGGCCGCGCTGATCGGAATCCGCTTGAGCGCGAACCACAAAAGTGCGCCGCTGGCCGCCATGCACGTCACTGCCACACAGAGGCCGACCCAGCGCATCGGACCGCCCGCCGTGATGGCCCGCAGGCCCAGTGGATAGCCCGCTCCTAGAACCCCTGCGGCAATGACAATCGACCAGGATTTCC
Source organism: Pseudomonas saponiphila (assembly GCF_900105185.1). Lineage (NCBI taxonomy): Bacteria > Pseudomonadati > Pseudomonadota > Gammaproteobacteria > Pseudomonadales > Pseudomonadaceae > Pseudomonas > Pseudomonas saponiphila. The sequence continues at coordinate 3,630,519 of NZ_FNTJ01000001.1, read as the reverse complement.
AGATCAGCGGATGGGTGCTGAATCGCATAAGCCTAGCGAGACATACGCATGAAGCGTGGGTGCATACGAATTCTGAGAATGCGCAGCACGCGGCGGCTCGCAAGAGACTCATGAGCGATCTCCATGCGCGGTGGCGACACTCAGGTTCCACGGCCCAATTCGCTTGATTCCAAACAGGACTTCGTAAAGCAGCGGAATCAAGCCCAACGTCACCAGCGTTCCGAGTGCCAGCCCACCGATCATCGCGATCGCCATCCCTTTCCATAATGGTCCGGAGAAGAGCATGAGTGGCACCAGTCCCGAAATGCAGGTGACCTTGGTCATCACGATTGGACGAAGCCGTTGTATCGCGGCCCCAACCAAGGCTTCATGGCGTGGCAGGCCTTCCGCTAGCCCCTGGTCGATGCGTTCCAGCAAGAGCACGGCGTTGTTGACAATGATCCCGAACAGGGCCAGTACGCCGAAGGTCGCCATGAAGCTGAAAGGTGTGCCGGTCAGCTTCAGAGCCAATACCACGCCGATAAGCGTGAAAGGGATCGTCGCGAGGATCACACCGAGCTTGCGGAAAGAATTGAACTGCCATACGAACAGCATCAGCATCGCCAGAAATGCGAGGGGCATGTAGGTCGACAGCGCGGCGTTCGATTCGGCGGCTTCCTCGATCTCGCCGCCAAGTTCAACCGAGTAGCCCGCGGGCAGGTCCAGGGCAGCGACGCTAGGCGCCAGGCGGTTGATGATCTCCTGGGCGGTGTAAGAGGTGTTCTGTCCTTGCACGGTGATCGTGCGGATGAGATTGCGCCGTTGGATGACCGAGGGCTCGCTCGCGAGCGATACGTCTGCGACCTGAGCCAGCGTCACCGCTGGACCGCCGTTGGTGGGATAGATGAGCGTCGCGCCTACGTCTGCCGTGCTGCGACGCTCGCTTACGATACTGCGCAGGACGATCGGGACGGAGGTGTCACCGTCGCGAATAACCGAGATCGATCTGCCGCTGTAGCGGACATCCAGCCCGCCAGCGATGTCTTCAGTCGTCACGCCCGCCCGACGCGCGCGGTCCTGGTCGACCCGTACGTCGATGCGGCCAACGCGCGTATCCCAATCGTTCTTGACGTTGATGGTGCCGGGCAGCTTGCGCAGCGCTGCTTCGATTTTGGACGCGGCCCCCAACAATACCTCCTCATCCGGACCGCTGACGCGATAAATGGCAGTCCCTGACTCGGTCGCACCGAGCGAGAAACGCTTGGGCTCGGCGCGCACGTCGCCATGTGCTTGCGCAAAGTAGCTGCGGGTGCGGGCGAGGACGGCGTCGATGTCGCTCTTCGGCTTCAATGTGACAACGAAGTACGCGATGTTCGATGCCGGCAGTGGTGGATTCAGGCTAAGGATGAAGCGCGGGCCACCATCGGCGACGTAGCCGATGTGATCGGAGACTTCTGGATTGATGTTCGTGTCGCCCAGCCAACCACTGATCTGCTTCACGCGGGCGAGCGTTTCGCGCGAGTCGGTACCGGGGGCGAGCTGCACCGGAATCTGGAACTGAAGCCGGTCGGACTTGGGCATGAAATCGTACGGCAGGGTGGTGAAGCCATACAGCGCAATGGCAAGCGCCGCGATCATCGACGCTACATAGACCGCCTTATGGTGGAGCACCCACTCCAGTACGCGCCGGTAGCCACGGTAGAAGCGGGTGTCATAGGCGTCGCCCTGCTCCTGCTTGTGATGGGGTTTGGCGAAGTGGTAGCACAATAGGGGCGTGACAGTCAGGCACAGCAGCCACGAAGCGAACAACGTCAGTGCCAGCACGACCACGAGATTGTGCAGATACTCGCTCGTGGCGTTCTGGCCAAAAAAGAACGGCGAGAACACGATCACGATCACGAGCGAGGACGTGAGCAGCGGAATGGCGAGCGTGCGGCCCGCCTCGAGGCAGGCATGCTTACGATCTTCGCCACCGGCCAGGCGGCGTTCGATGTCTTCGGCAATCACAATGCCGTTGTCCACCAACAAGCCGAGCGCAATGATGATGGCGCCCATCGAGACGTTCTGAAGCTCGATGTTCATCGCGCGCATGACGATGAGTGCACTGAGGATCGTCAACGGCACGATCATGCCCACGATGATCCCGGTGCGCCAACCGAGAAATAGCACGACGACACCGAGGACGACGATGATCGTCTCCATCATGACGTGGTTCATTTTGCCCATCTCGTGCTTGACGACATCGGCCTGGAAAGTGACGTATGACAGATCGAAACCCGCCGGCAGCAGCTTCTCCTGGTCTGCAACCCGTGCTTTGAGCGCTTTTCCGAACTGCTCCACGTTCTGACCGGAGGCCATCGAAACCGCCATGACGACAGCGGGCTGGCCTTTGTAGATGGCAGCAGATTCCGGCGGATCGGCTGGCCGCACACTCACCTGCGCCAGTTCACCCAATGCGATCGTCGGCACGGGCGCCGTACTACTTTGCGGTCGTGGCAGCGCGATCGGCATTGCTCGCAGGGAGGGAGCGTCACGCACTTCGCCACTGACCGCCAAGGTTGCATTGATGCCGCCGACAACAATTTGTCCACCCGAAGCGACGACGTTCTGTTTGACGAGTTGGTCGATCACCCCCTGTGGTGTCAGCTCCAATCGCGCGAGCCTAGGCCGATCGAATTCGAGATAGACGCGCTCTTCCTGCAGGCCGTAGAAAGTGATGCGCTCAATACCAGGCACGGTGTACAGGCGGTCGCGCATCTGCTTGAGCGCGACGCGCATCTCGCTCATGGAGTAACCTGGTGCAGTGACCGCAATCGAGGCAACCGCGACGCGGCCGAAGTCTTCGTCGACGAAAGGCCCCATCGTGCTCTGTGGTAAGGCATCCTTCGAATCGGCGACCTTGGCCCGGACGCGCTGCCAGATCGGTGCCAAGTCGGTGTAGCGGTCCCAGATCGTGACCTGGATCATGGCGCTGCCTGCGCGCACGGTGCTCGTCACGCGCTTGACCTCTGCCAGTTCGCGCAAGCGCTCCTCGATCGGCCGGGCAATGAGTTGCTCAACGCGTTCGGCGGGCAGCCCCGGGTTCAACGCCGTGACCATCGCATCGCGGACCGTGACAGTCGGCTCCTCCTGAGAAGGAAAATTCAGGAAGGTCGCGATGCCGGCGACGAAAATGATGAGCGCTACAAAGTAGGTAAGTCGACTGGCGCGCAGCGCCATCTCGGTGATCTTCATGATGAAGTAACCTGGTGGATCGCGTTAGCGCTTGGTCAATTGAGTGGTGGCTTCCAGTGGTGTCACTGGCTGTCCATCGGTGAGCCATCCTCCTCCGGCGGCAACCACCGTCTCGCCGGGCTTGAGTCCAGCGAGGACGCGCGCGCTGTCTCCTTCCTGTACCGGCGTGAAGCGCACCGCGCGACGGTGCACCTTCTTATCTTCAGGGGTGTAGACGAAGACGGAAGCCTCGCCCGGCTTCGTGCCGAGCACCAGCGAGGCATAAGGTATGGATACAGTCTCGGGCCGAGAGGTCTTGGAGGTTGCCGCAGGTGCGTCGAGCACGACCTGTACGGGAATACCTGGCCGAAGTGCGCGCGCTTGCGCGTTATCTTCAGGCACTAGCACCACGGGTAGGAGCGAGCCATTTTCGGCGCGCAGACCGACACGACGTACCACCGCTCGGATTGGTTGTTCGGCTCCGCTCCAGCTCAGTTCTGCGCGTTGGCCGACATCTATGTGAGGTGCCTGTGTAGTAGACGCGTTCGCGATGATCTCAGTGCCACTGCGCACGCCGTCGACCTGAAATACCGGCGCACCAGCAGCAATGTCGGTGAACGCCAAAGCCAGCTTTTCCGCCACGACACCATCGAAAGGAGCGACGATCATCGTGCCACGTTGTGCTCGTTCGGCCAGGCCAAGCGCCGCCTTGGCAGTGCGCGCTTGACCCTCTGCGACCGCTAGCTGCGCCTTCGCGCTCTCGAACGCAGCAGGGGAGATGACTTCGCTTTCGAGCAACCGGCGCTGTTGATCTGTCTGTACACGTCGATCCATCAGGCCGGCTTCGGCGGCCGCCAGGGATGCTTGCGCTTGTGTCACGCGAAGCCGGTCAGGTTGCGCATCAAGTTCTGCCAGGACTTGGCCGCGGGAGAACCGTTCACCCACGTCGACGTTCAACTTGGCGATCCGTCCTCCTGTTTCAAATCCTAGGATGCTGCGCTCGGTTGCTCGCGCCGAGCCAGTCAATTCGATGCGAGAGCTATGCGGGAGATCCGACTGCGCGGCGGCGAGCTTCACTGCGCGCGGAGGCTCGGATACGGTGGATTGCGAGTTTCCGCACCCTGAGAGCAGAGTCGAAATGGATAGTGTGCAAGCAACCGCCAAGGAGCGCGGTGCGCACGCGGTCATGACACCGCTACGGACGCGACTCATGTGCGTCCTTTTGCCGGGACAAGTTCGAGATGGCCCGAGGCGAGATCCTGGAGCGCCCGAAAGAAATGCCGCCGCTCTGCGGGTGCGAGTATTGGCAAACCCAGAAGATCGGCGAACAGGGCGCCATCCAATGCCAGCATGATGAGTGCCGCGGTCTCGGTGCCACGCGGGGATCGACGCACGCGTTCGTACTGCACGCGGTACCACTCGCGCAGTGGGTCGAGAAGTATTGGATCTTCCGCAGCTGCCGCGAGCAGCGCTGCGCCCATCTTCTGCATCTCGTCGTCGGGCATCGCTTCCACCTGGCTCGACAGCCAGGAGTCCGGATCTCCGGCAAACCTGCGCTCGTGATTGGCTTGTACCGCGTCGAACGCCCGGATCATCTCGTCGATCAGTGTCACGAACAAATCGCGTTTGGTCTTGAAGTGATAGAGAAACGCCCCTTTGCTCAACCCGGCCCGCACAACGACGGCGTCCAGTGTCAAGCGACTGGCACCTTCCTCCAGCACCAGTTCGCGGGCGGCCTGCAGGATGCGGTCGCGAGTTCGCTGGGCTCCTTGCTGGAGGCCGGGCTGCGCATCGGCGCTGCTATGGGCAGTGGACGGGGGGGGCAACTTTGTTTTCGCGCGGGGCGGCATGGTCGTGCTCCAAAAAAGCTTGAGTCATATACAGTCCAGACGGTATAGTAGAAGCCATACAACAGTCCGTCAAGACTTTTTCGGAACGCAAGGAGCTGCCATGTCTCAAATTCTTGAACGCTATCGCCTCATTGCCATGATTTCTCCGCTACTGCTTCTTGCGGCCTGCAGCCATGCCCCGCACTCTGCCGATCCACCTCGCCTGGATGTACCGGCCCATTTCTCAAATGAAGAGGGAGGTGAAGGCATCTTGGACAAATCGTCCCGCCGTACTCTTCCCGTCGATTGGTGGACGGCCTACGGCGATCCGCACCTCAATGCCTTGGTCCGGGCGGCGCTGGAGCGCAATACCGAACTGACGATTGCGCGAGCGCGCGTGGACGAGGCATCGGCCGCCACGCGGCGAGCACGGGCCTCCCTGCTCCCCTCGTTGTCCGCGGGCACGCAGGCAACTCGAGGACGCGACTATTCAGAGAACGTTGCAATCGGCAATGATGGCCGCGCCACGTTGTCCGCATCGTGGGAGGCAGACCTGTCGGGACGGCTTTCGCAGGCAGCAGAAGGTGCGCGCCTGGATGCGGTGGCAGCCGAACAAGCGTGGGTTGCCACGCGGTGGCAGGTCGCGTTTGAAACAGTGTCGGCGGCTGTGCAGCAGCGCCAAGCCAGTGAGCTCGAAGCGCTAGCCGCGGCGCGGCTGGCATCCGCAGAACGACTCGTCTTGCTGATGCAACGGAAGTTCGAGGCCGGACAAGCTACCGGCTTCGACATCGAGCGTACCCGCGCCGGCGTCGTCGCACTGCGCGTGGAGCAAGAGCAACTGCGGCGTGCGCGCGGCGAGGCGACGCATGCACTCGATGTACTAGTGGGACAAACGCCCGGAGCGCCTGCAGCTTCCCCAACTCTTGCGTCGCTCGCCGTCCCGGACTGGACACCGACACGCATACCTGCGGACCTGCTGAGTGAGCGGCCCGACGTGCGCGCCGCCGAAGCGAAGTTCGCCGCCGAAACCGCGCGCTGGAACGCAGCCGAAGGCGAACGCTTCCCCAGGCTGGTGTTGGACCTGAGCGGCGGACGGCAGCGCGTAGAGAGTGTGGGAACCCGCATCACTGGAAACATTTTTTCACTTGGGGCCGGGGTGTCGTTGCCGATCTTCGATGGTGGCGCGATCCGTGCCGGCATCGAGACCGGAGAGGCGCGCAGCCGAGCTGCCCGTGCGGAGTTCGAGCGCACTTTGTTGAGTGCTTTGCAGGACGTAGAGAACGCATATCTCGGTTGGCATACGCAGCACGCAGCACTGGAGCATCAGGCCGAGGGTGTCGCAGTCGCGGAGCGTCAGCTCGATCGCAGCCGACGTCTGTTCGAGGCGGGACAAGTGGACGCCACGGTGGTGGCCGAGGCTGAGGCCGGGGTGCTGTCAGCGCAGGCTTCGCTGATCCGCACGCGGGCCGAGACAGCCATGCAATGGGGCGTCCTGGCAAAAGCATTATCCGGCTCTCCTGTTTGATCGCAGAAACATGCTGGAGCAGCTTGCGAAGGCTAGCTAAATAGCGTGACGCAAGGCGAAGGTGGTGAGGCCTGAGTGATGAGGAATGCGAACATGGAAATTCGACACCTGCGCTACTTTCTGGCGGTGGCAGAGGAGCTGCACTTTGCCCGAGCCGCAGAGCGCCTCCACATAGAGACATCGCCGCTGTCGCGCGCCATCAAGGAACTTGAGGAAGAGTTGGGCGTAGCGCTATTTGCGAGAACCACTCGGAGCACCCGCTTGACTCGTGCGGGCAGGCTCTTCTTTGAGAGCGTGCCGCGTGTCTTCGCAGCTTTGCAGCAGGCGCGCGACAGTGTGAACGCCGCAGCCAATGGCTTTCATTGCCAGCTCCGTATTGCATTGTCTGATGGAATCACGCCATCGCGCCTGCCTGCGTTGTTGGCGCTCTGCCGGCAGGAAGAGCCGGAAGTGGAAGTTCGCTTCTTCGAGGTGCCTTTGGCACAGCAAATCAAGGGATTGTGTGGCGAACTGTACGATCTCGGCTTCGCTCAATCGGATGAAGTCGGCGAAGGCATCATCGCCGTGCCGGTGTGGAGTGACCCTCTGATGGTAGCTGTGCCCGCACGGCACCCCTTGCTATCCCACAAACAGATTCCCCTAGAAGAGCTGTTGCGGTATCCGCTGGTGCTCTGCGACGCGGTGGCGTGTGAGGGCCATGCTCGGCAAGTTGAACGGGTGCTACGTCGCGTGGACATAGAGCCACTGATTGCCGAACGCGTGACTTCCAGCGATCTAATGATGGTCCTGGTTTCGGCGGGACTTGCACTAGGCCTCACAGGAGGCGCGCATATCACAGCCAGCAGGGAACAGGGGGTGGTCGCACGGCCGCTGACTGGACGTTCGCCAATGCTCACGACCTATCTACTACGGCCGGCCAGCGAGCCGTCAGAAATGCTGACTCGCTTCATGGAACGCGTTCATTCGATCAAATCTCCAGATGCCAAAGGTCGGCGGTAAACCATCACACAATCTCCCAAAGAAAATTAACCATGAAGAAGATTGCTCTCATATTGCTTTCCTCGACATTGGCAGCCTGCAGCCCATCTGGGAAACCAGATAAAGCCAACCTTCCGACAGTCGATGAATTAGCGCTCAATCCTGAGCGTCTGAAAGAGTTGCGCAAGCAATGCAAGTTGGATCGACCAATGCTGGGCGACCAACTATGTAACCGGGTTGCCGAGGCTACGCGAAAGCGCTTTTACGAAGATGGCGATGTGCCCCACACCACGCCTAAAGAGCCGCCGAAGTTCTAAGCTGGTGGTCATGCCGGAGTATGTATGCCGGATATGAAAAATTTGAAGGAGAATCGCAATGGGTTGGATCTATCTTGTTTTGGCTGGATTGTTTGAAATCGGATGGCCGGTCGGGCTGAAAATGGCGCAAGAGCCAACATCGCGTTGGAGTGGGGTCGCAGTAGCCGTCTCTTTCATGACAATTAGCGGCGCCTTCCTATGGCTTGCTCAGCGTCAGATACCGATTGGGACTGCTTATGCGGTGTGGACGGGTATCGGAGCGGCGGGAACTTTCTTAGTCGGAATTCATTTCTATGGCGACCCAACCTCCCTGATGCGATACCTTGGCGTGGCGTTGATCATCCTGGGCGTTATCACGCTCAAGTTATCGAGTTGATCGCTAGCTCCATTGGTAGCGTAGTCGCTAGGCGACCCAGCTCCCAGAGTGGATCGGGCGCTGGGAACTCGTACGGTCACCTCCTCTCTCTAGTCGCTATGTGACGAGCTTGCCGGCGCCTCGGGAGAGTTCGAGCCAGTGCGCGTAAGGCGGTGGGAGCACCCATTCCGGGTGGCTCCACCTTCAGTGCCTGCGCCAAGGTGACCTGAGTACGAACTTTGTAGCCAGTCAGGCAGTGAGTTCGGAGGGGATGCTATCGGATTGGATCCAGTTGCGCCGGATCGTCGCCGGCGGTTTGTAAGCATGCGCGCTATGCGGCCGCTGCTCGTTGTAGAACTGTCGCCAACGTTCGATCAGCACCTTCGCTTCGGTCCGACTGCGGAACCATTCGCGGTTGAGCAGTTCGTCGCCCATCGTTGCCTGCGAAGTCAGGACCAGCAGAATCCTGAGGGGAGTTCTCATCATGGTTTTCTCCGTTCAGACGCTTGGGATCAAGCGGCCGGAGACCACTACGCCTGCTTGGCTTTGCGCGCTGCCTCGACCAAGCTGTCGAGCCAGTCCTGATGGCCGTTGATCATCGGGTTGGGTTTGGCGTTGTGCAGCTCCTCGGCCGGTTTGCCCTTCTGAGTTTCCTGCGTGAGGATGCGCACGCGCCTGCCGTCCAGGTTCTCAACCAGCCAGGCGTGATGCACATCCAGGCGCGTATCTGTGCCTTCCTCGCCGGACCAGCCGTGCCAGGCCACGCGGCCGGGTTGCCCATCCGCAGGTGGCACGTATTCGTTGCACTGCCCCTCTACCGGGAAGCCGAAGGTCTCGAAGTAAAACCGATCGCCGTCGGCCAGTACCGGGCCTTTGCCGTCATGAAAGCACACGTTAGCCGAGTTGGCGTAGTAGCTTGGCCACAGCGATGGTGTGACGAGTAGAGGCCATACGTCGGCCGCGCTCAAGCCGGCGGCGATGATCTCATTGGAGGCGAAATTCTCAGTAAAGCCCGGCGTGTAGCCTTCGGGCCAGAGGATGGCGTTCTGTTGCTTGCTCATATCGAAGCTCCTTCACAAAATGTCGATGACGCAACAGGGGTGGCTGCGTCATTCAAGTGGTCATGGAGCAAATCATGAGCCTCCATCTGCAATAAGTGAAATCCTAAGTTTCTATTTTTGATATCATAAAATATGATATCAAGGCCTAGGTTCTGCCATCCACCGACTAGGCTATCTCGCAGCGGCGCTACGAAAGGGCGCGTCTCCAATTGAGCCGACTGATTGCTTATTTGTAGTGCGAGGTAGAGTTGTGCTGAGCATGACGATAGGAGCGATCTTGCCTACTTGTTGTTAGCACAGGAAGTGAACAGCAGTGCTCGTATCCAGCGATGTGCTGGATCGTGATGGGTGCGTTCGTGCCAAGCAGCCGTCTTGGTGAACCCCGGTATCTTCACCGGCGGCAGGGAGATAGCCAGCTTGTCCATACCGGCGACCAAGCGGCTCGGCAAGATCGCAACCATGTCACTGGCACGCAGGATGTCTGGCAAGATCAGAAAGCTCTTGACCGACAGTGTGACGCTGCGTCGTTTGCCCAACTGTTCTAGCGCATCGTCGGTGACGCCGCGGAAACCTCCACCATCGTAGGAAACAAGCGCATGGTCGAGAGCACAGAACTGTTTAACGGTCAGCTTGCGCCCCATAGCCGCAGGATGGTCTTCCCGCAGGACACACACATAGTGTTCCTTGAACAGCTCTCGGGCATGCAGATTTGGCGGAGTGATCTCTGGCGTCAGGAGGGCTAAATCGATCTGACCGCGCTCAAGCTGGTTCTGTAGCTGCCCGCTCTCGACTGGCACTAATGAGACTCGTACACGCGGTGCGTGCCGTTTAAGTGCCGATAGAAATGGGACAGCAACGGCACGCAGCGCATAGTCCGTCGCGGCGATGGAGAAGGTCAGTTGTGCGGTGGCCGGATTGAAGGAAGGTGGCTGGAGCAGCGCGTCGATTTCGGCGAGCACCTGCTTGACAGGCATCCCTAGATCCAGCGCCCGCTGCGTTGGAACGATACCCCGCTGCGAGCGCGCGAAAAGCGGGCCACCGAAGCTCTCGCGCAACCGCGTCAGCATGCCACTCAAGGCCGGCTGGGTTAGTCCCAGACGGGCCGCCGCCCGTGTCACATTGCGTTCGTCTAACAATGCGTCCAGCGCCTTGAGCAAGTTGAGATCCATACTCTTGATATTTTTCATTTTTATTCCAATCTTAAATATCATCGTTTTTCATGATATCTAAATATTGCCTATGAGTGGAAGCAAGGCCCATTGACGGCTTTTTTTGGGTAACTTGCTTGGAACTCTGTATGCGCCGCAGTGCGCTTTCGCTTGCGGCGCTTTTCTTTGACTCGCCACCGCGCTCATTCTTTCTTTTCCCTCGACCATTGTGCTGCGAACGGTCTTTGACCGGCACTAGCCCAGAACCGATCCTGACGCCTGCGACACCCCCTGTGCAACGCTTTCAATGAGACACCAGCGCAGGAGAAATCGGAGGACAGGTCATGCAAGGGACGAACGTTCTGTTCGGCCAGATCGCTGTGGTAATCGGCATCGTGATCGCCGGCGTCTGGGGCGCCACACAATGGACAGCAGCGACCCTTGGCTATCAAGTACGCCTCGGATCGCCCTGGTTCGATCTTCTAGGTGTACCGGTTTATCACCCGTGGCGCTTGTTCGAATGGTGGTTCTTCTTTGATGCCTACGCGCCGCACGTCTTCGACACAGGCGGTGCGATTGCGGGTGGTAGCGGTTTGTTCGCTTTACTCGTCGCCATCGCCATGTCGGTATGGCGTTCTCGGCAGTCGCGGCTGGTTACGACTTATGGTTCGGCACGCTGGGCCGATGCCGTCGACATCCGCAAAGCTGGACTGACCCTCCCGGCGGGCGTCTTCCTCGGCCAACACGACGACCAATACCTCCGACATGAGGGGCCGGAACATGTCCTGAGCTTCGCACCCACGCGCTCGGGCAAGGGCGTGGGCTTGGTGGTGCCTACGTTGCTTTCGTGGCCGGCGTCCGCCGTCATTCACGACATTAAGGGAGAGAACTGGAAGATCACGGCGGGCTGGCGTTCGCGCTTTTCGCACTGCCTGCTTTTCAACCCCACCGATAGGCAGTCGGCCGCCTACAACCCGCTGCTTGAAGTCCGGCGCGGCGCACATGAAGTGCGCGACGTGCAGAACATCGCCGACATTCTGGTTGACCCTGAAGGTGCGTTAGAGAAGCGCAATCATTGGGAGAAGACCAGCCACGCGCTACTGGTCGGTGCAATCTTGCATGTTCTGTACGCAGGCGAGGACAAGACGCTGCGCGGCGTCGCCAACTTCCTCAGCGACCCGGCGTGTCCGTTCGAGCTGACGCTGCACCGGATGATGACGACGAAGCACCTGGGCGATGCGCCTCACCCGGTTGTCGCATCCGCTGCCCGCGAAGTGCTCAACAAGTCGGACAACGAGCGATCGGGCGTGCTCTCCACCGCCATGTCGTTTCTCGGCCTGTACCGCGACCCGACCGTGGCCGAAGTCACATCGCGCTGCGATTGGCGCATCGCCGACCTGATTTCCGCCGAGCACCCGGTATCGCTCTATCTGGTGGTGCCGCCCTCCGACATAAGCCGCACCAAGCCGCTGATCCGGCTCATCTTGAACCAGATCGGGCGGCGGCTGACCGAATCGCTCGACGGCAGCGATGGCATCGCGCGCCGGCACAAGCTGCTGCTGATGCTGGACGAGTTTCCGGCGCTGGGTCGCCTCGATTTTTTCGAGTCCGCGCTTGCCTTCATGGCCGGCTACGGCATCCGCAGCTTTCTCATCGCTCAAAGCCTGAACCAGATCGACAAGGCGTATGGGCAGAACCATTCCATCCTCGACAACTGCCATGTCCGGGTGACTTTCGCCACCAACGACGAAAGGACGGCGAAAAGGATTTCCGAAACCCTCGGCACCGCCACCGAGCTTCGCGCGCAGCGCAACTACGCGGGCCACCGCCTCGCTCCGTGGCTGGGGCACCTGATGGTGTCGCGTCAGGAAACTGCACGTCCGCTGCTGACGCCCGGCGAGGTGATGCAGCTTCCACCTGAGGACGCCGTAGTCATGGTGTCCAGCGTTGCCCCGATCCGCGCGAAGAAGCTGCGTTACTACGTCGACGCCAATTTCAAGGATCGCGTCCTGCCACCGCCCGTGCTCGCAGTCGGGAGGTACGCCGACGCGCCGCCAGCCCGCCCCGACGACTGGAGCGGCTTGGCGATCCCGGCCGTACCTACGGCGCCGACCTCGGTATCCGCCGATGGTCCGGGCGGCACCGATGACGGCGGCCCGCGCCGCCAGCTCGAACTCTCCGAAACCGTCGCCTACGAGCCCGAGTTGGACGCGTGTGCGAACGACCTGGAGCTGCTCGATGACGACGACCTGGCGCTCCCGCTTCCCGGCCAGCTCGACCCGGCCATGCAGCGCACGGCCCGGCTGGCTTCTCTCGACCCCAACGACGGAATCGACCTATGAGCCAATACCGCCTCAATCTTTTCATCCAGCCCGAGCACGCCAAGCGCCTGGATGAACTTGCCGCCAAGAAAGGCGTGTCCAAGTCCTCCATCGTCGCAGCGGCCTTGGCGTCCTGGCTGTCACCCGATGCGGGCGACCAGCGTGAGGCCGCCATTGCCAAGCGGCTGGATCGACTGTCGCGGCAGACCGAACGCATGGAGCGCGACCAGAACATCCAGATCGAAACGCTGGCGCTGTTCATCCGCTATTTCTTGACCATCAGCACGCCGGTGCCAGAAGCCCACAAGGACGCGGCCCGCGCCCAGGGCAAAGCGCGCTTCGAGCAGTTCGTCGAGCAGTTGGGTCGCCACCTGCTGCGTGGCCGCAGTCTGGTGCGCGACGTGGTGGAGGAACTGCACCCCGATCCGATGCGGATGGATGACGCAGCAGCGATGGCGTCCGCCGATGAGCGAGCTGCAGAGCGTGCGTCATGAGTGCCGTTCCGCAGATTCCGCCTGAATCTCGCTCATCCGCCGCGGCGTCCCAGGATCGCCGCATCCAGATGCTGCGCACGGCGATGGGGCCGCTGATCGCCGCTGCGCTCGAAGATCCGGATGTTGTGGAAATCATGCTCAACCCCGATCGCACCCTGTGGGTGGATCGGCTGTCGTCGGGTCGCTCGCCGCTGGGCGTGGAGATGCCCGAGGCCGATGGTGAACGCATCATCCGCCTGGTCGCCGCGCATGTCGGCGCGGAGGTGCATCGCGGCCAGCCGCTCTTGACCGCCGAGTTGCCGGAAACCGGCGAGCGTTTCGAGGGCATCCTGCCTCCGGCCGCCCCGGGGCCAGCCTTCGCGCTACGCAAGCGGGCCGTGAGCATCATCGGCCTGGATCGCTACGTGGCCGACGGCATCCTGACCGCCGGGCAGGCCGAGTTCCTGCGCCGCGCCGTGCGCGAGCGGCAGAACATCCTGATCGCCGGCGGCACCAGCACCGGCAAGACCACGCTGGCGAACGCGCTGCTGGCCGAGATCGCCGCCACAGGCGACCGCGTGCTGGTGCTCGAAGACACCATCGAGCTGCAATGCGCGGCCCGCGACCATGTGCCGCTGCGCACCCGCGCCGGCGTCGTCACAATGACCGAGCTGGTGCGGGCCACGATGCGCCTGCGGCCTGACCGCGTGATCGTCGGCGAAGTGCGTGGCGGCGAAGCCCTGGACTTGGTGAAGGTCTGGGGCACCGGCCACCCCGGCGGCATTGCCACCATCCATGCCGGCTCCGCCTTGGGCGCACTGCTGCGTCTGGAGCAACTGATCCTCGAAGTGGCAGTGAATCCGCCCCGCGCCCTGATCGCCGAGGCGGTCAACGTGGTGATTCACATCGCAGGCCGTGGCCGCAAACGTCACGTCGAAACCATCTCCCGTGTCGTCGGCTTCGACGGTGCGGGCTATCGCCTGACAGATGCGCTGGAAACGCCGTTTCCCGAGCTGCCGCCGGTTCCTCTTGCAGCCGCTGCCGCTGCGCCTTCCTCGACCCCTGACCAACCTGGAGAACTGCCATGACGCACGTTGATGCTTTCCGTCTTTCCGTAAATCCTATTTCTCGCCTGTCCAGCATGGCGCGGCTGCGCCACCTGGCCCGTCCCGCAGGGCAAGGGCTGCTGCTGGCCGCGCTGATGCTGTTGCTGGCGGGCACGGCGCAGGCCGCCGGTTCCTCGATGCCGTGGGAAGGGCCGCTGACCTCCATCCTCGAATCCATCCAAGGGCCAGTCGCCCGGATCGTGGCGGTGATCATCATCATCTCGACGGGGCTTGCGCTGGCGTTCGGTGATACCAGCGGCGGCTTTCGCAAGCTGATCCAGATCGTGTTCGGCCTGTCCATCGCGTTCGCCGCGTCCTCGTTCTTCCTGTCGTTCTTCAGCTTCTCCGGAGGGGCCGTCGTATGAGTAAGGCCACCGATCTTCCGGGCTTTGAAGTGCCGCTGCATCGCTCGCTGACCGAGCCGATCCTGCTGGGCGGTGCGCCGCGCACCGTGGCGATTGCCAACGGCACGCTAGCCGCCGCCGTCGGGCTGGGCCTGCAACTGTGGATTCCCGGCGTGGTGCTCTGGATCGTCGGCCACTCGCTGGCCGTATGGGGTGCGCGCGTCGATCCGCAGTTCATGCAGGTCTTCGCGCGGCATATCAAACACCGCCCGCTTCTGGACGTGTGAGGGGAGGACGCCATGCTGAACCTTGCCGAATATCGTCAGCGCCCGGCCTTGCTTGCCGACTGGCTGCCCTGGGCCGGGCTGGTCGCGCCGGGCGTTGTGCTGAACAAAGATGGTTCGTTTCAACGCACGTTCCAGTTTCGCGGCCCCGACTTGGACAGTGCGACACAGGGCGAGCTGATTGCCACGTCGGCGCGGCAGAACAACGCGCTTCGCCGTACCGGGTCTGGCTGGGCCTTCTATATCGAGGCCGAGCGGATGCGGGCATCGAGCTATCCGCAATCCTCCTTTCCCGAACCACTGTCCTGGCTGGTGGATGAGGAGCGACGCGCGGCGTTCGAGGAGTCGGATGGCCATTTCGAGAGCGTCTATCACTTCACGTTGCAACACCTACCGCCGCAAGAGTCTCGCGCCCGTGCGGCTGGGATGCTGTACGAGAACCGGCCCACTGAGGGTGTGGACTGGCGTGGTCGGCTTGATTCCTTCGTGGCAGAGACCGATCGCGTGTTCGACCTGCTCGATGGTGTGATGCCGGAGATTGCCTGGCTGGACGATAGCCAGACGCTGACCTACCTGCATGCCACAGTCTCCACGCGGCGCTATCGCGTCGGCGTGCCCGACGTGCCGTTCCATATCGACGCACTGCTGGCCGATGCCGCGCTGGTCGGCGGCCTGGCGCCCATGCTGGGCGATCAGCACCTGCGCGTGGTGTCGGTACGAGGCTTCCCGACCTCGACCTGGCCGGGGATCTTGGACGACCTCAACCGCCTGGGCTTTGCGTATCGCTGGAGTACGCGCTTCCTGTGCCTGGACAAAGCCGAGGCGGAACGGGAATTGGGGCGCTTGCGGCGCCAATGGTTCGCCAAGCGCAAGAACGTCATCGCGCTGCTGCGCGAAACGATCTTTCAGCAGGAAAGCCCGCTGGTCGATACCGATGCCAGCAACAAGGCCGCCGACGCCGATGCCGCCTTGCAGGAGCTGGGCAGCGATCAAGTCGCCTTCGGCTACCTCACCGCCACGGTGACGGTGCTCGACGCCGACCCGGCCGTGGCCGACGAGAAGCTGCGCATGGTGGAGCGCGTCATCCAGGGCCGGGGTTTCGTGACCATCCCCGAAACCCTCAACGCAGTCGATGCCTGGCTGTCGTCCGTCCCCGGCAACGCATACGCGAACGTGCGTCAGCCCATCGTTTCGACGCTGAACCTGGCGCACATGATGCCGATGTCAGCGGTATGGGCTGGGCCGGAGAAGAACGAACACCTCGATGGCCCGCCGCTGATCGTCACCCGCACCGATGGCGCGACGCCGTTCCGGCTGGTGACGCACATCGGCGACGTGGGGCACACCCTTGTCGCCGGGCCGACCGGCATGGGCAAGTCGGTGCTGCTCGCCATATTGGCCATGCAGTTCCGGCGCTACTTCGGCTCGCGGATCTTCGCCTTCGACATGGGGCGCTCGATGCGCGCCACCATCCTCGGCCTTGGCGGTGAGCACTACGACCTCGGTGCCGATGGCGGCATCGCCTTCCAGCCACTCGCGCGAATAGCCCACGAGGGCTACCGCACCTGGGCCGCCGAATGGGTGGAGGGCCGGCTGCTGCACGAAGGCGTGACGGTCGGCCCGGACGAGAAGGCTGCCATTTGGTCGGCGCTGCGAAGCCTTGCCGGTGCGCCAGTGGAGCAGCGCACCATGACCGGCTTGTCGGTGTTATTGCAGTCCAACGCGCTGCGCCAAGCGCTCGCGCCCTATGTGTTGGGCGGCGCCCACGGCAAGCTGCTGGACGCTGACCACGACCGGCTGGGCATGGCCGACGTGCAGGGCTTTGAGATGGAAGAACTGATGCACAGCCCCGCCGCCGTGCAAGCAGTGCTGCGCTACCTGTTCGCCCGCTTCGACGAACGTTTTGACGGCGCGCCCACGCTGCTGATCCTCGATGAAGCGTGGCTGTTCCTCGATGAGCCGTCCTTCGCGGCCCGCATCCGGCAATGGCTCAAGACGCTCAGAAAAAAGAACGTCAGCGTCATCTTTGCCACGCAGTCGCTGGCCGACATCAAGGACTCGACCATCGCGCCAGCCATCATCGAAAGCTGCGCGAGCAGGATCTTCTTACCTAACCCGCAGGCCACCGAGCCGCAGATTCGCACGATCTACGAAGGCTTCGGCTTGAACAGCCGCCAGATTGAGATCGTGGCGACCGCACAGCCCAAGCGCGATTACTACTACCAGTCGCGCCTCGGCAATCGCCTGTTCGACCTCGACCTGGGGCCTGTCGCGCTCGCATTCGCGGGCGCATCCACCCCTCAAGACCAACGCGATATTGACCGCGTGCTGACGCAGGCCGGCGCTCCCGGCTTCGCCGGCGCGTGGCTGCGCCATCGCGGCCTCGGCTGGGCCGCCGACCTGCTGCCGTCCGCTCCGGCGGCAGCTTCCTTTCTCGCTTCTCAACCGCTGGAGGTTTCACCATGAAGACCAAGCCCCGTTTGCTCTCTGTCTCACTCGCTGCCGTGCTGTCGGTATCGCTGCTGGCCGTGCAGCCCGCATCCGCGCTGACGGTGTTCGACCCGTCCAACTTCGTGCAGAACACGCTGACCGCCGTGCGCACGCTGGAACAGATCAACAACCAGATCAACCAGCTTCAGAACGAGGCGCAGATGTTGATGAACCAGGCCAGGAACCTGGCAAATCTCGACTTCAACATCGTCAACCGCCTGCGCTCGACGCTCGCCACCACCGAGCGCCTGATCGCCGAGGCGCGCGGCTTGGCCTACGACGTGCAGAGCATGGATGCCACGTTCGCCCGCCTGTACCCGGAACAGTACGCCGCCACCATCAGCGGCGACCGCATGGCACAGGACGCCCGCGAACGCTGGCAGAACACCTTGAACGGCTTGCACACCGCGATGCGGATGCAGGCGCAGGTGTCGCAGAACCTCGCCCAAGACGAAAGCGCGCTGGCCGATCTCGTGAGCCAGAGCCAGTCGGCCACCGGCGCGCTGCAAGCGATGCAGGCGACGAACCAGCTCCTGGCTTTGCAGGCCAAGCAGTCGATCCAGGCGCAGCAGCTCCAGATCACGCAAGACCGGGCCGCTTCACTGGAACTGGCGCGGCAAGCGGCGGCTATGGAGCGCGCCCGCGAAGTGCGGCGGCGCTTTCTGGGCACCGGCACGCCGTACACGCCGCAGTCCGTCAACTTCTATAACAACTGACCGGAGGCGGCCATGCGATGCGCTTCCGTCCTGATGGCCGTGCTGCTGACCGCGTGCGGCCAGCAGCCGGCCGAGAACCTGGCCGACGCCCTGGCCGCAGATCCGGTGCGGCTCAAGGCGTTGCGCGGGCAATGCGCGGCCGACCGGCAGGCCGTGGGCGAGGATGCCTGCCGCGCCGCCGCTGAAGCCTTCCGGCGGCGCTTCTTCGCCGGCCATACCGGGCCGGATGAATACAACTCGCTGGCTGAACTCCCGCCGATTCCGCCGAGCTTCGATACGCCCGCAGATGAATTGCCAGAGGGCGCCGTTCCGCTCACTCCGCCCGAGGATTCGCCATGAACGACGTGACCATCATCGACCGTTTCCTCGATACGTTCTCGCGCTACATCGACTCGGGCTTCGGCTTATTGCAGGGCGAAGTGGCATTTCTCACCGCCACGCTCATCGTCATCGACATGACGATCGCTGGCCTGTATTGGGCCATGAGCCACGCCACCGGCCAGGGCGACGACGTGATCGCCAAGCTGCTGCGCAAGGTGCTCTGTGTCGGCGCGTTCGCCTACATCATCGGCAACTTCAACTGGCTGGCGAGCATCGTGTTCCGCTCGTTCGCCGGCTTGGGAATTACCGCTACCGGCTCGGCCATCACGATGGAGAACTTCCTTCAGCCGGGCCGGCTGGCGAAGACCGGCATCGACGCAGCCGCGCCGATTCTGGAACAGATCGGGGACATGGCTGGGTTCCCCGAGGTGTTCGTGAACATCGACCCTATCGTGGTTCTGTTCATCGCCTGGCTGGTGGTGATCCTCTGCTTCTTCGTGCTGGCCGTACAGCTTTTCATCACGCTGATCGAGTTCAAACTGACTACGCTCGCCGGCTTCGTCTTGATCCCGTTTGCACTCTGGAACAAGACCTCGTTCCTCGCGGAAAAGGTGCTAGGCAACGTGGTGTCGTCAGGCATCAAGGTCTTGGTGCTGGCCGTCATCGTCGGCATCGGTTCAGGCCTGTTCGCCGAGTTCCAGGTGCATCCCGACGAACCATCCATCGACCACGCGCTGGTCGTGATGCTGGCCTCGCTCGCGCTGCTGGCGCTGGGCATTTTCGGCCCCGGTATCGCCACCGGCCTGGTGTCCGGTGCGCCACAGCTTGGTGCGGGCGCGATGGCTGGTGCTGCGGTCGGGGCTGTCGGCACCGGCGTTGCCATCGGCGCCGCCGTAACGGGCGTGGGCGGCGCCGTCATGGCCGGGGCACGAATGGCCCCGGCGGCCGCAAAGCTGGCCGGTGCCGGTGCGCGTGCCGCGACTTCGGCGGCCGGCAGTGCCCGATCGGCGTTCCAGGCCGGTTCCGCTGCGGCCGGCGGCGGTGCCAAGGGCGCGGCGGCTGGCCTCGGCAATGTCGCCAAGACTGGCGCACAAGCCGCAGGCCGCAGCGTCACCTCTGGTGCTTCCGCTGTTGGGCAGAAGGTGGCCGACTCCTTCCGCGCTGGCTGGAACGGCACAGAAGCCGGCAGCGACGGTGCTGGCCCCGGCCAGACCGCAGACGGCACCGCAGGCTCGCAGAAGCAAGAGCAACCGGCCTGGGCCAAGCGGATGCACCGCCGCCAGCAGGCTACCCATGCCGCGACCACTGCCGCCCACACGCTGCGCGGCGGCGACGGCGGCGGCTCCGGGCAAGGCCCGAGCCTGCGGGATTCCGATACCTAACCTTCAAGGAGAACACCCATGCGATTCAAACGACCGCAGGTGCGCTACGCCGATACGCCGCAGCCTGCCACCCCGTATCAAGCCGCCGCCCAGGTGTGGGACGACCGTATCGGCTCCGCCCGCGTGCAGGCGAAGAATTGGCGCCTGATGGCCTTCGGCTGCCTAGTGCTCGCGCTGTTGATGGCCGGCGGCCTGGTGTGGCGCTCGGCGCAGTCCATCGTGACGCCCTATGTCATCGAGGTCGATCAAGCCGGGCAGGTGCGCGCCGTGGGAGAGGCCGCCACGCCGTACCGGCCCGGCGACGCGCAGATCGCGCACCACCTGGCGCGCTTCGTGACGCTGGTTCGCTCGCTGTCCATCGACCCCATCGTGGTGCGGCAGAACTGGCTCGATGCCTACGACTACACCACCGACAAGGGCGCGGCGGTGCTCAACGACTACGCCCGCACCAATGACCCATTCGCCCGCATCGGCAAGGAATCGGTAACGGTGCAAATCACCAGCGTGGTTCGCGCGAGCGACACGTCTTTCAACGTGCGCTGGACAGAGCAGCGCTATGTCAACGGTGCGCCCGCCGGCACCGAACGCTGGAACGCCGTGCTTTCGACCGTCCTGCAAACCCCGCGTACTGAACAGCGCCTGCTCAAGAACCCATTGGGTATCTACGTCAACGGCCTGTCATGGAGCCGCGAACTGGATTCTTCCGAAGGAGCCAAACCATGAAACTTCGTTTCCGCCTTTACGTTGTTCCTTTGACGCTGCTGGCCCTCGCGGGCTGCGCCTCGCAGGGGAAGCCGCCGCCATCCATCTCGCTCGACGAGACGGTGCTGGCCCAGCCGTTGCCCGAACCGCCCAAGCCCGTCGAAGTCGTCGCCGTCCCTGAACCGCTGGCGCTGCCGGCGCAGTTGAAGCCCCTGCCGGAACTCGATGAGGCCCCCGTTGCGCCGGAGCCGGCCGACGAAAAGGTGCGCGTTTCCCGTGCCAATGCAGAAGCGCGTATCGCGCCTACCCGTGAGGGCTACGTCAACGCGATTCAGGTGTGGCCGTTCACCGATGGCGCGCTTTATCAGGTCTATGCGTCGCCGGGGCGCGTGACGGTGGTTTCGCTTCAACCGGGCGAGGAACTGGTAACGGTCGCCGCCGGCGATACCGTGCGCTGGATCGTGGGCGACACGTCCAGCGGCGGCGGGGCCGATCTGCGCGTCAATGTGCTGGTCAAGCCTATCCGCTCCGGTCTGAAAACCAATCTCGTCATCACCACCAGTCGGCGCACCTACCTGCTGGAGCTGACCTCGACCGAGAGGGCATGGATGGCGTCGGTGTCCTGGGACTATCCGAAAGACCGAATGCTCGCGTTGCAGCGCCAGGCGCAGGCAGCGCAGGCAACAACGCCTGTCGATACGGGCCTGTCGCTGGACAAGATCCGCTTCCGCTACGCGGTATCGGGCAGCAACCCGCCGTGGAAGCCTCTGCGCGCCTTCGATGATGGAGAGAAGGTCTATATCCAGTTCCCGCCGGGCATCGCCCAGGGCGAGCTGCCGCCGCTGTTTGTCATCGGCGCGCAGGGCGACGGGCAACTGGTGAACTACCGTTTTCGCTCGCCGTACTACGTCGTGGATCGCCTGTTCGGCGCGGCCGAACTGCGGCTGGGCGGCGATGGCGGCGACGTGGTGCGGATCGAGCGCACCGATGGTGTTGCACGGAGGAACTGACCATGAGCCAGGATGACACTCCCGACCTTGCCGCGCCGCAGGCGGACAAGGTGGCGCCGGAGGCAGTGGCGCTGCGCGCCCAGCCGCGTCCAGTCACACGCCTGAACCGGCGCTCGCTGGCCATCCTTGCCGGCGTCCTAGCGGTCGCCGTGCTCGGCGCGCTGATGTGGTCGCTGCAACCTCATCGACGCAGCACAGGCGAGCAGACCGAGCTTTACAACGTCGATCGCGTGTCAAAGTCGGAAGGACTGGATGCGCTGCCGACGGACTATTCCAAGCTGCCGCCGGCGTTGCTGCCTGCCGTTCCCGAACTAGGGCCACCGCTGCCGGGCGATCTTGGCCCGGCTATCGTGAAGTCGCAGCAACCGGCGACGGCTGCCTACGCGGCCCCCGGTCACGACCCGAACGATGCCCTGCGAAAAGAAGCCGAGGCGGCCGCGGCCTCGTCCGTGTTCTTCCGCTCGGGTGGGCAGAATGCGGCGCCGGTAGCGCAGACACAGGTGGCCGCTGCGCCGGGCTTCGCCGCCAATGCGGCGTTTGACCCGCTGGCGGCCGGGCCGGCCTCCACGGCGGCCCAACCTGCTGACCCGACAGCGGTGCAAAACCGGCAAGACCAGAAAGAGGCTTTCATGAAAGCTGGCCCCACTGAAACCCGTAATTCCGGCAATCTGACTCTGCCAATTTCGCCGTATCAGGTTATGGCCGGAACAGTGGTCGCAGGTGCCTTGGTGACGGGCATCAAGTCGGACTTGCCCGGCGACGTGATCGCCACGGTGACGGAGCCGGTCTATGACACAGCCACCGGGCGCTTCCTGCTGATTCCGCAGGGTTCGCGCATCCTGGGCAAATACAACAGCCAGGTCAGCTACGGGCAGAGCCGCGTTCAAGTCGTCTGGAACCGGATCATCCTGCCGGACACGTCTTCGCTCACGCTCGACAACCTGGCCGGCACCGACCCAGCCGGCTATGCCGGGCTGGAGGACGATGTGGACTACCACTGGGGCCGCATCTTTGCCGGTGCGGCACTCACCACGCTGCTGGGCGTCGGTGCCGAGCTGGCCGCGCCGGAGAACCGGCAGGATGGTGATCGCGTCATCATCGCTGGGCGCGACAGCGCGCAGGACAGCATCAATCAGGTCGGCCAGGAGATGACCCGGCGCAACCTCAACATCCAGCCGACCTTAACGCAACGGCCGGGCCTGCCGGTTCGCATCATCGTCAACCGGGATCTGGTGCTGCGGCCGTACCAGCCGCTGTTCTTCAACCGGGGGACTTCACGATGAGCACGACCAAGAAGCTGCGGCTCGGCCCGCTGCCGAAGACCGAGAGCACCAAGCTGACTTTCGTTTGCCCGACCAGCTTGAAAGTCGACCTCGACCGCTACGCCGCGCTACACGCGCAGGCGTATGGCGAGGCCGTTGATGCGGCGACGCTGATCCCGCATATGCTGGAAGCGTTCATGGCGGGGGATCGAGGATTCAGGAAGGGCACGGCGACCCGCAGCACACCACCGAAGCCGCCATGATTGCACCGCATGCTATTCAACGGCATCCATCGAACGCGCAGCCCAGGCTGCGCGTTCTTCATTCTGGATGCCGCCGAGCCTGTTGGGCTATGATGATGCGACAGGCCCGCCGTTCCTCGGCAATCCAGCACTACACAGTGCGATGCGGCTTTCTCTCCCAACGCTCCTATGTCGCTCCTAGCCGACAACGCCGCTCTTCTTCTAAGCGGCCCCGAAAGGAGCTAACCTACTGTCCCATATACGGTTTCAAGTCCTTCTTGATTTGCGCGAAAGAATTGACACCGGCACTTTTTTGTGCCCGGCGTCCCGGTTCTGGGGCGCGCCAGGGCTGTGTGTCAGGGCGGGGCGCAACCCTTTGCTTGGCCCAGATCAATATTCCTGTCGGACAAAAGTACTAGATTGGCCCGCGCTCGGTTCTGACAGCGTTATCGGAACCGCGGTGTTGCCACGTCCTCGCGCCAGGACTCTGCGCGGCAGGATGCCGGCAACTCCACTCACTTCTCACGGATGAACCGCAATGCGTCAGATAGACCGCAATTTTGATATTCAGCCGCTGCAGCATGCGGACATGACCATCAGCCTCAATGGCCAGCCGGTCACTGCCGCCCTGGGTGAAACGGTCCTCAGCGTGATCCAGGCCACCGGCCTGCGCCAAGTGGCGCGCAATGATCACGGGCAACTGGTCGGTGCCTACTGCGGCATGGGCGTGTGCCATTGCTGCCTGGTGCAGATCGACGGCCGTCACAAGCGCCGCGCCTGCCAGACCCTGGTCAAGCCGGGGATGCAGGTGCAGACCCTGAGCAACCGCATCACTGAAGCGGAGCCCAGCCTATGAGCCTCAATCCCCTGATTGTCGGCGGCGGCCCGGCCGGCATGGCAGCGGCCATCGAACTGGCCGAGCACGGGGTGCGCAGCACCCTGATCGAAGAAGCCTCACGCCTGGGCGGCGTGGTCTATCGCGGGCCGCTGCGCGATGGCGTGCAACTGGATTACCTGGGGCCGCGCTACTGCGAAATGCTGGCCAGGCTGCACGGTGATTTTTCCGACCACGAACAAATGATCGACGTGCGCCTCAACAGCCGGGTGATCGGCGCCGAAGGCCATCACAGCCTGATGCTGCTGGACGCCGACGAGCAGGTGCAGCAGGTGGACTACTCGCAACTGCTCCTGGCCGCCGGTTGCCATGAGCGCAGCGTGCCGTTTCCCGGTTGGACCCTGCCGGGGGTCAAGTTGCTGGGCGGCCTGCAATTGCAGATCAAGAGCGGGGTGGTCAAGCCCCAGGGGCCGGTAGTGATTGCCGGCACCGGGCCGCTGCTGCCACTGGTGGCCTGCCAGCTGCATGCCTCGGGCGTGCGGGTGGCCGGGGTCTTTGAAGCCAGCGCCCTGAGCAAGATCGCCAAGCAGAGCCTGGCCCTGCTGAACAAGCCGCAACTGTTCCTCGACGGCCTGAGCATGCTGGCCTACCTCAAGCTCCACAGCATCAGCCTGCGTTATGGCTGGGGCGTGGTGGAGGCCCAGGGCCAGGGCGCCCTGAGCGTGGTCACCGTGGCGCCGTACTCCAGCGACTGGCAGCCGGACATGTCCAAGGCCCAGCGCGTCGCGGCCCAGACCCTGGCGGTGGGCTACGGCTTCATTCCGCGCACCCAGCTGAGCCAGCAGATGGGCCTGGACCACGGCTTCAGCGACGACGGCTACCTGCGGGCCACCGCCAATGTCTGGCAGCAGAGCAGCGAGCCGCACATCCATCTGGCGGGCGACATGGGCGGAATCCGCGGCGGAGAAGCAGCGATGCTCACCGGCCGCATCGCCGCGCTGTCGATCCTCATGCAGCGCAATGTCCTGAGCAACGAGGCGGCCCTGCAGCGGCGCCAGGGCTACGAGCGCAAGCTGGCCTCGATCCTGCGCTTTCGCGGCGCGGTGGACCGCTATACCGCGCGTGGCACCGGGCAGATAGAACTGCCCAAGGGCGACACGGTGATCTGCCGTTGCGAACACACCACCCGCAACGATATCGAGCGCGCCCTGGCCCAGGGGGTGCAGGACATGGCCAGCCTGAAAATGCGCACTCGCGTGAGCATGGGCGACTGCCAGGGGCGGATGTGCGTCGGCTATTGCAGCGACCGCCTGCGCCAGGCCACCGGACGCAAGGATGTGGGCTGGATTCGCCCGCGCTTCCCGCTGGACCCGATTCCGTTTTCCGCCTTTGCCGCACCCGACCAGGAGGTCCCCGAACATGAGTAAGTACTACGACGTGGTGATCGCCGGTGGCGGCGTGATCGGGGCGTCCTGCGCCTACCAGCTGTCCAAGCGCAAGAACCTCAAGGTGGCGCTGATCGACGCCAAGCGTCCGGGCAACGCCAGTCGTGCCTCGGCCGGCGGCCTGTGGGCCATCGGCGAATCGGTGGGCCTGGGCTGCGGGGTGATCTTCTTTCGCATGATGTCGGCCAACCGCAAGCGCGAAGCCCAGGGCTCGGCGGTGGTGGTGGACTCCAGCACCCCGCATATCCTGCCGCAGTCGTTCTTCGACTTCGCCCTGCAGTCCAACGAGATCTACCCGCGCCTGCACCGCGAACTGATCGGCCTGCATGGCATGGACTTCAAGTTCGAACAGACCGGGCTCAAGTTCGTCATCTATGACGATGAAGACCGGCTGTACGCCGAACACATTGTCGGCTGCATCCCGCACCTGTCCGACCAGGTGCGCTGGCTCGACCAGGCGGCCCTGCGCGCCGCGGAACCCAATGTCAGCCATGAAGCCCGGGGTGCCCTGGAGTTTCTCTGCGATCACCAGGTCAACCCGTTCCGCCTGACCGATGCCTACACCGAAGGTGCACGGCAGAACGGCGTGGATGTGTACTTCAACACCAACGTCACCGGTGTCCTGCACCACGGCAACCGGGTCAGCGGGGTGCAGACCGCCGAGGCCGGGCTGTTCCATTGCGCAACCCTGATCAACGCCGCCGGTGCCTGGGCGGCGGAGCTGAGCCTGCAGGCCACCGGGGTGGAGATTCCGGTGAAGCCGGTGAAGGGCCAGATCCTCCTCACCGAGCGCATGCCCAAACTGCTCAATGGCTGCCTGACCACCAGCGATTGCTACATGGCGCAGAAGGACAACGGCGAGATCCTGATTGGCAGCACCACCGAGGACAAGGGTTTCGACGTCAGCACCACCTACCCGGAAATCAACGGTCTGGTGCAGGGGGCGGTGCGCTGCATTCCCGAGCTGGCCCAGGTCAACCTCAAGCGCTGCTGGGCCGGCCTGCGCCCGGGCTCGCCGGATGAACTGCCGATTCTTGGGCCGATGGACGGGGTCGAGGGCTACCTCAACGCCTGCGGCCACTTCCGTACCGGCATCCTGACCTCGGCGATCACCGGCGTGCTGCTGGACAAACTGGTGAACGAGGAAGCCCTGCCGCTGGACATCACCCCGTTCCTGGCCCGGCGTTTCGCCACCGCCGCGGTGAAAAAACAACCCGAACCGGCCTGACAGATCCCCACGAGGATCGGTTGGACTGGCGTAGGAGCTGGCTTGCCAGCGAAGGCGGCCTCAAGGGCGCCGCAAGGCTCACGGGCCTGTTCGCCGGCAAGCCGGCTCCTACGGCGAGGGCGATGTGGAGGTCAGGTGGCGGGGGTGTCGAGGAACACTGGCAACTGTTCGGCGTATTCGGCAAAACCGCGCACCGCGGGGAACTGCTCGGGGCTGAACTGGTCGGTCACCATCATCTGACTGAAACTCCAGGCCACCGCCAGGCTGATGCCGGCCTGGCTCAGGGTGCCATCCCGGGGCAGCGGCTGTTTTTGCAACTCGCGCTCCAACTCGGCATAGGCGGCCTGCAATTGGCCGCCGATCCGCTCCAGCCAGGGGCCGTGCTGTTTTTCCGCCGGACGCAGTTTTCTTTCGTAGACGATCTGTACCGATTTCTCACAGGCCGCCAGGGCCAGGCCGATCAGCCGCAACTCATGTAAACGCTCCGGCAGGGCCGCGGGCATCAGGCTTCGTTGCGGGCCGGCCAGGGTTTCCAGGTAGTCGAGGATCAAGCTCGAATCCATCAGCACTTCACCCCCGTCGCAGACCAGGCTTGGTGCCTTGACCACCGGGTTGATGGCCTTGAACTGCTCAAAGGTGCTGAACACCGAGACCGAGTGATGCTCGAAGGGCAGGCCCAGGCTCTTGAGGCTGATGGCAACGCGGCGCACATAGGGAGAATCGAGCATTCCAATAAGCTTCATCACGTATTTCCTTGTCTTGAACGGCACAACGGGTGGGAACGGCGCGGCTAATGTAGCGGCATTGAATCGGCCTTGCCCAGACCCTGCTGGCGCCGTGGTCGCAGGCACCACCAGACCAGGCTCAGGGCGAGGCTGGACAGGCCGGTCAGGGCCTGCAGCGAGCCGGCCGGGTGGTCCGCCAGCAGGCTGGCGAGCAAGCCGCAGCCGGCGGTCAGGGCCATCTGGATGAAGAAGAACAGCCCCGAGGCGGTGCCCGCCACTGCCGCATAGGGTTGCAGGATCGCCAACTGGCAGGCGGGTATCGCCAGGCCCACCGAGAACATCAGCGCCAGCATCGGCACAACGATCGCCCACAGACTGTCGGGCCACAGGCTGCGAGTCAGCAGCAACAGGCCGGCGCCCGCCAGATTCAGCAGGCAGGCCCGGGTGATCAGGCGGTCGGCGCCGTGGCGGGCCCCCAGGCGCTGGAACAGCCGCGACCCCAGCAGGTAGCCGGCCACGGTGGCGGCGAAGACCAGGGCGTAGGCCGTGGGCGACAGCCCCAGCTGGCGCTGCAACAGCGCCGGGGATTGCAGGATGAAAGGGAAATAGGTGCAGTACAGGCAGCCGATGGCCAGGGAATAGCGCATGAAATAGCGCTCGCTCAGCAGCCGCAGGTACAGGCCCGGCAGGTGTTTGCCAGGCATCGGGGCGAGTTGCGCCGGGCGGGTTTCGGCAAGCCGTTTGTACATCAGCAGCCAGGCCGCCGCGGCCACCAGGCTCAGGCACAGGAACAGCCCGCGCCAGCCCAGCAGGTGGTCGATCAGGCTGCCCAGCGGCGGCGCCAGCATCGGTGACAGGGCGATGCCCATGGACAGCAGCCCGAGCAGGCGCGGCTGCTCCTCGGGTGCGTAACGGTCGCGGACCATGACCCGGCCGATCAGGGTGCCGCAGCAACCGCCCAACGCCTGCAGCAGGCGCGCGGCCAACAGCACTTCGACGCGGGTGGCGAGCATGCAGGCCAGGCTGGCCAGGAGGAACAGCGCGGTGCCCGCCAGCAGCACCGGGCGCCGGCCATAGCGGTCGCACAGCGGCCCGCCCAGCAGCATCGACAGGGCGTAGCCGAGCATGTACAGGCTCAGGGTCAGTTGCAGTTGCGCATCGCTGGCCCGCAACTGGTCGGCCATGGCTGGCAGCGCCGGCAGGTACAGGTCGATGCTGATCCGCGGCAGGCAGACCACCACCAGCAGCAACAGGGTCCAGAGCCAGGGGGCGAGGGGGCGTGCAACAGCGAGGGAGTGGGGCGGGGCGTCGGTAACCGGCGGCATGGCGGGCTCTGGGCAAGTGGGTACGGCGCTGAAATTAAGGTCTTTATGGTTTAATGCCGAGCACCATTTAGAGCCCATTCGACTGGACCACTATGAGCCGTGGAAAGCACCCCGTGCCCCTCGACCTGCCCTTGCCGTCCCTGGATGAAACCCTGGGCAAGCAGGACAGCGCCTACGGCGCGTTGCGCCAGGCGATCCTGGAAAAACGCCTGCCGGCCGGCTGCCGCTTGCCCTCCACGCGCACCCTGGCCCAGCGCTGGGGCCTGTCCCGGGGCACCCTGGAAGTGGTCTTCGACCGCCTGCGCAGCGAAGGCTACGTGAGCCGTGCCAGTGGTTCCGGGACCCGGGTCTGCGCGGTGGTGCCGGACCTCTACCTGAGCGCCCCGGCAGCGGCTGCGGCGCCGTGCGCCGCCGCTGACCTTGAACCGTCATGCCCGCCGCTCGGCGTGCGCGCTGGCCAGCCGTTCGTGGCGCGGCTGGCCGACCCGGCGCTGTTTCCCCTGCAGCGCTGGACCCGCTCGTTGACTCGGGCCCTGGGCAGTGCCTCGGCGCAGTCGCTGTGTGATGCCGACCCCGGCGGCCTGCCGGCGCTGCGTCAGCAGATCGCCGAGTACCTGGGGCAGCACCGGGGCATCGCCTGCCATGCCGGGCAAGTGATGATCACCACCGGCATCCGCCATGGCCTCGATCTGCTGGCCCGCAGCCTGCTGCGCCCGGGTGACAAGGTGTGCCTGGAAGACCCCGGCTACCTCTCGGCCAGGGACCTGTTCGCCCTGGCCGGGGCGCGCCTGGTGCCGATCCCGCTGGAGGACGAGGGCATCGACACCGAGCGCCTGCAAGAGCACCGCGATGCGCGCATGGTCTACGTGACCCCGGCCCACCAGGCGCCCCTGGGCATGACCCTGCCGGTGTCGCGGCGCCTGGCCCTGCTGGACTGGGCGCGGCACAGCCAGGCCTGGGTGGTGGAGGACGACTACGACAGCGAATTCAACTACCAGGGTGCGCCCCTGGCGGCTCTCAAGTCCCTGGACCGGGACGACCGGGTGATCTACTGCGGCAGCTTCAACAAGACCCTGTTCGCCGGCTTGCGGGTAGGCTTCATGCTGCTGCCGGAGGCCCTGCGCCCGCGCTTGCTGGCGACCCTGCAGAGCACCGGACGCTCCGTCGGGGTGATCGAGCAACTGGCCCTGGCCGACTACATCGCCAGCGGCGCCTTCCTGCGCAACCTGCGGGCGGCGCGTCAGGCCTATCAGGAGCGCCGCGACCTGCTGCTGGCGATTCTCGCTCGGGAGGCGCCCGGCTGTTACCGCATCAGTGGCCAGCAGGCCGGGCTGCATCTGCTGCTGGAGTTGCCGCCGGGCAGCGACGAGGCGGGCTTTCGCCAGCGCGCCGCAGAGCAGGGCCTGCTGCTGCAGGGGCTGGCCGAGCATTGCCAGAGGGCGCGTCGGCCGGCGGCGGTGATCATCGGCTACGCGGCCCTGAGCCTGGCGCAGATCCGTTTCAGCGGATCACGGTTGGCGGCGCTGCTGGTGGCCGAGGCGCGGCAAGCGCAAGGCCAAGCGCAAGAGCACTGAGCCGGGGCTGTCATGTGCCTGTCATGTGGCTCGGGCACCCTCGACGCCCCGGCCTCGGGCCTTTGTGGATTACACGGACGTCATGATCATTGTCACCGCCGGCGCGGCCTATCTGGATATCGACGCCTACGCCGGCTGCATCGCCTACGCCGAATTGCTCAACCTCAGCGGCCGCCCGGCCCGGGCCCTGAGCAGCGCGCCGCTGAACGAGAGCATTCCCCAAGGCTTCAGGGACAGCCTCAAGGGCCTGGACCGCCACGTCCCCGAGGGCGCCGATCAGTTCGTCCTGGTGGACATTTCCAATCACCTGCACCTGGACCCGTTGGTGGATCTCGCGCGGGTGATCGAAGTCATCGACCATCACCCGGGGTTCGAGGCGTTCTGGGACGAGCGCCTGGGCAAATACGCGGATATCCGTCCGATCGGCGCCGCCTGCACCCAGGTCTATGAGCGCTGGCGCGATTCCGGCCTGCTGCCGCGGATCAGCCACGACAGCGCGCAATTGCTGGCGGCGGGCATCCTCGACAACACCCTTAACTTCAGCGGCCGCAGCTGGACCACGGCCGACCGCCAGGCCTATGCCGCCCTGGCCGCCCATGCTGGCCTGGGGCCGCAGTGGCCCGAGGCGTATTTCCAGCAGTGCCAGCAGCAGATCGAAGCGCAGTTGCCCCAGGCCCTGCTCAAGGATTTGAAGGTGCTCGAAGCGTCCAGCAACCTGCCGCGGCGCTTTGCCCAGTTGACGCTGTGGCAGGGCGAGGGCCTGCTGGCGCGCCAGCGCCACCTGATCGAGCAGGTGCTGGGGCAGTGGGGCGATGACTGGCTGCTGAACCTGATCAGCCTCAGCGAGGGCAAAAGCTACCTGCTGACCGGTAGCCCGGGCAGTGCCCGCAAGCTTGAGCGGCTGCTAGAGTGCAGCGCCCGGGACGGCGTGCATTGCCTGGCTCGGCCGATCCTGCGCAAGGAGCTGCTGCGCAAGGGCCTGGCTTTGCAGGCGGTGCCCTGAATCAACGGAGAAGGCCATGAACCTTGGCAAGATCTACGAGTAGAGCCGCTGGTGCGGTTGCTGCCGCTGGTTGACGGGTGGCTATGCTGAGCTTCTGGAGCGCCGACAACGGCGCGGGAGGTCGGCCATGAGTCAGGAAAAAACCGCGCTGGTGCTTTCCGGAGGCGGCAGCCTCGGGGCGGTCCAGGTCGGCATGCTGCAAGCCCTGGTGGAGCGGGGGCTGGAGTTCGATCTGGTGGTGGGGGCCTCGGTGGGCGCCATCAATGGCGCCTACTTCGCCGCGCGGCCCGATGCCCGGGGCGTGGCCGAGCTGGCGGATTTTTGGCGTGGCTTGCGCAAGGGCGATGTGTTTCCGTTTTCCTGGCTCGACAGTCTGATGGGCCTGCTACGCCATCGCGGCTGCCTGCTGCCGTCCACGGCCCTGTCCCGGCTGGTGCGTCGGGCGTTGCCGGTGGCGCTTATCGAAGACAGTCGATTGCCGCTGCATATCGTCACCACCAACCTGCTGACGGGGGCCCAGGAAGTGCTGTCCAGTGGCGACACCGAGCAGGCGCTGCTGGCCAGCGCGGCGATTCCCCTGGTGTTTCCCTGGGTGCGCATCGGCGACAAGCTGCTGGTGGATGGCGGGGTCGCGAGCAATACGCCGATTGCCGCCGCGGTGGGCCTGGGGGCCACTCGGGTGATTGTCCTGCCCACCGGTTTCGGCTGCGCCTGCCCGGCGCCGCCGGCGGGGATGCTAGCCCTGGCCCTGCACACCTTGAACCTGTTGAGCATGCGCCAGCTGGTGCGCGACATCGAACTCTATGCGCCGCGGGTGGCGATCCATGTGGTCGACCCGCTGTGCCCGCTGGGGGTATCGGTGTTCGACTTCAACCAGACCGAAGCGCTGCTGCAGCGGGCGTACCGCCAGACCCTGGACTGGGTCGAGCAGGGTGGCCTGCAACGCCGGGGCGTGCCCGATGCCCTGCAGGCCCACAGCCATGGGCCGGCTCCGGGTTAGTCGTCGAAGCCGGCCTGTTCGTGAATCTCGTCCATCTTCAGTTCCAGGCGATAGGCCACGGCGATGAACAGCGCCTGGCACAGGCACAGGGTGGCGCTCAGTGAGCGGAAGGCGAACGAGCTGCCTTCGTTGACCAGCAGCACGCTGTTGGCGCGCTTGGCCAGGGGCGACAGGGTGCTGTCGGTGATGATCAGGGTCTGGGCCTGGTTGTGCTGGGCAATGCGCAGGCAGTGCTGGGTTTCCTTGGCGTAGGGGGTGAAGCTGATGGCGATCACCAGGTCGTTGGGGCGGATGCTGCGCATCTGCTCGCGGTAGCTGCCGCCCAGGCCCGACACCAGGTGAATGCGCTTGTTGGTGTGCTGCAGGTTGTACACCAGGTAGTCGGCCACGGCGAAGGAGCGGCGCACCCCCACCACGTAGATGTTGTCGGCATTGACCACCAGTTCCACGGCCTGCTCGAAGGCCGCGTCGTCCAGCTCCAGGCCCAGGCGCTCGATTCCCGAGAGCGTGGCGTTGATGCATTCCCGAGCCAGATCGCCGCCGCTGGCCTTCTGCGACTTGTTGGCGATCATGCTGCGGATGCGCTGCTGGTAGTTCTGCACCGGCATGGCCTTGTGGGTGTAGGCCTCGCGAAACAGCGCCTGCATTTCACTGAAGCCGCTGAAGCCGAAACGCTGGGAAAAGCGCACGATGGCCGAAGGATGGACCTCGCATTCCCGGGCGATGTCGCTGATGCGGTCGACCATGATCCGGTCGCTCTGCTGGCTCATGTAGCTGGCAATGCGCTTGAGCTGGCGGGGCAGGCTCTCGTATTCCTCGGTGATCAGTTGCAGCAGGCGCTCGGCATTGATCGGGGGGCTGACGAGGTCGCTCTCGGGCGTGCTCTCGGCCAGGGCCGGCTGATCGGTGCGGGACATAGAAAATCCTTCTGGCGTGTACTGATGGGCTGGCTGGGGAGCCGTCCCCTGACAATAGGTGGGCTGCCGGCAGTCTACAGGGTGGGGCCCGATAAAATCTTCGGGCCGGTGCCGGCCGGGGCTTTGCTGAAACGATGCAGGGCGTCTGGCTCAGGCTTGAAAAAGTTTAATGGAAAATATATTCCATGTAAAAAATATATAGAAAAAATATTGATTGAGGCCCGGAGACGTTTTAGTCTGCATCCACCAAGAGTGCTCGGCGGCCGGTAACGGCGGCGAGCGCAGGCTGATAAAAATAACAGGAGCCAGCATGGGCCAGACTCGTTTTGCCAGTGGGCGTCAATTGGATCTGATTTGCCTCGGACGCCTGGGCGTCGACCTCTATGCGCAGCAGGTCGGGGCGCGGCTGGAAGACGTCGCCAGCTTTGCCAAGTACCTGGGCGGCTCGTCGGCGAACATCGCCTTCGGCACCGCGCGCCTGGGCCTCAAGTCGGCGATGCTGAGCCGGGTCGGCGACGATCACATGGGGCGCTTCCTGCTGGAATCGCTGGAGCGCGAAGGCTGCGACGTCAGCGCCGTCAAGGTCGATCCGCAGCGCCTCACCGCCCTGGTCCTGCTGGGCCTCAAGGACCGCGAAACCTTCCCCCTGGTGTTCTACCGCGAGAACTGCGCGGACATGGCGCTGTGCGCCGCCGACATCGACGAAGCCTTCATTGCCTCCAGCAAGGCGCTATTGATCACCGGCACCCATTTCTCCACCGACGGCGTCTACCGGGCCAGCCTGCAGGCCCTGGACTACGCCGAAAAGCACGGGGTCAAGCGGGTCCTGGACATTGACTACCGGCCGGTGCTCTGGGGCCTGGCGGGCAAGGCCGACGGCGAGACGCGGTTCGTTGCCGACCAGCAGGTCAGCCAGCATGTGCAGGGCATCCTGGGGCGTTTCGAGCTGATCGTCGGCACCGAGGAGGAGTTCCTGATTGCCGGTGGCAGCGACGACCTGCTGACGGCCCTGCGCACCGTGCGCGCCCTGAGCGCCGCGACCCTGGTGGTCAAGCTCGGCCCGCAGGGTTGCACGGTGATTCACGGGGCGATTCCCCCGCGCCTGGAAGACGCGGCGATCCACCCCGGGGTGCGCGTGGAAGTGCTCAACGTGCTGGGCGCCGGCGATGCCTTCATGTCCGGCTTCCTCAGTTGCTGGCTGGAAGAGGCCAGCGACGAGCGCTGCTGCCAGCTGGCCAACGCTTGCGGCGGGCTGGTGGTGTCGCGCCATGCCTGCGCCCCGGCGATGCCGACCCGGGCCGAACTGGACTACCTGTTCAGCAGCCCGGTGCCCATCACCCGTCCCGATCAGGACCCGGTCCTGCAGCGCCTGCATCAGGTCAGCGTGCCGCGCAAGGCCTGGAAGCCACTGTTCGTCTTCGCTTTCGACCACCGTGGGCAACTGGTGGAACTGGCGCAGCACAGCGGTCGCGAGCTCAAGGCCATCGGTCAGCTCAAGCAACTCTTCATCGAAGCGGTGGAGCGGGTCGAAGCCGACCTGCGGCGCCGGGGCATCGAGGCCGATGTCGGCCTGCTGGCCGACCAGCGCTTCGGCCAGGAGGCGCTGAATGCCGCCACCGGGCGCGGCTGGTGGGTGGCGCGGCCGGTGGAGGTCCAGGGCTCGCGGCCCCTGGCCTTCGAGCACGGGCGCTCGGTGGGCAGCAACCTGATCGCCTGGCCCCAGGAGCAGATCATCAAATGCCTGGTGCAATTCCACCCGGACGACGAACCCCTGCTGCGCCTGGAGCAGGAAGCGCAGATCCGTGGCCTGTACCAGGCGTCCCAGGCCAGCGGACATGAACTGCTGCTGGAAATCATCCCGCCCAAGGACCTGCCCGGGGCCCATCCCGAGGTGCTCTACCGTAGCCTCAAGCGCCTGTACAACCTGGGCATCTACCCCGCGTGGTGGAAGATCGAGGCGCAGTCGGCCGAGGAATGGAAAAAGCTCGACGAGCTGATCCAGGAGCGCGACCCGTATTGCCGTGGCGTGGTGCTGCTGGGCCTGAATGCCTCGGCCGAAGCCCTCGCCGAAGGCTTCCGCCAAGCGGCGGACAGCCGCACCTGTCGGGGGTTTGCCGTGGGCCGCACGATTTTCCAGGAACCCAGCCGAGCGTGGCTGGCGCGGGAGATCGACGACGAAACCCTGATCCGGCAGGTGCAGGGCACCTTCGAACAACTGATCAACGCCTGGCGCAGCGCCCGCCCCCAGTAGGCGCCGGCTGGCCGGCGAAGAGGGTCTTGAGCCTGGTGCCAGGCTCGCCGGCGCCTTCGCTGGCAAGCCAGCTCCTACGAGTGCGAGGCCGTTCTCCACGCTTTCATGAATAACAACAAAAGGTGCAGCCATGCCCGCGATCCGAATTGGCATCAACCCGATCTCCTGGAGCAACGACGACCTGCCGGCCCTGGGTGGTGAAACGCCCCTGGACACCGCCCTCAGTGAAGGCCGGGACATCGGTTATGAAGGTTTTGAACTCAACGGCAAATTCCCCAAGGACGCCCAGGGCGTGGCGGCGGTGTTGCGCCCCTATGACCTGGCGCTGGTGTCGGGCTGGTACTCCGGGCGCCTGGCCCAGCGTTCGGCGGCCGAGGAAATCGACGCCATCGCCAGCCATGTCGAGCTGCTCAAGCACAATGGCGCCTCGGTGCTGGTGTACGGCGAAGTGGCCGACTCGATCCAGGGCTCGCCGGTGCGGCTGGTCGAGCGGCCGCGGTTCCATCGTGCCCAGGCCTGGCAGGACTATGCCGACAAGCTCACTGAGCTGGCACGTTTCACCCTGTCCCAGGGCGTGCGCCTGGCCTACCACCACCACATGGGCGCCTACGTCGAATCCCCGGCGGACATCGACCAACTGATGGGCCTGAGCGGCGAGGAAGTCGGCCTGCTGTTCGATTCGGGCCACTGCTACATGGGCGGTGGCGAACCCCTGGAGGTGCTGCGCAAGCATGTGCACCGGGTCTGCCACGTGCATTTCAAGGATGTGCGCAAGCCGGTGGTGCAACTGGCGCGCAACAACTTGTGGAGCTTTCCGGACTGCATCGTCAACGGCACCTTCACCGTGCCCGGCGATGGCGACCTCGACTTTGCCGCCTTGCTCGACGTGCTGCTGGACGTGGGCTACCAGGGCTGGCTGGTGGTGGAAGCCGAGCAGGACCCGGCCGTGGCGCCGAGCTACGTCTACGCGAAAAAAGGCTACGACACCTTGCGGGCACTGCTGGACGCCGCTGTGCAACGCCGGAGCACTGCCCAATGAGCCTGTTGATCAAAAGCGCTGCTCAGGGCCGGACCCTGGTCCAATTGCCAGAGGGCGCCCTGGAATACGTGGGCTTCAGTGCCTACCGCCTGAGCCTGGGAGACAGCCTGCCGGTCAGCGCCGGCGACCAGGAGTTGTGCCTGGTGCTGCTCAGCGGCCGCATCGATGTGCAAGGCCAAGCACCCCAGGGTGCCTTGCAGTGGAACAACCTGGGGGACCGGCAATCGGTGTTCGAGGACAAAGCGCCCTTTGCCGTCTATCTGCCGCCGGGCAGCCAGGCCCGGGTCAGCGCCTTGAGCGACGTGCAGATCGCGGTCTGCGCCGCCCCGGGCGCCCTTGAGGGCGGTCCCGGCCCGCGGCTGATCCGCCCGGAACAGTGCAAGCGCAGCGTGCGCGGCAAGGGCGCCAATACCCGTTATGTCTGCGACATCCTGCCCGACAGCGAGCCGGCCCATTCGCTGCTGGTGGTGGAGGTGCGCACGCCGTCCGGGCATTCCTCCAGCTACCCGCCACACAAGCACGACACCGATGACCTGCCGCACCAGAGCTTTCTGGAGGAAACCTATTTCCACCAGGTCCATCCGCCCCAGGGCTTCGTCTTCCAGCGGGTCTACACCGACGACCGCAGCATCGACCAGGCCATGGCCGTGGAGAACAGCGACCTGGTGGTGGTGCCCAAGGGCTATCACCCGGTCAGCGTGCCTTACGGCTATGAGTCCTATTACTTGAACGTCATGGCCGGGCCCAAGCGGGTCTGGCAGTTCCATAACGACCCGCAGCACAGCTGGCTGCTGGATCTCTGAAGCGCCGAACCCAGGTGGCAACCCTTTACGGAGAACAAGAACAATGAGCGACACCCCGGTAATAGGTCATTACATCGGCGGCCAGGCGCAGGACGCCGGCGAGCGTTTCAGCCCGGTGTTCAACCCGGCCACGGGTGCGGTCCAGGCTCGCGTGGCGCTGGCCGGCCAAAAGACCGTGGACGAGGCCGTGGCCTCGGCGCTGAAGGCTTTCCCGGGCTGGTCCGAACAGTCCGCCCTGCGCCGCGCGCGGGTGATGTTCAAGTTCAAGGAACTGCTGGACCGGCACCACGCGGAGCTGGCGCAGATCATCACCCGCGAGCATGGCAAGGTGCTGGCCGACGCCATGGGCGAGGTGACCCGTGGCATCGAGATCGTCGAGTACGCCTGCGGCGCGCCGAGCCTGCTGAAAACCGATTTCAGCGACAACATCGGCGGCGGCATCGATAACTGGAACCTGCGCCAGCCCCTGGGGGTGTGCGCCGGGGTCACGCCGTTCAACTTCCCGGTGATGGTGCCGCTGTGGATGATCCCCATCGCCCTGATTGCCGGTAACTGCTTCATCCTCAAGCCGTCCGAGCGCGACCCGTCCGCCAGCCTGCTACTGGCGCGCCTGCTGACTGAAGCCGGCTTGCCCAAGGGTGTGTTCAACGTGGTCCAGGGCGACAAGAGCGCGGTCGACGGCTTGCTCCAGCACCCGCACATCGAGGCGATTTCCTTTGTCGGTTCGACGCCGATCGCCCAGTACATCCACCAGCAGGCCAGCGCCCGGGGCAAGCGCGTGCAGGCCCTGGGCGGGGCCAAGAACCACATGATCGTGATGCCCGACGCCGACCTGGAGCAGGCCGCCGATGCGCTGATCGGCGCGGCCTACGGCTCGGCCGGCGAACGCTGCATGGCGATTTCCATCGCCGTGGCCGTGGGCGAGGTGGCCGATGAATTGATCGCCAGGCTGCTGCCGCGCATCGACCGGCTCAAGGTCGGCAACGGCCTGGAGGGCGACAGCGACATGGGGCCGCTGGTGACCGCCGAGCACCAGGCCCGGGTTGAAGGCTTTATCGGCCAGGGCGTGGCCCAGGGCGCGCAGTTGCTGGTGGACGGACGCGGCTTCAAGGTGCCGGGGGCGGAGCAGGGCTTTTTTGTCGGCGCCACGCTGTTCGATCAGGTCACCCCCGAGATGAGCATCTACCGGGAGGAAATCTTCGGGCCGGTGCTGGGTATCGTGCGGGTGCCCGACTTTGCCAGCGCGGTGGCGCTGATCAACGCCCACGAGTTCGGCAACGGCGTGTCCTGCTTCACCCGCGACGGCGGCGTGGCCCGGGCCTTTGCCCGCAGCATCAAGGTCGGCATGGTGGGCATCAACGTGCCGATTCCGGTGCCCATGGCCTGGCATTCCTTCGGTGGCTGGAAACGTTCGCTGTTCGGCGACCACCATGCCTACGGCGAGGAGGGCCTGCGTTTCTACAGCCGCTACAAGAGCGTGATGCAGCGCTGGCCCGAGAGCATCGCCAAGGGGCCGGAATTCAGCATGCCGACCGCCAAGTAACGGTCTCGACGGGATGGATTTTGGAGAACCACAAGCATGAGCCAACCCCTGCGCTTCGCCTTGAATCGTATGGTTGCACCGGGTTTGTCATTACCGGAGTTCATCGACCTGGCGCACGCGCTGAAGGTCGATGCCATTGAGCTGCGCAATGACCTTGCGGGCGTGGAGATCGAGGACGGCACGCCGCCCGAGCGGGTCCGCCAGTTGTGCGCGGCCGAAGGGCTCAAGGTGTTGTCGATCAACGCCCTGTACCCCTTCGATGTGTGGAACGACGAGCGACGCCGGCAGGCCCTGAAGCTGGCCGCCTATGCCCGTGCCTGCGGCGCCGAGGGGCTGGTGCTGTGCCCGCTCCATGACCCTGCCGACCTGCGCAGCGAGGCCCAGCGCAGCAGCGGTTTGCGCACGGCCCTGGGCGAACTGGCGCCGATCCTTCGCGAGCACGGCCTGCTGGGGTTGATCGAGCCCCTGGGCTTTGTGCAGTGCGCGCTGCGCCACAAGCGCACGGCGGTGGCGGCGATTCGTGCCATTGGCGGCCTGGATGTGTTGCGCCTGGTGCACGACACCTTCCACCACCACTTGGCCGGGGAGGATGAGTTCTTCCCCGAGCTGACCGGGCTGGTGCACATCTCCGGTGTCGAGGATCGCCAGGCGCCGCTCGACAGCATTCGCGACGGCCACCGGGTGCTGGTGGGCGAGGCGGACATCCTTGGCAATGCGCAGCAGATCGATGCCTTGCGCAGCGGCGGCTACCGCGGCTACCTGTCGTTCGAACCCTTTGCCGAGAGCGTGCACGGGCTGGCGGACATTCGGCAGGCGCTGGGGGCGAGCATGACCCACCTGCAACAATCCCTGGCCTGACGCCGCCCTCGCGTAGGAGCCGGCTCGCCGGCGAAGAGACACCACAGCGGAGCGCAAGTCTCCAAGGTGCTTTCGCTGGCAAGCCAGCTCCTACGGGCGTGTTGGCAGGGCCGTTGGCGACACAACAACATTAAGGTGCAAACCATGAGTACGACACGACTGACCATGGCCCAGGCCCTGGTGAAATTCCTCGATAACCAATACGTCGAGGTGGATGGGGTGCAGAGCAAGTTCGTGGCCGGGGTCTTCACCATTTTCGGCCACGGCAATGTGCTCGGCCTGGGCCAGGCCCTGGAGCAGGACAGCGGCGAGCTGCTGGTGCACCAGGGCCGCAACGAGCAGGGCATGGCCCACGCCGCCATCGGTTTCGCCAAGCAGCACCTGCGGCGCAAGATCTACGCCTGCACCTCGTCGGTGGGGCCCGGCGCGGCCAACATGCTGACCGCGGCGGCCACCGCCAGCGCCAACCGTATTCCCTTGCTGCTGCTGCCGGGGGACGTCTATGCCAGCCGCCAGCCGGACCCGGTGCTGCAGCAGATCGAGCAGTTCCATGACCTGAGCATCAGCACCAACGATGCCTTCAAGGCCGTGAGCCAATACTGGGACCGGATCAACCGGCCCGAACAACTGATGAGCGCGGCGATCCATGCCATGCGCGTGCTCACCGACCCGGCACAGACCGGCGCCGTGACCCTGGCCCTGCCCCAGGACGTGCAGGGCGAAGCCTACGATTACCCGGACACCTTTCTCGCCCGGCGGGTGCACCGCATCGACCGCCGCCCGGCCACCGAGGCCATGCTCGGCGATGCCCTGGCGCTGTTCGAGGGCAAGCGCAAGCCGTTGATCATCTGTGGCGGCGGGGTCAAGTACTCCGGGGCCAACCGGGCCTTGCAGGCCTTTGCCGAACGCTTCGGCATTCCCTTCGCGGAAACCCAGGCGGGCAAGAGCGCGGTGATCTCCGAGCACCCATTGAACGTCGGCGGGATCGGCGAAACCGGCTGCCTGGCGGCCAACCTGCTGGCCCGGGAAGCCGACCTGATCATCGGCGTCGGCACCCGCTACAGCGATTTCACCACCTCGTCGAAGTGGCTGTTCCAGCACCCGGAGGTGGAGTTCCTCAACCTCAATGTCTGCCCCGGCGACGCCCTGAAAATGGACGGCGTGCAGCTGCTGGCCGATGCCCGGGCCGGCTTGCAGGTCCTGGGTGAAACCCTGGGCCGCAGCGGTTACCGGGCGGCCTGGGGCGGACAGATCAGCGCGGCCAAGGCGCAGTTGGACGCCGAGGTCGACCGGCTCTATCAGTTGCAATACCAGGCTCAGGACTTCGTGCCGGAAATCAACGACCACCTGGATCCGGCGGTGCTGCGCGAATTCATCGAGCTGACCGGCTCCTGCCTGACCCAGAGTCGGGTGCTCGGGCTGCTCAACCAGGCGCTGCCCGCGGACGGCATCATCGTCGCCGCCGCTGGCAGCCTGCCCGGCGACCTGCAGCGCAGCTGGCGCAGCAGGGAGGTCAACAGCTACCACGTGGAATACGGCTATTCGTGCATGGGCTACGAGGTCAACGCGGCCCTGGGGGTCAAGCTCGCCGAGCCGGATCGCGAGGTGTACGCCCTGGTGGGCGACGGTTCCTACCTGATGCTGCATTCGGAGCTGGTCACCTCGATCCAGGAGCGGCGCAAGATCAACGTGGTGCTGCTGGACAACATGACCTTCGGCTGCATCAACAACCTGCAGATGGGCCACGGCATGGACAGCTTCGGCACCGAGTTCCGCTACCGCAACCCCGAGAGCGGCAAGCTCGACGGCGGCTTTGTGCCGGTGGACTTCGCCATGAGCGCCGCGGCCTACGGCTGCAAGACCTACAAGGTCAGCAACGAGGAGCAGTTGCTGGCGGCCCTGGCCGATGCCCGGACCCAAACGGTCTCGACCCTGATCGA
Source organism: Pseudomonas saponiphila (assembly GCF_900105185.1). Taxonomy (NCBI): domain Bacteria; kingdom Pseudomonadati; phylum Pseudomonadota; class Gammaproteobacteria; order Pseudomonadales; family Pseudomonadaceae; genus Pseudomonas; species Pseudomonas saponiphila. The sequence continues at coordinate 3,588,975 of NZ_FNTJ01000001.1, read as the reverse complement.
CATCAAGGTCCTGCCCAAGACCATGATCCACGGCTACCTGTCCTGGTGGCGGGTGGGCGTGGCCCAGGTGTCCACCAGCGCGCGCACCGATGCGGCGGCCAAGACCCTGAATGAACGCCTGGCCCAGGCCCGGCAGTACTGATCGCTGTGCAACGAACAACCACAGGAGTATCTGCATGTCTTTGAAACTTGGCGTTATCGGGACCGGGGCCATCGGCCAGGATCATATCCGTCGTTGCAGCCAGGCCCTGCTGGGCAGCCAGGTGGTGGCGGTCACCGACATCAACCTTGAGTCGGCGGCCAAGGTGGTTGGCGACCTCGGGCTCGGCGCCGAGGTCTACCCGGACGGCCGCGCGCTGATCCAGGCGGCTGAGGTCGAGGCCGTGCTGGTCACCTCCTGGGGCCCGAGCCACGAGGAGTTCGTGCTGGCGGCAATTGCCGCGGGCAAGCCGGTGTTCTGTGAAAAGCCCCTGGCGGTGACCGCCGCCGGCTGCCGGCGCATCGTCGAAGCGGAAATCGCCCACGGCAAGCGCCTGGTGCAAGTGGGCTTCATGCGCCCCTACGATGCCGGCTACCAGGCCCTGAAGGCGGTGATCGACAGTGGCCGGATCGGCGAGCCGCTGATGCTGCACTGCGCCCACCGCAACCCGCGGGTGGGGGAGAACTACAAGACCGACATGGCCATCACCGACACCCTGATCCATGAACTGGACGTGCTGCGCTGGCTGCTGGCCGACGACTATGTGTCGGTGCAGGTGCTGTTCCCGCGCAAGACCAGCAAGGCCCTGGCCCATTTGCGCGACCCGCAGATCGTGCTGCTGGAAACCGCCAGGGGCACGCGGATCGACGTCGAAGTGTTCGTCAACTGCCAGTACGGCTACGACATTCAGTGCGAAGTGGTGGGGGAGAGCGGCATCGCCAGATTGCCGGAGCCGTCCCAGGTGCAGTTGCGTAGCGAGGCCAAGCTGTCCAACGCCATCCTGATGGACTGGAAAGAGCGTTTTATCGCCGCCTATGACGTCGAGCTGCAGGCCTTTATCGACGGCGTGCGCGCCGGCCAGGTGGGCGGGCCTTCGGCCTGGGACGGCTTTGCCGCCGCGGTGGCGGCCGACGCCTGTATCGAAGCGCAGAACAGCGGCCAGATCGTCAGGATCGAGCTGCCCCAGCGGCCCGGCTTTTACGCCTGATCCAGGAAGCCTTGCAGAGCGCTTTCGCTGGCAAGCCAGCTCCTACAGGGGGCGGTGTGACGATTGCCGTGGTAGGAGCCGGCTTGCCGGCGAAGGGGGCCTTGGAGTTGGCGCAGGGCTGGGGGGCGCTTTCGCTGGCAAGCCAGCTCCTACGGGGGGCGGTGTGATGATTGCTGTGGTAGGAGCCGGCTTGCCGGCGAAGGGGCCCTTGGAGTTGGCGCAGGGCTGGGGGGCGCTTTCGCTGGCAAGCCAGCTCCTACAGGGGGCGGTGTGATGATTGTCGTGGTAGGAGCCGGCTTGCCGGCGAAGGGGGTCTTGCGTTAAGCACAGGTCTTGGGCCTGCAGCCGTCGCGCGGCAGCGATTTTCAAGGAGGAAAATCGATTTAGAATAAAATTCTAAAATGAGTTGATATAGAAATTATTTTCCAATAAAGTCATTTCCAGGTTGCCGACTAGCTAGGTTGCACACCCCTCAGGCAGGTTTTGAGCGCGGCTTGCACCGACCCACAAAAACAAAACAGGTACCGTCGATGAAAACCTTCAAATCCGCTGTCCTCGCTGTCGTTTCACTGTTGCGCCCAGCCTCGGCGCCGGCCGCTGTGACTCCCCGGGCCTGCCGCTCCGCCATCCTCCTGACCTGCCTCGGCTTTCTCTCTGTAGAGCGCAACGGTGCGCTGCTGTGCTGCGTTCCTGGCGCGCCGGTGGTGCATCTGCCGCTCTGAGTCGTTCTGCGCTTTATCCATAAAACCTACAAGAACGTGGAGAAAGACCTGTTATGAACACCAAGATCCGTTTTGCCTCGCTCGCGCTGTCGCTGCTGCTGACCAGCGGGGCGGTGCTGGCCGACGTCAAGATCGGCGTGAGCATGTCGCAGTTCGATGACACTTGGCTGACCTACCTGCGCGAGTCGATGGACCAGAAAGCCAAGTCCCTGCCCGATGGCGTCAAGCTGCAGTTCGAGGACGCGCGCAGCGACGTGGTCAAGCAATTGAGCCAGGTCGAGAACTTCATCAGCCAGAAAGTCGACGCCATCGTGGTCAACCCGGTGGACACCGCGGCCACCCGGAAAATCACCGAGGCCGCGGTCAAGGCCGGCATCCCCCTGGTGTATGTCAACCGGCGTCCGGATGACCTGAACCTGCCCAAGGGCGTGGTCACCGTGGCCTCCGACGACCTGGAGGCCGGGAAGATGCAGATGCAGTACCTGGCGGAAAAAATGGCCGGCAAGGGCGACATCGTGATCCTGCTGGGCGATCTGGCGAACAACTCCACCGCCAACCGCACCAAGGGCGTCAAGGAAGTGCTCAAGCAGTACCCGGGGATCAAGGTCGAGCAGGAACAGACCGGGGTCTGGCTGCGGGACAAGGGCATGACCCTGGTCAACGACTGGCTGACCCAGGGCCGCAAGTTCGATGCGGTGGTGGCCAACAACGATGAGATGGCCATTGGTGCCGCCATGGCGCTGAAGCAGGCCGGGGTCGAGAAGGGCAGTGTGCTGATCGCCGGTGTCGACGGCACCCCCGATGGCCTGCGCGCGGTGCAGAAGGGCGACCTGGCGATCTCGGTGTTCCAGGATGCCAAGGGCCAGGCGGACGGCTCCATCGATACGGCGGTGAAGATGATCAAGCGCGAGCCGGTGGAGCCGGCCGTGTGGATTCCCTATCGCCTGATCACCCCGCAAAACGTCGACCAGTTCAAGTAACGCCGCGCCTCGGGCCAGGGCGGTTGCATAACAACAATAAGTGGCGGGCGGCCCCGGGCGGCCCTGCCGATGGAGTAGCTGATCATGTTCTCTTGCGCGACTGCCTCAAGCACCCCGCTGGCTGCCGTCCAGCCTGCCGCTCCGGCGACCGAAGAGCCTTATCTGCTGGAGGTGATCAACGTCAGCAAGGGCTTTCCCGGTGTGGTGGCCCTGTCCGATGTCCAGCTGCGGGTACGCCCGGGAACGGTGCTGGCGCTGATGGGCGAGAACGGCGCCGGCAAGTCGACCCTGATGAAGATCATCGCCGGCATCTATCAGCCGGATGCCGGTGAACTGCGCCTCAAGGGCCGGCCGGTGGTCTTCGACACACCCCTGGCGGCCCTGCAATCGGGCATCGCCATGATCCACCAGGAACTCAACCTGATGCCGCACATGAGCATCGCCGAGAACATCTGGATCGGCCGCGAACAGCTCAACGGCCTGCGCCTGATCGATCACCGCGCCATGCACCGCTGCACCGCGCAGTTGCTGGAGCGCCTGCGCATCGACCTCGATCCCGAGGAGCGGGTGGGCAACCTGAGCATCGCCGAGCGGCAGATGGTGGAGATCGCCAAGGCGGTGTCCTACGACTCCGACGTGCTGATCATGGATGAGCCGACTTCGGCCATCACCGACAAGGAGGTGGCGCACCTGTTCTCGATCATTGCCGACCTCAAGGCCCAGGGTAAGGGCATCATCTACATCACCCACAAGATGAACGAAGTGTTCGCCATCGCCGATGAAGTGGCGGTGTTCCGCGATGGCGCCTACATCGGCCTGCAACGGGCCGACAGCCTGGACGGCGACAGCCTGATCTCGATGATGGTGGGGCGCGAGCTGAGCCAGCTGTTTCCCCAGCGCGAGAAACCCGTCGGCGAGCTGCTGCTAAAGGTTCGCGACCTGCGCCTGGATGGGGTGTTCGACGGCGTGTCCTTCGACCTGCATGCCGGGGAGATCCTCGGCATCGCCGGGCTGATAGGCTCGGGCCGGACCAATGTCGCCGAAACCCTGTTCGGCATCACCCCCTGCGACGCCGGGGAGATCATCCTCGACGGCCAGCCCCTGCGCATCGGCGACCCGCACCGGGCGATCGAGAAGGGCTTTGCGCTGCTGACCGAGGATCGCAAGCTCAGCGGCCTGTTCCCCTGCCTGTCGGTCCTGGAAAACATGGAAGTGGCGGTGCTGCCGCACTACGCCGGCGGCGGTTTTGTCCAGCAGAAGGCCCTGCGCGCCCTGTGCGAGGACATGTGCAAGAAGCTGCGGGTCAAGACCCCGTCCCTGGAGCAATGCATCGACACGCTGTCCGGGGGCAATCAGCAGAAGGCCCTGCTGGCGCGCTGGTTGATGACCAACCCGCGGATCCTGATTCTCGACGAGCCGACCCGGGGCATCGACGTCGGAGCCAAGGCCGAGATCTATCGGCTGATCGCCTTCCTCGCCAGCGAGGGCATGGCGGTGATCATGATTTCTTCGGAACTGCCGGAGGTCCTGGGCATGAGCGACCGGGTCATGGTCATGCACGAGGGGGAGCTGATGGGCATTCTCGACCGCAGTGAAGCGACCCAGGAACGGGTGATGCAACTGGCGTCCGGAATGTCGCTGGCGCACTGAATTCTTCAATCGATGGCGACCGGCGGCGCGTTCAGGCGCCCCGGTCAGGCGATAACAAAGGTGAGTGGTTATGAACGTGATGTCTGAAAACAAACCGGCCGTGGCGCCCGCCAGAACCCGCCGGCGCTTTCCCACCGAACTGAGTATTTTTTTGGTGCTGATCGGCATCGGCCTGGTGTTCGAGCTGTTCGGCTGGATCGTTCGTGACCAGAGCTTCCTGCTGAACTCCCAGCGCCTGGTGCTGATGATTTTGCAGGTGTCGATCATCGGTCTGCTGGCCATCGGCGTGACCCAGGTGATCATCACCACCGGTATCGATCTGTCCTCGGGCTCGGTGCTGGCCCTGTCGGCGATGATCGCCGCCAGCCTGGCCCAGACCTCGGACTTTGCCCGGGCAGTGTTTCCGTCCCTGACCGACCTGCCGGTGTGGATACCGGTGGTGGCCGGGCTGGGGGTGGGCCTGCTGGCGGGGGCGATCAACGGCAGCATCATCGCCATCACCGGCATTCCGCCCTTTATCGCCACCCTGGGCATGATGGTGTCGGCCCGTGGCCTGGCCCGCTACTACACCGAAGGCCAGCCGGTGAGCATGCTCTCGGATTCCTACACCGCCATCGGCCACGGCGCCATGCCGGTGATCATCTTCCTGGTGGTGGCGGTGATCTTCCACATCGCCCTGCGCTACACCAAGTACGGCAAGTACACCTACGCCATCGGCGGCAACATGCAGGCGGCGCGCACCTCGGGGATCAACGTCAAGCGGCATCTGGTGATCGTCTACAGCATCGCCGGGCTGCTGGCGGGGCTGGCCGGGGTGGTGGCCTCGGCGCGGGCCGCCACCGGCCAGGCGGGGATGGGCATGTCCTACGAGCTGGACGCGATCGCCGCCGCGGTGATCGGTGGCACCAGCCTGGCCGGTGGGGTGGGGCGCATTACCGGCACGGTGATCGGCGCGCTGATCCTCGGGGTCATGGCCAGCGGCTTCACCTTTGTCGGCGTCGATGCCTACATCCAGGACATCATCAAGGGCCTGATCATCGTGGTGGCGGTGGTCATCGACCAGTACCGCAACAAGCGCAAGCTCAAGCGCTGAGGCAGTGGCCTGGCGGCGGCGCTGGCTTGGCCGCAAAGGAGCCCATAAGGGAATGCAACGCTGGCTGGCCGGTTCGCCGGCAAGCCGGCTCCTACAAGAGGTGAAACAGGGGGTAAAAGGCTCGAATTGGCTGTCCGGTACTGCCGTTTGTCTTCTAACAGGCACGCCTCTATGGAATTTTTTGTTATAAACGTACTCCGATAAGCGCCAGCAAAGCCCGTGATTACGGGCTTTGTGCGCTTTGTCGGACAGATTCGCTGTCATTTCAGTTGCTGCGCCCTCAAACCGGCCTTAGACTGCCGCCCCTCGTAAATTGAGTGCCGGGTGGCGCTTGGAAGGTATGGCGCCTTTCTGATGACCTGACGGGTCAACCGGAAACAGTTTGAATTCGCCTTAATGCACGTATTTTTTATAGAGAAATCAATGACCAAGGAAAAGTTGCTGGCCATGCCGGCGGATGACTACATGAATGCCGAGCAGCACGCTTTTTTCAGCGACCTGTTGCAAGCCATGAAGGTGGAAACCCACGAGCGCATCGAACAGAACCGGATCGCCATTGAAAGCCTGGACACCCCGGCTGACCCGGCCGACGCCGCTTCCGTCGAAGAAGAGCGCACCTGGCTGGTCAACGCCATTGATCGCGATCAGCGCATGCTGCCGCAACTGGAGCAGGCCCTGGGCCGGATCAGTGACGACACCTTCGGCTGGTGCGACGACAGCGGCGAGCCGATCGGCCTCAAGCGCCTGCTGATCAGCCCGACCACCAAGTACTGCATCGAAGCCCAAGAACGCCACGAGCAGATCGACAAGCATCAGCGTCAGGCTTGAAAGCAGCTGCAAGCTTGTAGCTTCAAGCTGCAAGTGCATCCTTGCCTCCGAGTGCGTAGCCGTGCCAGCGCTGCGCACTGGGGCGAGAGCCAGTCCCCGGCGCTCCTACGCCAGTCTTCACTTCCCTTGATCTACTGCAACATCCCCCTCTTCAGACCCTGAATAATGCCTCGCACATGCCGCTTGCTGCTTGTAGCTTGCCGCTACTCTTCTTCCTACTAAGGGACCATGGTTAATGGCCTTTTAGAGGCGTCTAATGCCGCAAACAATGAGAACGATGTGGGGTGACAAAGATGTCAAGGGATGGATCTCTAGCGGCGTCGGCCGCGCAGCCGCTGGCAACACCCGAAACCGCCGCCCGCTGGTGGTCGCCGTCGTTGCAGAGCGCGGCGCTGATGGGGCTGTTCGCCGGTCAGGCCCTGGGCGGCTGGCCGCTGTACCTGTGCCTGCCGCTGGCGGTGCTGGTGATCTGGATACCCCGGCTGCGCTCGCGCAAGGCCTGCGAGGTGCCGGTGGCGACCGACAATGAGCTGTCGGCGCTGACCCGCGACCTATCCTACAGCACCACCCACAATGCGCTGTCCGCTGCCGGCGTGGCCTATTCGGTGACCCAGTTGGCAGACCGCCTGCAGTCCCAGCTCGACGCGGCGGCGCGCATCGTCGGCAATGCCGAGGTGATGATCAGGACTGAACAGGTCACCTCGCAACTCAGCCGGCAAGCCCTGGACGCCGCCAGCGAGGCCCATGCCAGCAGCGCCGAGGGGCGCACGGTGCTGGGCGAGTCCATCAGCCGCATGCACTCCCTGAGCCAGCGCGCCAATGGCAGTCGCGAGCTGATCGAAGCTTTGAGCCAGCGCAGCGAAGAGATCCAGCGGGTAACCCTGGTGATCCAGTCCATCGCCAGCCAGACCAATCTGCTGGCGCTGAATGCGGCCATCGAGGCGGCCCGGGCCGGGGAGCACGGGCGTGGTTTCGCCGTGGTCGCCGACGAAGTGCGTGGGCTGGCCGGGCGCACCGCCGCGGCCACCGACGAGGTGGGGGTGATGGTGGCCGATATCCAGCAGCGCACCAGCGACGTGGTGGAACAGATCCGCCAGCTGTCCGATGACCTCAACCTGGGGGTCGAGCAGGTCGAGCTCACCGGCCGTCACCTGGAGAACATTGCGAGCCTGGCGGCCGGGGTGGAGGGGCAGGTCAGCGAGATCGCCCGGGGCGCCGATACCAACCGCGAACAGCTCGACAGCCTGTTCCACGCCGTGGAGCAGATGCGCAGCGACCTGGCCGTCAGCGACCAGCAGACCCGCAGCCTGGCCGAGGCCGCGGTGCAGATGGAAGGGCAGGCGGAAACCATCAGCGAGCGTCTGGCGGCGGTGGGCCTGGACGACTATCACCAGCGCATCTATGACCTGGCCCGCGAGGGCGCGCGGCGCATCGCCGAGCAGTTCGAGAACGACCTGGCGCAGAACCGCATCAGCCTCGATGACTTGTTCGACCGCCACTATCAGTTGATCGCCAATACCCAGCCGCCCAAGTACCAGACCCGTTTCGACCGCTACACCGACCAGGTGCTGCCAGCGATCCAGGAGTCCCTGCTGCCGCGCCACGACGGCCTGGTGTTCGCCATCGCCTGCACCCAGGAAGGCTACGTACCGACCCACAACAAGATCTTCTCCCAGCCGCTTACTGGTGATCCCCAGGTGGACAACCTGCACAACCGCAGCAAGCGCAAGTTCGCCGATCGCACCGGTATCCGTTGCGGCAGTCACCAGCAGCCGTTGTTGCTGCAGACCTACACCCGCGATACCGGCGAGCTGATGCATGACCTGTCGGTGCCGATCATGGTTCAGGGGCGGCATTGGGGCGGCCTGCGCCTGGGCTACAAGCCCGAGCAGAGCGCTCCCCGGCACAAGTCTTGAGGGGCCGATTGTTACTCGCGGGGTAATGCTGCTGTGCAGATTCGGGCTGTTACAGAGGCCGGGAAGCGATTAGTATCTCGACATCGTTAGGGAGCTAACTAATTCCGCGAGGTACACCATGCACAGCAAAGTCGATGTGGCAGTGATGATTGGCAGTGGCGTTCCCGCTTCGCTGCGGGCCCTGGGGCGCAAGGCGTGCTGGGTGGTGCTGGTCAATGGCGAGCAGCGTGGCACCGCGTTTGCCAGTCGGGTCGAGGCCGAGGAGTGTCGGCAGGTGTGGCTGGCACAACTGGCGACGGTCCAGGGCGTGCGCCAGGGGCTCAGGTACTCGGCTTGAAGCCTGGCCGGGCGCCTGGATTCGAGGCTGGTCGTTGGGCTCCCGTCGCCGCCCTCAGCCGGTGGGGCGAGGGCGGCGGGTGGGTTCGAGCGAAGAAGGGGTATCAGGCGTTCAGGGCGCCCTGGTCAATGGCCAGCTTGAGAGCCTTGGCCGAGGCCTTGGCTGCGGCCAGGGCTTCTTCCGAGGTCTTGAACCAGCGGTCCCGTTCCACTTGGTGGAAGGTGATCTGAGTCAGTGGAGGTTTGGCGCGCATGGCAATCACGGCCTGGAATTCGCCTTCGACTTCTCTGCACTCGCCACGAATGAAAAACTCGCCAATATCTAGTTCGGTCACGTCTAGCCTTCCCTTGGAGATGAGTGAGTGCTTGAACGCCCGTACCGCGGCTGTTCAACCAGCGGCGGAGTATGGCAGCTGTTGGCTGGCGACGGGCTGAGTTATGTCATTGCGGTTTTAGGTAGCGAATGTTCCGAGGCACTAAAGTGAACTTTCTGACGCTTGAATCCGCCGATCCAGATCACTGCTCCAGAGTATTACTGGTTAGAATGCCGGGCCTGCGTGGACGGCTCAGGGCAAGATTACCGACTGGTGTGCAACATTAGTCTTTGTACTAATGAAAGTCCGGGCAACCATGGATTGCTCGCTTTAAATGGTCGAAATGCACAAAGTTGCTCTAGAATTGCCTGTGCAACCCGAAGTGGCTGCCGATCCGGGGATTCAATCTTGGGGTATATCCGGCTTTCCGGCCTGTTTTTAGTACCCGTCCCAGATAATTCGCCGCCACACTTTTCGGGGTGTCAGAGCCTACTCCTACAGACTTCGACCTGTGCCTGATGCTTCGGCGAAATGCCCGTTGCTCAGCGCCGGCGTCAATGCCGTGGCCTGGAGTGTTCGCTGCATTTGAGTGTTTTTTAGGGTAACTGATTGGGGTGATCACGCCGTCATGGCGGTTTTTTGTGCTGTCCTTTTTTTACGGGCGGCACCCTTTTGAGTATCGGGGAGTGTTCCTTGGCAGTAAGTAATCTTGAAATGCATGCGTTGTTCGTGTTGGGTGATTTGCGCGCAAAGTTGGTCAAGCAGTTCCAATCTCGTTTTGTCTACATCACCGAACAATCCGCTGAAGGCTTCTACGTCGCCGAGATCGATACCGAGACGGCGCTGGTGGTGGACGACAAGCCACGCCTGGAACTCAAGGTCGGCGATCATTTTCGCGCCGCCGTGCTGCCCAGCCGGGAAGGCGGCAAGCTGGAGATCCGCTTTCGCGAGATCAAGCTCACCGTCTACGGCCTGGGCGACTATGCCTTTGTCAGCAGCCCCCTGGGGCAGGGGATCGTCTTCAAGGAAGGGCATTCGGTGGTGACGCTCTTCGCCGCCAACGAGCAATTGCAGGAAGGCCTGACCAAGACCCTCAAGGCCGTCACCGCCAAGGCCGCCAAATTCCGCAAGGGCGAGCTGGTGAGTTTCAAGGCCAGCGAGTGATGAGCCAGGGCCGCGCCGAATTTCATCGCCAGCATCAGCAGGCCGCCGCCGAAGAGGCCCGGCGCCTGTTCGCCGAAAAGCCCCGCTTGCAGGGCGCTTGGCTGAACTGGGTGGCCGGCGAGTTGTATCACCTGCGTCCGGCGGCCTATGCCAGCATGGTGCGCCGCGAGTTGCAGCGCTTGCAGGAGCCAGCAGACCCTTGATGGCCGATTCCGGCATCGTTCCCGGTGGAAAATACGCAACCTCTACTACAGTCAGTTGACTCAATGCTTCAGGGGTCGCACGCATTAGTGCAGCGTGTCCCTCTTGGCCCTGGTCCCGATTCCGCGAGGTTTACCCCATGAAAGGCTTTCGAGCGCTGCTGGTCAGTGGCCTGCTGACCCTGGCCGGCTTGAATCCGTTGCCGTCGGCCATGGCCGCCGAGCCGATCCACTTCGCCGACCTGAACTGGGAAAGCGGCAGCCTGATCACCGAGATCCTGCGCATCGTGGTGGAGAGCGGTTACGGCTTGCCCACCGATACCCTGCCGGGCACCACCATCACCCTGGAAACCGCCCTGGCCAGCAACGATATCCAGGTGATCGGCGAAGAGTGGGCCGGGCGCAGCCCGGTGTGGGTCAAGGCCGAGGCCGAGGGCAAGGTGATGGCCCTGGGGGATACGGTCAAGGGCGCCACCGAAGGCTGGTGGGTGCCGGAGTACGTGATCAAGGGCGATCCGGCCAGGGGCCTCAAGCCGCTGGCGCCGGAGTTGCGCAGCGTCGCGGACCTGGCCCGCTACAAGGAGGTGTTCAGGGACCCGGAGACTCCGGGCAAGGGGCGCTTCCTCAACAGCCCGATCGGCTGGACTTCGGAAATCGTCAACCAGCAGAAGCTCAAGGCCTATGGCCTGCAAGACAGCTATGTGAATTTTCGCAGCGGTTCCGGGGCGGCGCTGGATGCGGAGATCAGCTCGGCGATTCGTCGCGGCAAGCCGATTCTGTTCTATTACTGGTCGCCCACGCCCTTGCTCGGGCGCTTCAAGCTGGTGCAACTGCAAGAGCCGCCGTTTGACGCCGAAGCCTGGAAGACCCTGACCGACGCCGACAACCCCAACCCGCGGCCGAGCCGTTCCCTGGCCTCCAGGTTGTCGATTGGCGTGTCCGCGCCATTCCAGAAGCAGTACCCGCAACTGGTTGAATTCTTCGCCAGGGTCGACCTGCCCATCGATCCCCTCAACCAGGCCCTGGCGCAGATGAGCGAAAGCCACAGTGCTCCCCGTGACGCGGCTCGGGCCTTCCTCAAGCAACACCCCGAGCTCTGGCGCGCCTGGGTGCCCCAGGACATCGCCGCCAAAGTCACTGCCGCCCTGATGTAGGAGCCGGCTTGCCGGCGAAGAGGCCCGCAAGGCATGCGCCGTTCCTGGGATCGCCTTCGCTGGCAAGCCAGCTCCTACGCTCGCCCGGTGTCGCGGAACATTCCGGTAGGAGCCGGCTTGCCGGCGAGGAGGCCCGCAAGGCATGCGCCGTTCCTGGGATCGCCTTCGCTGGCAAGCCAGCTCCTACGTTCGCCCGGTATCGCGGAACATTCCGGTAGGTGCGGATTTCGGAGCACCGTGACCGGCCGTTTCGGTTGATCGTGACCGGTCATTTCGCTAACGCGTGACCGCTCATTTCGGTAGCAACGTGACCGATTTTCCGCCTGTTCCGAAACAGGTGGTCACGGCTTACCGAAATCGCCGGTCACGACTTAGCGAAAGCCTTCCCCTTCGTTGCGCATGACCTGATGCGCCGCCATCCTCGACCGATTTCGGGAGAGGAAGATGGCGGCGCCGCGAGTAGCCATGCGAAACATCAAAGAATGTCTGCGCCTCAAGTTTGAGGCCGGCTTGTCCCACGAGAAGATTGCCCGTGCCTTGCAGCTGTCCAAGGGCGTGGTTAGCAAGTACATCGCGGCGGCGCGGGTGGCCGGGCTGGACTGGCCGGCGCTGGTGGCCATGGACGAGGCCGCGCTGGCGGCCGCCTTGTTTGCACCGACGTCGACGAACAAGCCGCGCGGTGAGCGAGTGCTGCCCGATGTGCTGAGCATCCACCGCGAGTTGCGACGCAAGGGCGTGACCTTGCAGCTGCTGTGGGAGGAATATCTCGCCGCGCATGCGGGCCAGCCGACCTACCGCTACACCCAGTTCGTCGAGCACTACCGGCGCTACGCCCAGACGCTCAAACGTTCGATGCGTCAGCTGCACCGTGCGGGCGAGAAGCTATTCATCGACTATGCCGGGCCGACGCTGCCGGTGGTCGACCCGGCCACCGGCGAAGTGCGCCGGGCGCACATCTTCGTCGCCGCCCTGGGCGCCTCGAATTACACCTATGCCTGCGCGACGCCAGGCGAAACCCAGGTGGACTGGCTGACCTCGCTGGGCCAGGCTCTGACCTACTTTGGCGGCGTGCCGGAAATGGTTGTGCCGGACAATCCGCGCGCCCTGGTCGCCCAGCCGGATCGCTACGAGCCGGGCCTGAACCGGGCCACGCTGGAGTGCGCGCGTCATTACCAGACGGTGATCCTGCCGGCACGGCCACGCAAGCCTCAGGACAAGGCCAAGGCCGAGGTGGCGGTGCAGGTGGTCGAGCGCTGGATCATGGCGCGGCTGCGCCATCGGCAGTTCTTCAGCCTGCATGCGCTTAACCAGGCCATCGCCGAGCTGCTGGAGGATCTGAATCGGCGCCCGTTCAAGCGGCTCGATGGCTGCCGGCGCGACTGGTTCGAGCGCCTGGATCGCCCGGCCTTGCGAGCGCTGCCGGTGCATCCCTACGAGGTCGCCACCTTCAAGCGCTGCAAGGTCAGCATCGACTACCACATCGAGGTCAATGGCAGCTTCTACAGCGTGCCCTCCGCCCTGGCCCGGCAGAACGTGGACGTGCGACTGACGGCACACACCCTGGAAGTGCTGCATGGCAACCGGCGGGTGGCCAGCCACCTGCTGCTGGGGCGACGCGGCGCTTACAGTACCCAGCGCGAGCACATGCCCGCGGCGCACCAGGCGCATCGCGAATGGACGCCACAACGCCTGCTCGACTGGGGCGCGCGGATCGGCCCCTACACGCGCCAACTGATCGATCACCAACTGACCCACAAGCCGCACCCGGAGATGGGCTACCGCGCCTGCCTCGGCCTGCTCTCGCTGGCCCGGCGCTATGGCAATGCACGCCTGGAAGCCGCTGCCGAACGTGCCGTACACCTGCGCGCCTTCACCGGGCGCAGCGTGCGCAACCTGCTCCAGCAAGGCCTGGATCAACAGCCGCTGCCCCAGCGTGCCGCCGAAACGACCTTACCCGGCGACCACGAGAACGTCCGTGGCGCCGACTACTACCAACCCCCGCAACAGGAGCTGTTCGATGATGCCGCAACACACCCTGAATCAACTGCACCAGCTACGCCTGGACGGCATGGCCCGCGCCCTGGAAGAGCAATGGACGCTGCCGGCCAGCCACAGCCTGAGCTTCGATGAACGCCTCGGCCTACTGCTCGACCGCGAACTGGCCTGGCGTGACAACCAGCGCCTGGTACGGCTGCGCAAGAAGGCCAAGCTCAAGTACGCCAACGCCTGCCTGGAAGATCTCGACCGCCGCACCGGACGCGCCCTGGACGAGCGTCTGATCGCCACCCTGGCCAGTGGCGACTGGATCCGCCAGCAGCACAACCTGCTGCTGACCGGCCCGACCGGTGCCGGCAAAACCTGGCTGGCCTGCGCCCTGGGCAACCAGGCCTGCCGCCAGGGCTATAGCACCCTGTACCTGCGCACCCCGCGCCTGCTGGAACAACTGCGCATCGCTCATGGCGACGGCAGCTTCGGCCGTACCCTGCAACAGCTGGCAAAGGTCGACGTCCTGGTGCTGGACGACTGGGCGCTAGCCCCGCTGGAGGAAGGAGCCCGGCATGACCTGCTGGAGGTGATCGACGACCGCGCTGGCAGCCGCTCCACCATCCTGACGAGCCAACTGCCCATCGAGCACTGGCACGGCTGGATCAACGACCCGACCCTGGCCGATGCCATCCTCGACCGCCTGGTGCACAACGCCTACCGACTGACGATGAAAGGCGAGTCGCTGCGCCGAAAAAAAGCCGAGGAACAAGCCGCATCGTGACCGATGCGATTACAATCCAGAACCCGCGCAACCGGGGTGGAAGCACCGGTCACGTATTAGCGAAACGCTCGGTCACGTTCACCGAAATCCGCAGGTAGGAGCCGGCTTGCCGGCGAAGAGGCCCGCAAGGCATGCGCCGCCCCCTGGATCGCCTTCGCTGGCAAGCCAGCTCCTACGCTCGCCCGGTATCGCGGAACATTCCGGTAGGAGCCGGCTTGCCGGCGAAGAGGCCCGCAAGGCATGCGCCGTTCCTGGGGTCGCCTTCGCTGGCAAGCCAGCTCCTACGCTCGCCCGGTGTCGCGGAACATTCCGGTGGGAGCCGGCTTGCCGGCGAAGAGGCCCGCAAGGCATGCGCCGCTCCTGGGGTCGCCTTCGCTGGCAAGCCAGCTCCTACGCTCGCCCGGTGTCGCGGAACATTCCGGTAGGAGCCGGCTTGCCGGCGAAGAGGACCGCAAGGCATGCGCCGCTCCTGGGGTCGCCTTCGCTGGCAAGCCAGCTCCTACGCTCGCCCGGTGTCGCGGAACATTCCGGTAGGAGCCGGCTTGCCGGCGAAGAGGCCCGCAAGGCATGCGTCGCTCCTGGGGTCGCCTTCGCTGGCAAGCCAGCTGTCACGGGGTCAAGCCGGATCAGAAGCGGGTCTGCAGCGCCAGTTCGAAGGTCCGCGGTGTGCCCAGGTAATACGCTGGCGACACATGGGCAAACTGGCCATAGACCTCGTTGGTCAGGTTGCGCACTCGGCCGGTGACGCTGGTGTGGTGGTCGAGCTTGTAGCGCAGGAAGCTGCCGTAGAGGGTGTAGGCGGGCATCCGCAATGTGTTGGCGTTGTCGGCGTACACCGAGGCCACGTAGCGGGCGTCGACGCCGGCCTGCCAGCTGGGAGTCAGGTCATAGGTCAGCCACAGGTTGGCCAGCCGCTCGGGAACGTTGGTCGGGGTGTTGCCCTTGCGCGAAACCACGGCGCCGCTGGCAATCTTCTCGTTGAACTCGTCATATTCGGCGTCCACCCAGGCGAAGTTGGCCTCGGCCAACAGCTTGGGAGTGATGCGCAGGGAACTGGCCAGTTCGATGCCCCTGGAGGTCTGTTGGCCCACTGGGATGCTGTTGGCCGGGTCCAGGGGATCGGTGACGGCAAAGTCCTGGCGCTGGATGCGATAGGCGGCGACGGTCGCCGAGCCTCGTCCTTCGAGGTAGTCGAACTTGCTGCCCACTTCCCATTGCTTGCCGGTGGATACCTCGAAGTTCTGAGTGCCGCTGGGCTGTTCGGCAGCGGTGCTGTATTGCACGTAGACGTTGGCGCTGGGCAGGAACTGCCAGGTCAGCCCCAGGCGCCCGGTGACCGGTTCCCAGCGGCGTTCGAGGTGGCGCGGGTTGCTGGCGGTGATGGCCCGGTGGTTGGTCACGTCCAGGTCGATGGCGTCGTAGCGCAGGCCGCTGAGCAGGGACAGTTCATCGGTCAGGGCCAGGCGGTTCTCGATGAACAGGGCACGGGTGGTGACCTGGTTGGTCTTGTCCTTGACCCAGCGCTGGCGGGTGTCCTTGAGGTCATAGAAGTACCCCGGCTGGAAGTTGTCAGGGTCGACGCTGTTGTTGGCCGGCACGTTCCACGGCGAGTTGGTGGTGCTGTTGACCTTGTATTCGAAGCCCCCGGACCAGGTGGTGTCGAGGCCGAACAGCTGATCGTCATGGCGCAGTTCGAACTGGTTGCCGTCCTGCTGGCCCTGGTGCCGCACCAGGTAGGCGGTGGAACGGTTCACCCGGCTGTTGTCGGCGTTGTACTTGTAGGTTTCCAGGTTGCGGTAGTCGCGCTGGCTGTCCAGGTGGTAGAGGGTGTTGCGCACTGAGGTGCTGGGGTTGATCCGGTAATCGATGATCGAGCGCAGCCAAACCGTGCGCTGCTCGTACAGGCCGTCGGCGACGTTGTAGTTGTTGAAGCGGTTGTGCTTGTCGATCTTCAGCTCGCCGGCCTTGGGGTTGAGTACCGGGGTGCCCCAGTAGGGGCTGTCCTCGTGCTCGTCCTGGTATTCCACGGCCAGGGTGTGGGAGAGGTCCGGGGTCAGGTCGCTGAGCAGCGAGAAGGCCAGGCTCCAGGCGTCCCTTTCCTGGCGGTCGATATAGCCGTTGCTGGTGTTGTGGCTGACGTCGAAGCGCGCGTAGTGCTGCACCTCGGCGCCGGCCGGGCTGAGGGCGTGATTGACCCCGAAGGCGGTTTGCGTGGTGTCGTAGCTGCCGTAGCCGAGCAGGGCTTCGGCGGCCTGTTCGCGCCGGTCGGCCAGTTTGGTCACGTAGTTCAGCGAGCCGCCCACGGAGCCGGCGCCATTGATCAGCGACGAGGGCCCGCCCACCAGTTCCACCCGGTCATAGATCCAGGCATCCACCGGCCGCGCCAGGCCGGTGGCGACGTTGATGCCGTTGAACATCTGGGTGATCTGGCTGCTGGTGAAGCCGCGGTAGGAGACAAAGCCGCCGAACCCCGGCGGCGCGCTGGCGTTGACCCCGGGCAGGGCATTGGCGGCGTCCTGGAAGGTCCGGGCGCCGCGGCGCTCCAGGTCCTGACGGCTGGCCACGGCCACCGAAGCTGGGGTTTCCCGCAGGCTCAGGCCCAGGCGCGAGGCCATGCCACTGGACTGCTCCAGGTTCAGGCCCGGCTCGGCATCGGCTTCATCGGCGCCAATGGTGGTGGGTGCCAGTTCCAGGTTTGGCTGGCCCCAGGCGTGGATGGACAGGCAGCCCAGCAGGCTCGCCAGCAAAGGGAGGTGTTTCATCGGTGCATCCTGAATTCTTGACTAGGAAAAGGCCCACGAACGCGCGCCGCGCGACAGCGCAGTGGGCAGGTTGAGCACGAGCAAGAGTCAGGAGAGAGGCGGTGCCCGGGGATGGGCCGCGGGCCAGGTGGAGCGGGCAGGGAGGTCGGTCTTGGCCAGGGCGCGCGCAGGCGGTGCCTGGGGTGGCGGCAGCAGGGCCAGGGTCAGGCTGGAGTTGAGTGGCGGGCCCATGCCGCCGGTGGAGCACAGCGGGCAGCCGAAGGCCTTGGACAGGGTTGGCAGTGAGTCCGGATCGGCTGGCTGCGACAACGGCGCCCGGGTGGCCGGGTCGATGCTACAGAACTGCCCGCCGATACCGTTGAGCTGCAGGCCGAGCATCTGCCCGTGGCCGATGCTGCAGGCAAACACGTTGAACAGGACGCAGCAATAGAGCATCCAGGCAACGAGCGAGCGATCGGAACGGGCAAATTTCATGGGGTGGCACTTTACCATCGAAGGCGACGAACGTACTGACAAAAGTGCCGATTTGGGTCCATTCTCTTTACGACTTTTTTACAAGGACGTCTGAACATGAATCTTCTGCTTGCACAGGGGGTGGCGGGTAGCTTCCTGTTGATCAGTTTGATCCATCTGTACTGGGCCGCCGGTGGCAAGCGCGGTAGCGACGCGGTGATTCCCGAAGTGCCGGGGCCGGGCCCCGGAATGAGCCAGCCGGCGTTTCGCCCGCCGGCCTTGGCGACCATGCTGGTGGCGGTGGGACTGCTGCTGGTGGCGATGCTGGTGTGCCTGCGGGTCGGGCTCTATCTGCCCACCGTGGCCCATCCGTCCCTGCAATGGGTGATCAGCGCCATTGCCCTGCTGATGTTCGCCCGGGCCATTGGCGACTCCGAACTGGTGGGGTTCTTCAAGCAAGTGCGCGACTCGAAGTTCGCCCGCCTCGACACCCTGTTCTACTCCCCGCTGTGCGTGGTGCTGGGAGCCGGATTGCTGGTGCTGGCCTGGGCCTGAGGGCCGCCAACCCACTGCTGGCGCGGGCTTGTGTCGCAACTGGCTTGTGTAGGAGCCGGCTCGTGTAGCAGCTGGCTTGCCAGCGAAAGCGTTTTCGAAGTCGCCGCAAGGCTCAAGGGCCTCTTCGCCGGCAAGCCGGCTCCTACATGGGGGGTGACTCAGTTGCCGGCTTCGCTGCGTTTGCTGCTGACTTCCGCCGGTACATCGTCGCCGGCCATGCGCTTGCGGAACAGCGCCGCCCGGGCCAGCAACAGGGTGGTCACCGGCACCGTGATCGCCAGCAGGATCGGGATCAGCCAGGCGTGCAGCACCGGCCCGGACTTGAGCGCCGAAAAGTACAGGATCGAGGCCAGGGCCACGGTCCAGGAGCCCATGGTCGAGGCCAGCGCCGGCGGGTGCATGCGCTGGAAGTAGCTTTTCATGCGCAGGATGCCCAGGGCGCCGATCAAGGCAAACAGGCTGCTGATCACCAGCAGCAGGGCCACCAGCACTTCCACCCAGAGGGGCAGTTGTTCCAGGCTGTTCATTCGATCACCTCGCCACGCAGAAGGAATTTGGCCAGGGCGAAGGAGCCGACAAAGCCGAACAGGGCGATCAGCAGCGCCGCCTCGAAGTAGGTGTCGCTGGCGTAGCGGATGCCCAGCACCAGCATCATCAGCATCGCCAGGATGTACAGGTAGTCCAGGGCCAGAACCCGGTCCTGGGCCGAGGGGCCCTTGAACAGGCGCACCAGGGTCAGGACCATGGCCAGGGAAAACAGAAACAGGCTCAGCAGGATCGCGTTGCTCAACAGCGCGCTCATTCGAAAATCTCCATCAGCGGGCGCTCGTAGGTCGTCTTGAAGTGCTGGATGAATTGCCCTTCATCCTGCAGATCGAAGACGTGCAGCAAGAGAATGCTGCGGTCCAGTGACAGCTCGGACCAGACCGTGCCCGGCACCACCGTGGTGATGGTGGACAGCGCCGCCAGGCCGTTGGCGTCTCGCAGGTCCAGGGGAATCTTGACGAAGGCTGAACGCACCGGGCGGCGCCCGTCGTTGAGCACGCCCCAGGCCACGATCAGGTTCGACACCAGCACGTCGCAGCCAACCCGCAGCAGCAGGCGCAGGATGGTGCCGGGGCGGCGGATGCGGATCGGCAGCGGCCGCAACGGGCGCATCAGCAAAGGCGCAAGAAAGCCCAGGATGGCCCCCAGCAGCAGATTGCCGGGGCTGATGGACAGGTTCAGCACCAGCCACAGCAGCCACAGCGCCAGGGACAGGAAGGGCGCGGGGAACAGGCGCTTCATGGTTGCACCTCCAGCGCCGCTGCGGCCTTGGACTCAGGGCCGAGCACGGTGCGGGTGCCCAGTACCGCCATCACATAGTGCTCCGGATGATTGAGGCTGTCGGCGGTGGCCTGGGTGAAGCGCAGCAGCGGCTCGGCCTTGAAGCTGAGCAGCACGCAGAGCCCCAGCAACGCCACGATCGGCACGCATTCCAGCCGCCGCAATACCGGCGAAGGTCGCTCCTCCGGGCTCCAGAAGCGCTGGATGCCCAGGCGCGCAAAGGCGATCAGCGAGGCCAGGCCGGAGAGGATCAGCAGCGCCAGGAAACCCCAGCCCGCCAGCGCAACCGACGTGTCGCCGCTGGTGCCCAGGCCCGTCGGGTTGAGCAGCGCGGCGATCAGGTTGAGCTTGCCGATAAAGCCCGACAGCGGCGGCATGCCGATGATCAGCAGGGCGCAGGCAATGAAGCTCAGGCCGAGGAAGGCCATGGTCCAGGGAATCACCTGGCCGACCACCACTTGCTGTTCGTCGTCGAGGTTGCTGCCCCGGGGTGGGGGAAGGGTTTCCAGGGGCCGCGGAAGGATTTCGCCTTCGTCTTCCAGGGGCACTTCAACCGCCGTGCGCGAACGCTCGATCAGTTCCGCCAACAGGAACAGCGCGCACAGCGCCAGGGTCGAGCTGAACAGGTAGAACAGCGCCGCGCCGGTGAGGGCCGGCTGGGCGAAGCCGATCACCGCGATCAGGATGCCCGCCGACACCAGGATGCTCAGGCTGGCCATGCGCTCCAGGCGCTGGGCCGGAAGAATCGCCAGGGCCGCGCAGAAGATCGTCGCCAGGCCGCCATAGATCAGCCACTGGTTGCCGAAGTAGGCCGAGGCCCCGGCCTGCCCGGAAAACAGCAGGGTCCACAGGCGCAGCACGGTGTAGATCCCGACCTTGGTCATGATCGCGAACAGCGCTGCCACCGGGGCGCTGGCCGAGGAATAGGCCGGCACCAGCCAGAAGTTCAGCGGCCACATCCCGGCCTTGGCCAGGAAGGCGATGGCCAGGATCGCCGTGCCGGCATGCAGCAGGCCGCGGTCGGCTTCCGGCACCAAGGGAATCTTCATCGCCAGGTCGGCCATGTTCAGGGTCCCGGTGACCCCGTAGATCATCGCCGTGCCGATCAGGAACAGCGACGAGGCCAGCAGGTTGATGGTGATGTAGTGCAGCCCCGAGGACACCCGCGCCCGACCCGAGCCGTGCAGCATCAGGCCGTAGGAAGCCGCCAGCAGCACCTCGAAGAACACGAACAGGTTGAACAGGTCGGCGGTGAGGAAGGCGCCGTACAGGCCCATCAGCTGGATCTGGAACAAGGCGTGAAAGCTGGCCCCGGCGCCATCCCAGCGAGCCATGGCGAACAGCAGCGCGCTGACCCCGATGATCCCGGTGAGCACCATCATCAGCGCCGACAGGCGATCCACCACCAGGGCGATGCCGAATGGCACCTGCCAGTTGCTCGGCAGGTACACGCCGAAGGAGCCGGTGGCGCCCTGGGCCTGGGTCCAGTACAGCAGGTAGCAGGCCAGGCCCAGGCCCAGCAGGCTGGAGAACAGGTTGATCCGCGCCTTGAGCGGACGGTGTTTTTCCCCCAGCAGCAACATGATGGCCGCGGTCAACAGCGGCAGAAGGATAGGGGCGACGATTAGGTGCGACAACGAACTCATTCCTTGGGCTCCCGGCCATCGACGTGGTCGGTGCCGGTCAGGCCCCGGGACGCCAGGAGCACCACCAGGAACAGCGCAGTCATGGCGAAGCTGATGACGATGGCGGTCAGCACCAGGGCCTGGGGCAGCGGGTCGGTGTAGTGCAGCAGGTCCTGGGGTACGCCGTCCTTGACGATCGGCTCCTTGCCGATGAACAGGCTGCCCATGCTGAAGATGAACAGGTTGACCGCGTAGGACAGCAGGCACAGGCCCATCACCACCTGGAAGGTCCGTGGGCGCAACACCAGCCAGACGCCGGATGCGGCGAGGACGCCAATGGCGATTGCGATGACTTCTTCCATCAGGCGGCTCCGCTCTTGATCAGGGATTTGGACTGGCTGGCCGGCTTGTGGGCCCGCACCGATTGGTGCGCCAGGGCGGTGAGGATCAGCAGGGTCGCGCCCAGCACCACCGCGTACACGCCGATGTCGAAGAACAAGGCGCTGGCGATGTGGATATCGCCGAACAGCGGCAGGTCCACGTGCACCGTGTGGGTGGTGAGGAACGGATAACCCCAGGCCAGGGCGCCAAGGCCGGTGGCCAGGGCGAACAGCAGCCCGGTGCCCATCCAGCGCAGCGGCCGCAGGCTCATCTGGGCCTCGACCCATTGGGTGCCAGCCACCATGTACTGGAGGATGAAGGCCACCGACATCACCAGCCCGGCGACGAAACCGCCGCCCGGCAGGTTGTGCCCGCGCATGAACAGGTAGAAGGACACCACCAGGGCGATCGGCAGCAGCAGGCGCACCAGCACCGCCGGCACCATCATGAAGCCCAGGGCGGTATCGCTGGCGTGGCGCGGGTTGACCAGGTCGGTGACCACGTCCGGGGCCAGCAGGCGCTGCTGCGCCGGCAACTGCATGCTTTCCTTGGGCGGGCGGAAGCGCCGCAGCAGGGCGAACACAGTCAGCGCCACGGCGGCCAGTACGGTGATCTCGCCCAGGGTGTCGAAGCTGCGAAAGTCCACCAGGGTCACGTTGACCACGTTGGTGCCGCCGCCTTCAGGCAGGGCACGGCTGAGGTAGAACGAGGAGATGTCGTTGGGGGTAGGGCGGGTCAGCATGGCGTAGGACAGCACCGCCATGCCCAGGCCCACGGCCACCGACAGGCAGAGGTCACGCAGGCGGCGGATGCGCGCCTTGGGCAGGCTGCTGGGCAGTGGCGAGACTTCTTCGATCCGCCGTGGCAGCCAGCGCAGGCCAAGGAGGATCAGCACCGTGGTCACCACTTCCACCACCAGTTGGGTCAGGGCCAGGTCCGGCGCGGAGAACCAGACGAAGGTCACGCAGGTCATCAGCCCGCAGACGCTGACCATGGTCAGGGCCGCCAGACGGTGATACTTGGCCTGCCAGGCAGCGCCCAGGGCACAGGCGATGGCCAGCAGCCAGAAGGTCACGAAGACGATGGAACCGGGGATCTTCGGCCGGTCGCCCCAGGTCAGCTGGCTGTAGAGCATGGGAATCAGGCCGGTGATCACCGCCGCCAGAATCAGCAAGAACAGCTGGCTCTGCAGGCGCTTGGTGCTCAGCCGGCGCTCCAGGCGCCGGGCCAGGCGGGTCATGCCCACCAGACTGCGTTCGAACAACAGCTTGCCGTTGAGACGGCCCACCACCGGCGGGTAGGCGAAACGCCCGGCCACCAGCGGTTTGTGCAGCAGCAGGTAGAGCACGATGCCGCAGGACATGGCGATCAGGCTCATGATCATCGGCGCATTGAGGCCGTGCCAGATCGCCAGGCTGTACTCGGGCAGGGTGCCGCCCACCACTGGCCGCGCGGCGGCGGCCAGCAGCGGACCGATGATCTGCGCCGGGAACATGCCCACCAGCAGGCAGGTGAACACCAGCAACTCCACCGGTGCGCGCATCCAGCGCGGTGGCTCGTGGGGCGTGTGCGGCAGGTCGGTGGCCGGCTCGCCGAAGAACACATCGACGGTAAAGCGCAGGGCGTAGGCGACGCTGAAGGTCCCGGCGATGGTGGCGATCACCGGCAGGGCGATTTCCACCCAGGCGCTGGAATTGATGAACACCGTCTCGGCGAAGAACATCTCCTTGGACAGGAAACCGTTGAGCAGCGGCACCCCGGCCATGGAGGCACTGGCCACCATGGCCAGGGTTGCGGTGTAGGGCATCAGCTTGATCAGGCCATTGAGCTTGCGGATGTCGCGGCTGCCGCTCTCGTGGTCGATGATCCCGGCGGCCATGAACAGCGAGGCCTTGAAGGTGGCGTGGTTGAGGATGTGGAACACCGCCGCCACCGCCGCCAGCGGGCTGTTCAGGCCCAGCAGCAGGGTGATCAGCCCCAGGTGGCTGATGGTGGAGTAGGCCAGCAGGCCCTTCAGGTCGTTCTGGAACATCGCGCAGTAGGCGCCCAGCACCAGGGTGCAGGCCCCGGCGCCGCTGACGATGTAGAACCATTCTTGGGTGCCGGACAACGACGGCCACAGGCGGGCCAGGAGAAACACCCCGGCCTTGACCATGGTCGCCGAGTGCAGGTAGGCCGAGACCGGCGTTGGCGCGGCCATGGCGTGGGGCAGCCAGAAGTGGAAGGGGAACTGCGCGCTCTTGCTCAGGGCGCCCAGCAGGATCAATGGCAACAAGATCGGGTAGAGCGCATGGGCGCGGATCTTGTCTCCGGCAGCTAGCACCTGATCCAGGTCGTAGCTGCCGACCACATGGCCGAGCAGCATGACTCCGGCCAGCAGGCACAAGCCCCCGGCACCGGTGACCATCAAGGCCATGTAGGCGCCGCGGCGGGCGTCGGAGCGGTGGTGCCAGTAGCCGATCAGCAGGAACGAGAACAGGCTGGTGAGCTCCCAGAAGAACACCATCTGGATCAGGTTGCCGGAGATCACCAGGCCCAGCATGGCCCCCATGAACGCCAGGAAGAAGGCGAAGAAGCGCGGCACCGGATCTTCCGGCGACATGTAGTAGCGCGCATACAGCGCCACCAGACTGCCGATGCCCAGCACCAGCAACGAGAACAGCCAGGCGAAGCCGTCCAGGCGCAGCACGAAGTTCAGGCCCAGGCTTGGCAGCCAGGTATATTCCTCGCGGATAATCCCGCCGTCGGCGATCTGCGGATACAGCAAAGCCACCTGGATGGTGCCAATGAGTGCCACCAGGCCAGCCAGCAGAGATTCGGTGTTACGCGCGTTGTGCGGCAGCAGGGCCGCCAGACAGCTGCCAATAAATGGCAGAAGCAGTAGAACTATCAGGGACATAGGTTTCTAATCTGCGGAAAAGTGTGACGCATAATACGTGCCAGGCCCCCGATCACCAACCGCCACGGACGGCTCGGCCCCCCTAAGAAATGTTACATGCGCTTTCAAAGGTAGGAGACAAATGCTGGATGCGCCCGTTCACCGGGCGCTGCAAGGCCAATGCCCTGCCCAGGTCAATCTGCTGCAAGGATGGATAACGGTGCACCTCATACAAGGATCGAGCATGGGTCGGATGATTCGACGCGGATGTTTCGCTTTACTGTTCAGCGCTTTCGGCGCGGTGCTGGGCATTGGCCTGGAGCATTATCTCGAGCGTCCCGACATGCTCCAGACCCGCCAGGCGCTGACCATCGAAGGCCCGCTGGGCGATGCGCACAGCTACCAGCTGCCGCCGGGCACGGTGCTGTACTTCGACCGCGCGCTGGCCGAGGGGCATGCGCTCTACCACGCCTATTTCTATTTCCACGGCACCCCAGAACATGACCCGGTGCGTCTTGAGCCCAAGCACCAGGGATCGCTGATCGCCCCGACCTGGCTCTATGCCCCCGGCGACCCCGCGCTCTAGGCGCTGGCTTGCCAGCGAGGGAACCCGCCGGATCGCCTTCGCCGGCAAGCCGGCTCCTACATGTCCCTGCGATCTCCCTGCCAACCGTAGGAGCTGGCTTGCCAGCGAAGGGGCCCGCCAGATCGCCTTCGCCGGCAAGCCAGCTCCTACAGGCCGTCCGTTGCCTGGTCGGCCAAGGCCGGTCGATCGGCTTTCGTGGCCCGGCCCTTGGGCTTCCATTCACTGATAATCACCGCCGCCACGATCAAGGCGCCACCCAGCAGCGCCAGCCCGGGCAGGCGTTCCCCGGCGATCCGCCCGAAAATTCCGGCCCATACCGGTTCACCGGCATAGATCAGGGTGGCACGGGTTGGCGAGACGCTTTTCTGCGCCCAGTTCATCGCCACCTGGATCGCCGCACTGGCCGCCCCCAGCCCCAGGGCGCTGGCCAGCAGCAGCCAGGAAAACTCCGGTAGCGTCTCGCCGGTCGGTAGCACCATGGTAAAGGCCAGCAGCGCGGTGATCGCCAGTTGCACCACCGTCACCCGGCGCACATCCACCCGCCCGGCGAAGCTGCTGATGAGGATGATTTCCGCGGCAATCGCCACGGTGCTGATCAGGGTGGCGATTTCGCCGGGGCTGAAGTCCAGTGAGGCGCCATTGGGGCCGGACAGCAGCATCAGGCCGGTAAAGGCCAGCATGATGCCGATGCTCGGCAGCAACCCCGGGCGCTTGCCCATGAACAGCCATTGCAGCAGGGGCACGAAGGGCACGTAGAGGGCGGTGATGAAGGCCGACTGGCTGCTGGGAATGCTTTGCAGGCCGATGGTCTGCAAACCGTAGCCGAGCATGATGGCGGTGCCGATGAAGGTCCCGGCCCGCAGTTCGAACAAGGTCAGGCCACGCAAATGGCGCAGGGAAAACAGGGCGACGATGCACGCCGCCGCGGCAAAGCGCAGGCCGACGAAAAACATCGGTCCGCTGACGCTCATGGCTTGCTGCACCAGAAGGAAGGTGCCGCCCCAGATCAGGGTGATCAGCACCAGCACCGCTTCGGCCCTGCTGAGTGGGAAGCGTATTGCGCGGGAGGGCGTTGAAGTCATGGCCTTGCGTGCTACCTGAGGGGGGACGCACAATGCGCCGGAAGCTGGGCAGTATACTGCGCAGGCCCGGAGAGCGAGCAATATAGTGCACAAAGATAACGTCCAACGGGCTTCGGTCCTGCAACATGTCAGCCTTAACGTGCGACGCCTGCGCCATGCCGCAGGCTTGAGCCAGAGCGCCCTGGCCGAAAAGTCCGACGTCAGTCGGCGGATGCTGGTGGCCATCGAGGCCGGGGAGAAGAACGTCAGTCTCGGCACCCTGGACCGGGTGGCCGAAGCCTTGAACGTGGCGTTCAGCGACCTGATCCAGGCCCCGGACGCCCGTGATCCGAGTCGCATCAACGAGCTGGCCTGGGCCGGGGTCATCCCCGGGAGCAAGGCGCTGCTCCTGGCCAAGGCCGAGGCCAATCGTGAAGTGGAACTCTGGGAGTGGCAGCTGGAGCCTGGCGAGGTCTATCACTCGGAGTGCGACACCGTCGGCTGGAGCGAGCAGATCTATGTCTTCGAGGGCTGCCTGACGCTGTTCTTCGCCGACGCCGAGCGGCGCCTGGAAAGCGGCGATTTCTT
The DNA here is from genome assembly GCF_900105185.1 of Pseudomonas saponiphila. Taxonomy (NCBI): domain Bacteria; kingdom Pseudomonadati; phylum Pseudomonadota; class Gammaproteobacteria; order Pseudomonadales; family Pseudomonadaceae; genus Pseudomonas; species Pseudomonas saponiphila. The sequence continues at coordinate 3,562,449 of NZ_FNTJ01000001.1, read as the reverse complement.
CATGTTCGCCAGTCATGTGCCCCACGGCTATCGCAATGACGGCCCCCTGGCCACGCGCTTCGTGCGCAACGTGGTGTACTGATTGCCCAGGCTTGCCAGCCACTGTTGGCCAGCCAACAGCGGTTGGACATTTTGCCTGTTTTCAATTCATGGCGTTTCTCTGGAATCACCATCAACTTATTGAAATTAAACATTTTTATTTTTAGGCACGACTCCTGCAATTGTCCTGATAACAAGCCCCCGAGCGGTGTTCATCTTGATCTTCAGGACGTGGAGTCGGCCCATGACAGCCCCAGCCCAACCCTCACCCAATGCCCACCTGATCCGCAGCGATGCCGAGGCCATCAGCGTCGCTCGCGAACTGGCCCAGCGCTTTGCCGTCGAGGCCGCAGTGCGCGACCGCGAACGGCGTCTGCCGCGCGCAGAGCTTGACGAGTTTTCGGCCAGTGGCCTGTGGGGCATCACCATCCCCAGGGAGTACGGCGGTGCTGGAGTGTCCTACGTCACCCTGACCGAGGTGATCAAGATCATCTCCGCCGCCGACCCATCCCTGGGCCAGTTGCCGCAGAACCACCTCGGCGTGGTGGACATCCTGTTGCAGACCGCCAGCGAAGAGCAGAAGCGCTATTACTTCGCCAAGGTGTTGCAGGGCTACCGCTTCGGCAATGCGTTTTCCGAAGCCGGCAGCAAGCACGTTGGAGCCTTTGAGACTCGGATCCGCTTCAGCGGCGAGCAGGCGCAGATCGATGGCGAAAAGTTCTACTGCACCGGCGCCTTGTTCGCCCATATCGTGCCGACCGTGGCGGTGGATGAGCACAACCAGGCGCACATTGCCTTTATCGAGCGTGACAGCCCCGGGCTGACGGTAATCGACAGCTGGGACGGCTTCGGCCAGCGCACCACCGCCAGCGGCGGGGTCAGTCTCAAGGCGGTGCAGGTGCCGCGCAGCGCGGTGATCCCGGCCCACCGGGCCTTCGACCAACCCACCGCCGACGGTCCGATCTCACAGATCATCCAGGCCGCGGTGGACACCGGCATCGCCGTCGCCGCCCTGGAAGACGCCAAGCACCATGCCCGGCAGTCCCGACCATGGATCGACAGTGGCCTGGATCACGGCTGGCAGGACCCGTTCACCATCGCCGCCATCGGCGACCTGGAATGGCGGGTGCACGGCACCGAGGCGATCCTTGCCAAGGCCGCCGAGGCGGTCGATCAGGCCCTGGCCAGCCCCAGCGAAGACAGCGTCGCCCAGGCCTCGTTGGTGGTGGCCCAGGCCAAGGTGCTGTCGGCGCAAAGCGCCTTGCTCGCCGCCAGCAAACTGTTCGAGCTGGCCGGCACCCGTTCGGTGTCGGCCAAGTACAACCTCGACCGCCACTGGCGCAACGCCCGCACCCACACCCTGCACGATCCGGCGCGCTGGAAATACCACCTGATCGGCAACTTCCTGCTCAACGGCGTCAAGCCGCCCCGTCACGCCTGGAACTGAAAGGACTGCGCCATGAATGCATTGACCCGCCCCGACACCCCGCAAGTGGCCCTGGAGCACAGCGCCGATACCCTGCAGCGAGCCCGCGCGCTGTTGCAGCAGACCCTGGACTTCGTCCGCCAGCAGGCGCGGCCCTGGTCCGGCAGCGGCCTGAGCAAGGCCAGTGACGATCCCTATGTGATCAGCCGTTTCGGCGACCTGCAGATCCACATCGAAGTCGCCGCCGCCCTGCAGGAACGCGCCCAGCGTCAGTTGCAGGAGCACCAGGAACCGGCGGAGATCAGCGTGGCCCTGGCCGAGGCCGCGATTGCCGCCAGCCAGGCGTTGCTGGCCGCCAGTGACGCCGAGTTCGAACTCACTGGCCAGCGCAGCCCGCAGCCGCAGAACCTGGACGACCCGCTGCGCTGGAAATATCAGCTGATCGGCAACTACCGCCTCAACGGCGTGCCACCCCAAGGTTTCAGGAGTGCTGTCTGATGTCCCGTGAAATCCGCCTCAATGCCTTCGACATGAACTGCGTCGGCCACCAGTCGCCGGGCCTCTGGGCCCACCCCCGGGACCGCTCCTGGCAATACAAGGACCTGGAGTACTGGACCGACCTGGCCAGGATCCTCGAAAAGGGCAAGTTCGACGGACTGTTCATCGCCGATGTGCTGGGCATCTACGACGTCTACAACGGCAATGGCGAGGCGGCGATCCGCCAGGCGGCCCAGGTGCCGGTCAATGATCCGCTGCAATTGATCCCGCCCATGGCCCTGGTCACCGAGCACCTGGGCTTCGGCCTCACCGCCTCGCTGTCGTTCGAGCATCCGTATCCCTTCGCCCGGCGCCTGTCCACCCTCGATCACCTGACCAAGGGCCGCGCCGGCTGGAACATCGTCACCTCCTATCTGGAGAGTGGCGCGAAGAACATCGGGCAGCAGGCGCAGACCGAACACGACGCCCGCTATGACTACGCCGAGGAGTACCTGGAGGTCTGCTACAAGCTCTGGGAGGGCAGTTGGGAGGACGGCGCGATCCTGCGCGACCGCGAGCGGCGGATCTTCAGCGACCCGAGCAAGATTCACGAGATCCGCCACGTCGGCAAACACTTCCAGGTGCCGGGTATCCACCTGTGCGAGCCGTCGCCGCAACGCACCCCGGTGCTCTACCAGGCCGGGGCGTCGAGCCGCGGCAAGCAGTTCGCCGCCGAGCATGCTGAATGCGTATTCGTCGCCGCGCCGTCCAAGGTGCTGCTGAAAAAGACCGTGGCCGACATCCGCCGCCGCGCCGCCGAAGCCGGGCGCGACCCGTCGAAGATCCTCATCTTCAACCTGCAGACGGTGATCCTCGGCGAGACCGACGCCCTGGCCAAGGCCAAGTTCGAGGAATACAAATCCTGGGTCAGCTATGAGGGCGCCATGGCGCTGATTTCCGGCTGGACCGGCATCGACTTCAGCCGCTTCAAGCCCGACGAGCCCCTCAAGCACGTGCACACCAACGCCATCCAGTCGGCGGTGGAAGCCTTCTCCACGGCGGACCCGAACAAGGTCTGGACCCCCCATGAACTGGCCGACTGGGTCGGCATCGGCGGCTTTGGCCCGTTGTTCGTCGGCAGCCCGGAAACCGTGGCCGACCTGCTCCAGGAGTGGGTCGAGGAGACCGATGTCGACGGCTTCAACCTGGCCTACGCCCTGACCCACGAAACCTTTATCGACGCCGTTGAACTGCTGGTCCCGGAGCTGCAGAAACGCGGGGTGTACAAGACCGAGTACGCCCCCGGGACCCTGCGGGAAAAACTCTTCGGCGCCGGCCCGCGCCTGCCGGCCAATCACCCTGGCAGCGCCTGGCGCGACCTCGGTGCCCGGCCTCAGCCGCAACGCGCCAGCGCCTGACGCCCACGCTTCGCGTAGGCGCTGGCTCGCCAGCGAAGAGTCCGACAAACCGGCGCCTGCGCAGAAACCGATCCGCCCGTAGGAGCTGGCTCGCCAGCGAAGAGTCCGGCAAACCGGCACCTGCACAGAAGCCGATCCACCCGTAGGAGCTGGCTTGCCAGCGAAGAGTCCGGCAGATCGGCACCTGCACAGAAGCCGATCCACCCGTAGGAGCTGGCTTGCCAGCGAAAGGGCCACTAAAAGCCCGTCAATGTCCAGCCAGCGGACCACCGCACGCATGGCCAAGCCATAGAGGTCACCCATGAGCGTGCACGAACTCAAACCCGCGCCCAGCACCGAGGCGCTGCCCACCGAGGCCCGCCTGCAAGGCTCCGCGGCCCTGGAACAGCTGCGGCACTGGGCCCAGGCCCGGCCGTTGGACAATGCCCTGCGCCACAAGCGCCACGGGCACTGGTATGCCTGGCGCTGGATCGATGCCCTGCGCGATGTCGAGCGCCTGGCCGACGGCTTGCGTCAGCAAGGCCTTGACCGGCAGTCCCGGCTGGCCCTGAGCGGGCCGTTCGAGCCGGACCTGTTGCTGCTGGCCCTGGCTGCCCGGAGCCTGGGCGCCGAGGTGTTCAGCCTCGACCCGGAGCTGGCGCCCGAGGCCCTGCGCCAGACGCTCTGGCGCCTGCAGCCGAGCCATGCCTTCGTCCACTCGCGGCGCCAGGTCCTGGCCTGGGTGGCCGCCGGGGAACAGGGCCCGGCCCCGCGTCTGCTGATCGCCGGGCAAGCCTTGCCGCGCTTGCCCGCCGGGGCGCGCCAGCCGCTGCTGGCCTTCGCCGACCTGCTGGGTCCCAGCGAAACGCCCCAGCGTCAGCTCCATTGGCGTCATCCGGCCACTACCGAGCAGCTGTGGAGCGAAGAGGGCACGCAATGGACGGCGGGCTTGCAGGTGCTGCTGGAGCACTGGCTGAACAGCGGCCACAGCCTGGCCTTCCCCGAAACCAGCGCATCCGCCAGTCGCGACCGCCGCGACGTGGCCCCCAGCGGCCTGCTGCTGTCGCCGCCGCGCCTGCAACAGCTGGCGGATGAAATCGAAAGCCGCCTGGCGCCTCCCGGCAGTTGGCGCCGGCGCCTGTGCGAGTGGGCCATTGCCCATCCTCACCGGGCCTTGCCCCGGCTGCTCAAGCAGCGGGTGCGCCGGTTGCTGGGCTTTGCCCGCCTGCAGTTCATCTGGCAGCCGGCGCCGTCCACCGCCCAACCCTCAACCCCGGCCTGGATCGCCGAATTCAAACGGAACATTGCATGAGCCCCAGCGAACCCATCCTGCAAGTGCGCGCCGTGTCCCTGTCGTTCAAGGGAGTCAAGGCCATCAACCAGCTGTCGTTCGACGTGCGCCGTGGCGAAATCTGCGGGCTGATCGGACCCAACGGCGCCGGCAAGAGCTCGTTGCTCAACCTGCTCAACGGGGTCTATCGCTTCGACAGCGGGGCGATTGTCTTCGAGCGCCAGAGCTATTCGCGCATCGACCCGCTGAGCGCCGCTCGCCGTGGCATTGGCCGGACGTTCCAGAACAATGCGCTGTTCAAGAAGATGAGCGTGATCGACAACCTGCTCACTGGCCTGTCGCGGCATGCGCGCACCTACCTGATCGAGCAGGCCCTGGGCTTGCCCCGGGCCCGGCGCGAGGCCGCGACCTTCCGCCAGCTGGCCCAGGGCATCCTGCAGTTTCTCGATTTGCAGGCGCTGCGCGATGTCCCGGTGGGCAACCTGTCCTACGGCCTGCAAAAACGCGTGGAGCTGGGCCGGGCGCTGATTGCCGGGCCCAGCCTGCTGTTGCTGGACGAACCCCTGGCGGGAATGAACGCCGAGGAAAAGCAGGAAATGGCCGGCTTCATCGCCGACATCAATCGTGACCTGGGCACCACCGTGGTGTTGATCGAGCACGACATGGGGGTGGTCATGGAGCTGTGCGACCACCTGGTGGTCCTGGACTACGGGCGCAAGGTGGGCGATGGCACACCGGCCGAGGTCCAGGCCGATCCCGAGGTGATCGCCGCTTACCTGGGAGCCGTGCACGCATGACGTTCTTCTTCGAAACCCTGCTCGGCGGCCTGCTCGCCGGCACCCTGTATTCCCTGGTGGCCATCGGCTTCGTGCTGATCTACAAGGCCAGCGGCGTGTTCAATTTCGCCCAGGGCGCGATGCTGCTGTTCGCCGCCCTGACTTTCGTCAGCCTGCACGAGCAGGGCGTGCCCTTCGCTTTGGCGCTGTTGCTGACGGTGCTGGTGATGGTCATCGCTGCCTGGCTGATCGAGCGCCTGGTGCTGCGGCCGTTGGTCAACCGTTCGCAGATCACCCTATTCATGGCCACCCTGGGCCTGTCGTTCATCATCGAGGGCCTGGCCCAGGGGCTGATGGGCTCCCAGGTGCGGGCCCTGGACCTGGGCATCGACGATGTGCCGCTGTTTCTCGGGCCGCTGATGCTCAGCCAGTTCGACCTGATCGCCGCGGCCACCGCCCTGGTGCTGGTGGTGGTCCTGGCGCTGCTGTTCAACAAGACCCGCATCGGCATCTCCCTGCGGGCGGTGGCTGACGACACCACGGCGGCGCTGTCCATCGGCATCAACCTCAACCGCATCTGGCAGATCGTCTGGGCCGTGGCTGGGGCGGTGGGGCTGGTGGCCGGGCTGCTCTGGGGCGCGCGCCAAGGGGTGCAGTTCTCCTTGTCGCTGGTGGTGCTCAAGGCGCTGCCGGTGCTGATCATCGGCGGCTTCACCTCCATCGGCGGGGCGATTGCCGGCGGCCTGATCGTCGGCGCTGCGGAGAACCTGGCGGAGGTCTACCTGGGCCCGCTGATCGGCGGCGGCATCAGCCCCTGGTTCGCCTATGTCCTGGCCCTGGCCTTCCTCTACATCCGTCCCGCCGGCCTGTTCGGCGAGCGGGCCATCGAGCGAGTGTGAATTGATGTCCATTCTTCTGACACAGCCCAGCGCGCCGTTGCTGCTGGTCCAGCGGCGCCTGCCCTGGGGGTTGATCGGCCTGTTGCTGCTGGCCTTCGGCGTGGTGCCGGTGGTCGGCAACGACTATTGGCTCAACGCGATCCTGATTCCGTTCCTGGTGCTGTCCCTGGCCGGGCTCGGGCTCAACCTGCTGACCGGTTATGCCGGCCAGACCTCGGTGGGCGCCGCCGGCTTCATGGCGGTCGGGGCCTTCGCCACCTACGGCTTCCTGCTGCGCCTGCCGGAACTTGGCCTGCCCCTGGCGCTGCTGGGCGGCGGCCTGATCAGCGCCCTGGTGGGCTGGCTGTTCGGCCTGCCCAGCTCGCGGATCAAGGGCTTCTACCTGATGGTCAGCACCCTGGCGGCGCAGTTCTTCCTGGAGTGGCTGTTCGTCAAGTTTCCCTGGTTCTACAACTACGGCTCCTCGGGCACCATTTCGGCGCCGCAGTTGAGCCTGTGGGGCCACGACCTCAATACCCCGTCCGGGCGCTACCTGCTGACCCTGGTGACCGTGCTGCTGTTGACCTGGGTGGCGCAGAACCTGGTACGCAGCCAGGTGGGTCGCAACTGGATGGCGATCCGCGACATGGATACCGCGGCCGCGGTGATCGGTATCCCGGTGGCCCGCTACAAGCGCCAGGCCTTCGCCGTCAGCTCGTTCTACCTGGGCATCGCCGGGGCGCTGTGGGCCTTTGCCTACCTGGGCACCGCCAGCGCCAGCAGCTTCGATATCAATCGTTCGTTCCAGATCCTCTTCATCATCATTATCGGTGGCATGGGCAGCGTGGCCGGCAACTTCGTCGGCGCGGCCTTCATCAGCCTGCTGCCGATCTTCCTCAGCCACGCCGGCCAGTGGCTGCTGGGCGGCGCGGTGGATGCCGGGCAACTGCAGAACCTGCAGAAAATCATTTTCGGTGTGCTGATCATCCTGTTCCTGATCAAGGAGCCCGAGGGCCTGATCCGCCTGCTGAGCAACCTGCGCGAGCGCCTGGGGCATTGGCCGCTGCGCTTCTGAATTCAACTCAAGAACGAGAGAGACAACATGCGTGCATCCCTGAAAGCTTCCATGGCCGGCGCGGCGTTGCTGCTGGCGGCGGCCATTACCCCGGTGACCCAGGCCGCGCCGGACCAGCAGTTCTTCCCCCTGGCCACCTACCGGGTCGGTGCCTATGCCTCCAGCGGCGTGCAGGTGTGGGCCGGGATGATCGACTACCTGAACTACATCAATCAGGTGGAAGGCGGGATCAACGGGGTCAAGCTGGTGTGGCAGGAATGCGAGACTGAATGGACCGCGGAGAAGGGCATCGAATGCTACGAGCGCTTCAAGAAAGGCCTGGATGGCGCGCCGGTGGCGGTCTACCAGCCCAACGGGGCGCCGGCGGCCTATGCCTTGAGCGAGCGCGCGGAGGTCGACAAGATCCCGCTGATCACCCTCGGCTACGGCCGTACCGAAGCCACCGATGGCACGGTGTTCCCCTACAACTTCCCGGTGATGCTGACCTTCTACAGCGAGGCCTCGACCCTGGTGAACTACATTGCCCAGCGCGAGGGCGGGTTCGACAAGCTCAAGGGCAAGAAGATCGCCACGCTCTATCACGACTCGGCCTATGGCCGGGAAACCCTCGGGCCGCTGAAGCTGCTGGCGGAGAAATACGGCTTCGAGAACATCCAGATCCCGGTGGCCGACCCGGGCAACGAGCAATCGGCGCAATGGCGGCAGATCCGCCAGCAGAACCCGGACTGGGTGTTCCTGCGCACCTGGGGCGTGTCGACCCCGGTGGCAGTGAAGACCGCCGCGCGCTTCGGCTTCCCGGTGGATCACATCATCGGCGACATCTGGGCCAGCTCCAGTGAAGACGTGTTGCCGGCCGGCGCCGCCGCCAAGGGCTACCTCGCACTGACGCCGTACCCGGCGGGCAGCGACTTCGAAATCCACAAGCGCCTCAAGCAGTACATCCTCGATACCGGCAAGAGCGACCTCAAGGACCTGAAGAACTTCGGCAGCGTGTACTACAACTCCGGCCTGGTGAACGCCGCGGTGGCGGTGGAGGCGATCCGTACCGCCCAGGGCAAGTTCGGCAAGCGCCCGCTCAATGGCGAGGAAGGGCGCTGGGGCCTGGAGCACTTGAATATCGACGATGCGCGGCTCAAGGACATGGGCTACCTGGGACTGATGCAGAACCTCAAGCTGTCCTGCCGCGATCATGAAGGCGGTGGCGCGGCGCGGGTGCAGCAGTGGGATGGCGCCAACTGGACCCTGATCAGCGACTGGATCGCCGCCGACCGGGCCCTGCTGCGGCCGTTGATCGACGAAAAGGCGGCGGCCTTCGCCAAGGAAAAACACCTGGTGCCGCGCACCTGCAATGGGGATGAGTGAGCCATGAGCCACAGCGCCTCGGCCCCGGTGGCCGAAACCCTGCTGCAGGTGCGGGATATCGAGGTGATCTACGACGGCTCGATCCTGGCGTTGGCCGGGGTCTCCCTCTGCGTGCCGCAAGGCGCCATCGTTGCCTTGCTGGGGGCCAACGGTGCGGGCAAGAGCACCACCCTCAAGGCCATTTCCGGGCTGGTGCGGGCCGAACGGGCGCAGCTTGGCCGAGGCAGCATTGCCTTCGCCGGGCAGGACCTGGCCGGCGTCGACCCCAGCCAGCGGGTGCGCCAGGGCATGGTCCATGTGCTGGAGGGGCGGCATGTATTTGCGCAATTGACGGTGGAGGACAACCTGCGCGCCGGCGGCTTTGTCCGCGGCCTCGGGCGGCGCCAGCTGGAACAGGATCTGGAGCGCATCTACAGCTGGTTCCCGCGCCTGCTGACCAAGCGCCGGGTGCGGGCCGGGCTGACCTCCGGTGGCGAGCAGCAGATGCTGGCCATCGGCCGGGCGCTGATGACTCGTCCTACTTTGGTACTGCTCGACGAACCGTCCATGGGCTTGGCGCCTATTATCGTCCAGGAGATTTTTCAGATCGTCGCCCAGCTTAATCGCGAGGCGGGAGTGAGCTTTCTGATCGCCGAGCAAAGCATTAATCTGGCGCTCAAATACGCTTCCCATGCCTACCTGCTGGACACCGGCCGCGTGGCCCTGTCCGGCCCCGCCGAGCAACTGCTGGCCCGGGGCGATCTGCAGGACTTCTACCTGGGCAAACACTGACCGTGAGCACTCCATGAACCCGATCCCTAGCGGACAGGCAGACCCTGCCACCCGTGATGCTGAAATTCTGATTGTCGGCGGCGGCCTCAGCGGTGCCTTGCTGGCGGCCCAATTGCTGCGCCTGCCGGGCTCGCGGCGGGTCCTGGTAGTCGAGCCGCGCAGCGAGCTCGGGCGTGGCGAGGCCTACAGCGCCGTGGAGCTGGGGCACACCCTGAACGGCAACGCCGCGCGCATGAGCGTCGATCCGGACAACGCCGACGACCTGACCCAATGGTTGACCCGGCATATCGCCGAGGGCGGCTGGCCCGAGTCGGATCGCCAGCACGTGCCGATCAGCGAACTGTTCCCGCCGCGCGGGCTGTTTGGTGTCTACGTCCAGCAACGGCTGGCGCAGGCGCAAGCGCAGGGCAGGGCGCAGGGCTCCTCGCTGACCCATGTGCGGGGCGAAGCGGTGGACCTGGAAACCGACGCCGATGGCGCGTTGCTGACCCTGGCCGATGGCCGGCGACTGCGTGGCGCGGTGGCGGTGCTGGCCACCGGCATGTTCCCGGCGGCGCGCACGCCACAGACCCGCTCCAGTGGGCTTAACGCCGCCGCGCTGGACCCTTGGGACGTGGCCGCCATGGCCCGCCTCGATCCCCAGGCCAGGGTGCTGATCATCGGCTCCGGGCTGACCATGGTGGACGCCGTGGTGTCCCTGGATCAGGCCGGCCATCGCGGGCCGATCGAGGTGTTTTCCCGGCATGGGCTGCTGCCGCACGTGCGTCGCCAGCCGCCGGCCTGGGAGGATTTTCTCGCCGCCGACCCGAGCCTTCGCAGCCCCCGGCAATTGCTCCGGGCACTGCGGCGCCAGTGCCGCGCGGCCCAGGCTCAGGGTGTCGACTGGCAGGCGCCGCTGGACACGGTGCGGGCCCATATCGGGCGCTTGTGGAGCCAGGCCAGCGAGGCGCAGAAACGCCAGTTCGTGCGTCATGTGCGCCCCTGGTGGGAAAGCCATCACCATCGCTCGCCGCCCTTGAGTGCGGAGCTGGTGGCGCGCCTGCAAGAGCAAGGCCGGTTGCGGGTGCATGCCGCTTGCTATCAGGGCCTAGAGACGGATGAGGAGGGCCGGCTGGCGATCCGCCTGCGTTATCGCGGCAGTCGGGACAGCGTGCTGATGGCGGGTGATGCCCTGATCAACTCCAGCGGCATCGAATACGACTGGCGCCGGGTGGCGCGGCCCTTGCCCCAGCAACTGCTGGCTCGCGGCCTGGTGACCCCTGGTCCGCTGGCCCTGGGCATCAGCGCCACGGCCGACGGCGCCGTGCACAACGCCCAAGGCCAGGCATCCGCGTGCCTGTTCGCCATGGGCCCGCCGTTGCGTGGCCTGTGGTGGGAAAGCACCGCGGTCACCGACGTCGCCCAGCAAGCCAAGGCCCTGGCCGCGCGCCTCGTCGACCATCAACCGTAGGAGCTGGCTTGCCAGCGAAGGGGGCCGCCAGATCGCCTTCGCCGGCAAGCCGGCTCCTACAATGTTATCCAGCGTTGTTCGGCGGCGGAGGTGCGGATCGCTGCCGCCAGACGCTCCACTTCCCAGGCTTCGCCAAAATCCGTACCGTCCCGCCCCTGGCCGCACAGGGCCAGGATCAGTTCGTGAACCTCCAGGGTCTTGAGCTCGTTGTAGCCCAGCTGGTGCCCCGGCGCCGGGCTGAAGGCGGCGTAGCCGGGCAGGTCGGGCCCGGCCAGCAGGCGTTGGAAGCCTTTGTGCCCGACCCGGTACAGGCGCAGTTCGTTGAGCCGTTCCTGGTCGAACGCCAGGGTGCCCAGGGTGCCGCTGATCTCGAAGCTCAGGTGGTTCTTGTAGCCGTGCTTGATCCAGCTGCTGCTCATGCTGCCCCGGGCGCCATTGGCAAAGCGCAGCAGGGCGTGGGCCTGGTCGTCGACCTCTATGGCACGGCGTTGCTGGCTGCCGCCTTGGGCAGGGCGTTGCAGGTGCACGGTCTGGGTGTCGGCGCACACCGCCTGCACCGGCCCCATGAGAAAGCGCGCCATGGCCAGCAGGTGGCTGCCCAGGTCCGCCAGGGCGCCGCCGGCGTGCTGCGGGTCGCAACGCCAGGACCAGGGCGAATCCGGGTCGGCCATGAAGTCTTCGCTGAACTCGCCCTGGAAGCTCACCAGTTGCCCGAGCTCACCCTGGTCGATCAGTTGCCGGGCGAGAACGATCATCGGGTTGTGCTGGTAGTTGTAGCCGACCCGGGTCACCACCCCCGCGGCCTGGGCTGCCTGGTGCATCTGCCGGGCCTGCTCGACGCTGACCGCCAGGGGTTTTTCGCAGTACACCGCCTTGCCCGCGGTCAACGCCGCCATGGCCATGGGGAAGTGCAGGTGGTTGGGGGTGGTGATGGCCACCAGATTGACCCGGGGATCGGCGATCAGCTCTTGCCAGTCGCCGTGGGCCCGGGCAAAGCCCCAGGCACCGGCGCAATGCTCGGCGCGCTGTGCATCGGCATCGGCCAGGGCGGCCAGGTGCAGGCGCACCGGCAGTTCGAACACCGCGCCGACGCTGCGAAACGCCAGGGCGTGGGCCCGGCCCATGAAGCCGGTGCCGATCAAGCCAATGCCAAGTTCGTGCATAACCGCTCCTGCAGAATTATTGTTCTAGGGAGCGCTAGTTATGGAATAAATATTCTTTAATTGCAATTGCTGGAATTAAAATTTTGACGGACGCCGTAGGAGCCGGCTTGCCGGCGAAAGGGCCGTGAGGGTTGTGCTGGTTCAAGCTCCTGTCCGCAGGCAAGCCAGCTCCTACGGGAAATGAAAAAGGCAGCCCGGGGGCTGCCTTTTCTGTGGTGCAAGCGGGCCTCAGGAGAGGAAGCCGCCGTCCACGTTCAGCGCCACGCCGGTGGTGTAGCTGGAGGCGTCGCTGGCCAGGTAGAGCACCGCGCCAGCCATTTCGCTGGGGTCGGCCACGCGCTTGAGGGGGATCTGCGCCAGGGCGGTCTTGAGGATGGCGTCATTCTTCACCAGCGCCGAGGCGAACTTGGTGTCGGTCAGGCCTGGCAGCAAGGCGTTGCAGCGGATGCCGAACTGCGCGCATTCCTTGGCGAAGACCTTGGTCATGTTGATCACTGCGGCCTTGGTCACCGAGTAGATGCCCTGGAAGATCCCCGGCGATACGCCGTTGATCGAGGCCACGTTGATGATGCTGCCGCCACCGTTCTCGCGCATCAGCTTGCCGGCTTCCACCGACATGAAGAAATAGCCGCGGATGTTCACGTCGACGGTCTTCTGGAAGGCTCCGAGGTCGGTATCCAGGACGTTACAGAACTGCGGGTTGGTGGCGGCATTGTTGACCAGGATGTCGAGGCGCCCGAACTGTTCGCGAATCCCGGCGAAGACTTGGCTGATCTGTTCCATTTCGCCGATGTGGCAGGCAATCGCCGTGGCCTTGCCGCCTGCGGCGATGATCGCGTCGGCCACGTGCTGGCAGCCGTCGAGCTTGCGGCTCGATACGATCACGTGGGCGCCTTGCTGGGCCAGCAGCCTGGCAATCGCCTCACCAATGCCGCGGCTGGCGCCGGAAACGAAAGCGATCTTGCCGTCGAGGTCGAACAACTGAGTTTTGGACATGGTTTTTCCTTGTTTTGGTTGTCGAGCGCCGGGGCGCGGTCAGAGGCTGGATTTATCGATGACCTGCAGGCTCATCTGCTCCAGCAGCTTGTTCATGTGAATGAACTGCGCGAAGCGTTTGTCCTGGGTCTGGCCGTGGTAGAAGCGGTAGTAGATCTGCTGCACGATGCCGGCTAGGCGGAACAGGCCGTAGGTGTAGTAGAAGTCGAAATTGCCGATCTCGATTCCCGAGCGCTCGGCGTAGTAGTCGACGAACTGCTGGCGGGTGAGCATGCCCGGGGCGTTGCTCGGCTGGCGGCGCATCAGTTGCACCGGCGCTGGGTCGGCGGCTTCGATCCAGTACGCCAGGCTGTTGCCCAGGTCCATCAGCGGGTCGCCCAGTGTGGTCAGCTCCCAGTCCAGCACGCCGATGATCCGCATCGGGTTCTCGGGGTCGAGGATCACGTTGTCGAAGCGGTAGTCGTTATGGACGATGCTCGAGGTCGGGTGGTCGGCGGGCATCTTCTCGTTGAGCCAGGCCTTGACCGTCTCCCAGTGCGGCGCGTCCGGGGTCAGGGCCTTTTCGTAGCGGTCGCTCCAGCCCTTGATCTGACGCTGCACATAGCCTTCGGGGCGGCCCAGGTCGCCGAGGCCGCAGGCGTTGTAGTCGACCCGGTGCAGCTCGACCAGACGGTCGATGAAGCTCTTGCACAAGGCTTCGGTCTGCTTGGCGTCAAGGCCCAGCTCCGGCGGCAGGTCGGAGCGCAGGATGATGCCCTTGACCCGTTCCATGACATAGAACTCGGCGCCGATCACCGACTCGTCGGTGCAATGCACATAGGCCTTGGGGCAGTAAGGAAAACCTTCCCTGAGCTGGTTGAGTATGCGGAACTCGCGGCCCATGTCGTGGGCTGACTTGGCCTTGTGGCCAAACGGCGGGCGTCGCAGAACGAATTCCTGCCCAGGGTATTCCAGCAGGTAGGTGAGGTTTGAGGCTCCGCCCGGGAACTGGCTGATCTGCGGCGTGCCGGTGAGGCCTGGAATGTGCGCCTTGAGGTACGGGTCGATCAGATTGGCGTCGATTTCCTCGCCGGAGCGAGTACGGGTGGACTGGTCTGTAAGCGCCATGCTTATCCCTTCTGCTTATTCTGGAGGCCAGAGATTATTGACTAATCTAATGCGCATACCGGCCCCTCACAATCACAGCGGGCCTTTATAGGTGCGGGTGTTGCTGGACAATCAATGCTTTTGATACAGGCGTTTGAAACTTCATCGCCCGGCCCTCAGTCCCGCGGGAGCCGGCTTGCCGGGGCAAGAGCAGTCGAGGCGGGCGGATCTAAAGTGTTCGCTGGCAAGCCAGCTGCCACGCATGCCAGCGGGGAGCATAGGTGCTGCTGGGAGCGGTGTCAGTTCGGTGCCGGCAGGCTCAGGGGCGTCAGCAGCGGCTGGCCGGCGAAGTGGGCCAGCAGGTTCTTGCCGACCATCTCCACGGTGTCGCGGCTGGCCTGGGGCGACAGGCCGGCGACATGGGGCGTGAGGACGACATTGTCGAGCACCTTGAAGGCATCGGGGACCTGGGGTTCGTCGTCGAACACATCCAGGGCCGCGCCGGCTATTCGTCGTTGCTGCAAGGCCTGCAGCAGGGCGTGGGTATCCACCACGCTGGCCCGGGCGATGTTCACCAGGAAACCTTCGGCGCCCAGGGCTTGCAGTACCTCGCGGTCCACCAGGTGCCGGGTGTCGGCGCCGCCCGGAGTGGCGATCACCAGGGCGTCCGAGTCCCGGGCCAGTTCCACCAGGCTCGGATAGAAGCGATAGGGCTGGTCCGCGCGCGGCTGGCGGCTGTGATAACTGACCGGCATGTCGAACCCCTGGGCGCAGCGTCGGGCGATGGCCTGGCCCACGGCGCCGAGACCCAGAATCCCCAGGCGCATGCCGGCCAGGGACGGGCGCAGGACTTTTGGCCATTGCCCCTGGCGTATCGCCGCATCGGATTGGGGAATGCCGCGCACCAGGGACAGCAGCAGGGCCAGGGCATGATCGGCCACGGACGGCGCGTTGACCCCGGCGCCGTTGGTGACCGCGATGCCCCGATTGCTTGCCGCTTGCAGGTCGACCTCTTCATAGCCGGCGCCGATCACGCAGATGATCTGCAACCTCGGCAGGGCGGCGATTTCCGCGCCGGTCAGGCCTAGGGGGCCGCGGGTCAGTACCGCGTCGATCTGCTCGGCGTGTTCGCGGATGGCCCGGGCCCGTTCGGCGGGGGTGGGCGCCAGGATCAGCTGAAAGCCCTGTTGTTCGAGCAGTGGCAGGTAGGCGTTGACGTTTTCAACCAGGACCAGGACGGTGGCACGCATCAAGGGGCTCCTCGGGAATAGCTCAGCAGCGCAGGGAGGGCATGGCACAGCTTCGAGCGCCTGTGCCAAGACCGGGGCGAGGGCTCAAGGGTGGGGGTTTGCGGGGTTTTTGGCAATCCTGGCCGGCACTGGTCCCGGGGCGTAACGCGTGGGTTGGCGTCCCCGGGGCAGTGGTGCAGCCTGCTTGAATCAGAAGGTCACGTCAGGGGTCTTGACCAGGCGCACGAAGGGGCCGTTCAGGGTGGCGTTGTGGTGGGCGATGATCTTCTTCGCCCCCAGCGCGGGAGTGTCCATGCAGGTGTGGGCGTCTTCCACCAGCAGCGCGGCAAAACCCAGGTCGCCGGCGGCGCGGCAAGTGGCATCGACACAGTACTGGGTCTTCATGCCGACGATCACCAGTTCCTTGACCTGGGCCTCCTGCAGGCGCTCGACCAGCCCGGTGCCGACAAAGCAGCTGGGGCGGGTCTTGTCCAGCACAGAGTCCAGCTCTTCATCCACTTCCAGGTTGGGCAGCAATTGCCAGAACGGGCTGCCGGCGGCAATCGGCGATTCGGCCGGCCCGGTGTGGCGCACGGCGAAGATCGGCGCTCCGGCCTGGCGGGCGCGGCGGATCAGTTGATTGATATTTTCCAGGACCTGCGCACGTTTGTAGGGCTTGTCCGGTCCGTTGAACAGGCCGACCTGCATGTCGATGACCAGCAGGGCACGCTTGGCGTTGGATAAAGGCATCTTGTCTCTCCTTGTAGTGCCAGGTGGACGGAGAAACAAAAGGCCCCGTCCATTGCTGGCGGGGCCTTGGTTTTACTGTGCTTGCATCATCCCGCACAGCCACCACACGACCCGCCGAAGGCAGTCGTGGTGGTGGAGGTAGGGTTGAGCGCGTAGATATTCATGGGGTCCGATCATGCCGTCTGGTCGTGAGCCCTGTCAACGCAACCCTCAGGTGCTGGCTTGCTGGCGAACGGGCAGCATCGGATGTGCATCGCCCTGGCGGACGCCCTCGCTGGCCGCGGGGCAGGCTCTGAGAGGGCCGGGCCAGACGCTTGGCGATCAAACAAAAAAATATCTGCAGCGCACAAACCGTTCCTCAGCTGAGTCTATGCAGCGCCCGTGGAATCCCGGACAATCGCGCCCCCTCTGTTTCGCTCGGGCACTGCCTGTCGGGTACTCCGACACGCCCGGGCGGATGGCAAACGACCGGAATGTGGAGATCCCACCGGATGAATGATCAGGCCAACAGCGTTGATCAACGCTTTGAAACGGCAGCCCCAGCAGCCCCGGCAACGCTGACTAGCTGGAACCGCCAAGACACCACCTGGATGCTCGGCTTGTTTGGTACGGCCATCGGTGCCGGTACCCTGTTTCTGCCCATCAATGCCGGCATCGGCGGCTTCTGGCCGCTGCTGATCCTGGCGTTGCTGGCCTTCCCCATGACCTTCTACGCCCACCGCGGCCTGACCCGCTTCGTGCTTTCCGGGCGTGACGGCGCGGACATCACCGAAGTGGTCGAGGAGCATTTCGGAATCAAGGCCGGTGCCCTGATCACCTTGCTGTACTTCTTTGCCATCTTCCCGATCCTGCTGATCTACAGCGTGGCCCTGACCAATACCGTCGGCAGTTTCATGACCAACCAGTTGCACATCGCGCCGCCACCGCGGGCGATCCTGGCCCTGGTGCTGATCTTCGGCCTGCTGGTGGTGGTGCGTTGCGGCGAGCAGGTGATCGTCAAGGCCATGAGCCTGATGGTCTATCCGTTCATCGTCGCCCTGGCGTTCCTCGCGGTGTTCCTGATTCCGCACTGGAGTGGCGGCATCCTCGCCACCGCCAGTGACGTGCCAGCACCTTCGGCCTTCCTGCATACCCTGTGGCTGGCGATCCCGGTGATGGTCTTCTCGTTCAACCATTCGCCGATCATCTCGGCCTTTGCCGTGGACCAGAAGCGTCGTTATGGCGTGCACGCCGAAGAGCGCAGCTCGCAGATCCTGTCCCGCGCCCACCTGCTGATGGTGGGCATGGTGCTGTTCTTCGTCTTCAGTTGCGTGCTGACCCTGAGCCCGGCGCAGCTGGCGGAAGCCAAGGCGCAGAACCTGTCGATCCTGTCCTACCTGGCCAACCACTTCAACAATCCGACCATCGCCTTCGCCGCGCCGTTGATTGCCTTCGTGGCCATTGCCAAGTCGTTCCTCGGTCACTACATTGGGGCCAGCGAAGGTCTCAAGGGCTTGATCATCAAGAGCGGCCGGCGGCCGGCGGCGAAAACCCTGGATCGGGTCACCGCGGCCTTCATGCTGGTGATCTGCTGGGCGGTAGCCACCCTCAATCCGAGCATCCTGGGGATGATCGAAACCCTGGGTGGCCCGGTCATCGCGGCGATCCTGTTCCTGATGCCGATGTATGCCATCCGCAAGGTGCCGGCCATGGCCCGCTATCGCGGCCAGGCGTCCAACGTGTTCGTGACCCTGGTGGGCCTGGTGGCGATTACCGCCCTGGTGTACTCGCTGGCTTCTTGAGTGGTGCGGCGCCCTGGCGGGCGCCCGCGCTACCAGGCCAGTTCCCACAGACAACGCCGCCGGCGCTTCACAGTGCCGGCGGCGTTGTCGTTCAAGGCATTGACCGGGATCGTTTGCGGCGGCGAATAAAGGTCTAAGCTGATGATTTTGTTCCTGTCTGGAGTCATTGCATGGCCCGTGCTCACCCGCAGTTGATCCGTGCCCGCCTGGATACGCTGCACCCGACCCAACTCACCGTGGGCCTGGCCGAAGTCGATGCCAAGCGCCGGATGTGGCAGCAGCTCAAGCGCAAGGCGCGGGCGGCAGCCCTGGAGGATCACTGGTTTCCCTGTGTGCTGGGCCCTCGGCAGCGCTACTACATCGTCGACCATCATCACTTCGGCATGGCCCTGCTGCAGGAACAGGTGAATGAGGTGTCGCTGCTGGTGCTCAAGGACCTGTCCTTTGTCGACGCAGACAGCTTCTGGGAGGTGATGGCGTTCAACCAATGGGCCCATCCTTACGACGCGCAGGGCGTGCGGCGTTCGTTCGAGCGGATTCCCCCGCGCATCCTCGACCTGCAGGATGATCCCTATCGCAGCCTGGCCGGGCTGTTGCGCCGCGCCGGCGGTTTTGCCAAGGACACCACGCCGTTCAGCGAATTTCTCTGGGCGGACTTTTTCCGCCGGCGCATCGAAAAGCAGGCGCTGGGCAAGTTGGGGGCCAAGGTCCAGGCCCGGGCCATGAAGCTGGCGCGCAGCCAGGACGCACGTTACTTGCCAGGATGGGTGGGCCAGATTGTCGACTGATCAAGGGCAGTTCGCTGCCACCCCGGTAACCGCGCCCCGGCGCAGTCGTGACCTGCTGGCCGGCCTGTCCATCGCCGGGCTGTTGCTGCCCGAGGCGGTGGCCTATTCCAGCATCGCCGCCTTGCCGCCCCAGGCCGGGGTCATTGCCCTGTTCGCCGGGTTGTTGTGCTACGGCCTGTTCGGCACCAGCCGCTTTGCCATCGTCTCGGCCACCTCGTCATCGGCGGCGGTGCTGGCGGCGGCGACCCTGTCGCTGTCCGATGGCGACGCGCAACTGCGCCTGAGCCTGGGGTTCGCCCTGGTGCTGCTGACCGGGGCGTTCTTCATTCTGGCGGGGCTGTTTCGCCTGGGCGGCGTCACCGCGTTCATTGCCAAGTGCGGATTTCGGAGCACCGTGACCGGCCGTTTCGGTTGATCGTGACCGGTCATTTCGCTAACGCGTGACCGCTCATTTCGGTAGCAACGTGACCGATTTTCCGCCTGTTCCGAAACAGGTGGTCACGGCTTACCGAAATCGCCGGTCACGACTTAGCGAAAGCCTTCCCCTTCGTTGCGCATGACCTGATGCGCCGCCATCCTCGACCGATTTCGGGAGAGGAAGATGGCGGCGCCGCGAGTAGCCATGCGAAACATCAAAGAATGTCTGCGCCTCAAGTTTGAGGCCGGCTTGTCCCACGAGAAGATTGCCCGTGCCTTGCAGCTGTCCAAGGGCGTGGTTAGCAAGTACATCGCGGCGGCGCGGGTGGCCGGGCTGGACTGGCCGGCGCTGGTGGCCATGGACGAGGCCGCGCTGGCGGCCGCCTTGTTTGCACCGACGTCGACGAACAAGCCGCGCGGTGAGCGAGTGCTGCCCGATGTGCTGAGCATCCACCGCGAGTTGCGACGCAAGGGCGTGACCTTGCAGCTGCTGTGGGAGGAATATCTCGCCGCGCATGCGGGCCAGCCGACCTACCGCTACACCCAGTTCGTCGAGCACTACCGGCGCTACGCCCAGACGCTCAAACGTTCGATGCGTCAGCTGCACCGTGCGGGCGAGAAGCTATTCATCGACTATGCCGGGCCGACGCTGCCGGTGGTCGACCCGGCCACCGGCGAAGTGCGCCGGGCGCACATCTTCGTCGCCGCCCTGGGCGCCTCGAATTACACCTATGCCTGCGCGACGCCAGGCGAAACCCAGGTGGACTGGCTGACCTCGCTGGGCCAGGCTCTGACCTACTTTGGCGGCGTGCCGGAAATGGTTGTGCCGGACAATCCGCGCGCCCTGGTCGCCCAGCCGGATCGCTACGAGCCGGGCCTGAACCGGGCCACGCTGGAGTGCGCGCGTCATTACCAGACGGTGATCCTGCCGGCACGGCCACGCAAGCCTCAGGACAAGGCCAAGGCCGAGGTGGCGGTGCAGGTGGTCGAGCGCTGGATCATGGCGCGGCTGCGCCATCGGCAGTTCTTCAGCCTGCATGCGCTTAACCAGGCCATCGCCGAGCTGCTGGAGGATCTGAATCGGCGCCCGTTCAAGCGGCTCGATGGCTGCCGGCGCGACTGGTTCGAGCGCCTGGATCGCCCGGCCTTGCGAGCGCTGCCGGTGCATCCCTACGAGGTCGCCACCTTCAAGCGCTGCAAGGTCAGCATCGACTACCACATCGAGGTCAATGGCAGCTTCTACAGCGTGCCCTCCGCCCTGGCCCGGCAGAACGTGGACGTGCGACTGACGGCACACACCCTGGAAGTGCTGCATGGCAACCGGCGGGTGGCCAGCCACCTGCTGCTGGGGCGACGCGGCGCTTACAGTACCCAGCGCGAGCACATGCCCGCGGCGCACCAGGCGCATCGCGAATGGACGCCACAACGCCTGCTCGACTGGGGCGCGCGGATCGGCCCCTACACGCGCCAACTGATCGATCACCAACTGACCCACAAGCCGCACCCGGAGATGGGCTACCGCGCCTGCCTCGGCCTGCTCTCGCTGGCCCGGCGCTATGGCAATGCACGCCTGGAAGCCGCTGCCGAACGTGCCGTACACCTGCGCGCCTTCACCGGGCGCAGCGTGCGCAACCTGCTCCAGCAAGGCCTGGATCAACAGCCGCTGCCCCAGCGTGCCGCCGAAACGACCTTACCCGGCGACCACGAGAACGTCCGTGGCGCCGACTACTACCAACCCCCGCAACAGGAGCTGTTCGATGATGCCGCAACACACCCTGAATCAACTGCACCAGCTACGCCTGGACGGCATGGCCCGCGCCCTGGAAGAGCAATGGACGCTGCCGGCCAGCCACAGCCTGAGCTTCGATGAACGCCTCGGCCTACTGCTCGACCGCGAACTGGCCTGGCGTGACAACCAGCGCCTGGTACGGCTGCGCAAGAAGGCCAAGCTCAAGTACGCCAACGCCTGCCTGGAAGATCTCGACCGCCGCACCGGACGCGCCCTGGACGAGCGTCTGATCGCCACCCTGGCCAGTGGCGACTGGATCCGCCAGCAGCACAACCTGCTGCTGACCGGCCCGACCGGTGCCGGCAAAACCTGGCTGGCCTGCGCCCTGGGCAACCAGGCCTGCCGCCAGGGCTATAGCACCCTGTACCTGCGCACCCCGCGCCTGCTGGAACAACTGCGCATCGCTCATGGCGACGGCAGCTTCGGCCGTACCCTGCAACAGCTGGCAAAGGTCGACGTCCTGGTGCTGGACGACTGGGCGCTAGCCCCGCTGGAGGAAGGAGCCCGGCATGACCTGCTGGAGGTGATCGACGACCGCGCTGGCAGCCGCTCCACCATCCTGACGAGCCAACTGCCCATCGAGCACTGGCACGGCTGGATCAACGACCCGACCCTGGCCGATGCCATCCTCGACCGCCTGGTGCACAACGCCTACCGACTGACGATGAAAGGCGAGTCGCTGCGCCGAAAAAAAGCCGAGGAACAAGCCGCATCGTGACCGATGCGATTACAATCCAGAACCCGCGCAACCGGGGTGGAAGCACCGGTCACGTATTAGCGAAACGCTCGGTCACGTTCACCGAAATCCGCAGCCAAGCCGGTGTTGCGCGGTTTTGCCTTCGGCCTGGCGCTGACCATCATCCTCAAGCAGTTCGCCACCGTGGTCGGGGTGCACTTGAGTACCGGCAACCTGGTGCGTTTCCTGCCGCAGTTGCTTGAGCAATGGCCGCAGTGGAACTGGGTGGGCGTGGCGGTGGCGGGCCTGGCTTTGCTGGTGCTGGCGATCTGTTCGCGGATTCCCTACGTGCCCGGCGGGCTGGTGGCGGTGGTGATCGGTATTGGCGCCGGGCAATGGTTCGACCTGCCGGCACACGGGGTGGCGCTGATCGGTGCAATCGAACTCAAGCTGGAGGTGCCGAGCCTGCCGGACCTGCCGTTCGCCGACTGGCTGCGCCTGGGCGAGCTGGCGTTCGCCCTGGTGATGATCCTGTATGCCGAGTCCTATGGCTCCATCAGCTCCATGGCCCTCAAGCATGGCGACCGGGTGTCGTCCAACCGCGACCTGCTGGCCCTGGGCGCCGCCAACCTGGTTTCCGGGTTGTTTCACGGCATGCCGGCCGGTGCCGGCTACTCCGCCACATCCGCCAATGAGGCGGCCGGGGCGCGCTCGCGGTTGGCGGGGCTGACCGCGGCGGCGGTGATGCTGCTGATCGTGCTGACGGTATTGCCCTACATCGCCCTGACGCCGGAGCCGGTGCTGGCGGCGATCGTCATGTACGCCCTGGGTCATGGCCTGAGCCTGCAGCCCTTGGGGCGCTATTTCATCTGGCGCCGGGATCGCTTCCTGGTGATCTGCGCGGTGGCGGCGGTGCTGGTGCTGGGGGTGCTGGACGGCCTGTTGCTGTCGGTGGGGGTGAGCATCCTGCTGATGCTGCGCCAGCTGTCGGCGGCGGATATCCAGATCCTCGGCCAGTTGGGCAGTGGCCATGACTTTGTCGACCTGAGCCGCCATCCCCAGGCGCGGCAAGTGCCGGGGGTGCTGATTATGCGACCGGGGGAGGCGCTGTTCTTCGCCAACGCCGAGCGCATCCTGGGCGGCGCCTTGCGCCTGATCCGCCATGCACAGACGCCGATTCACAGCGTCATTCTCAGCCTGGAAGAGTCGCCGAACCTGGACGGCACCAGCATCGAGGCCCTGGACGAGTTCTTCCGCCAGGTCAGCCTGGAGCACAAGCGCCTGGCCCTGGCCCGTCTCAAGCATGACGCCAAGGAGGCCCTGGCGGCCTTGCCATCGAGCAGCCATTACCAGGTGCTGCTCAGCGGCACCAGTGTCGACGATACCCTGCAGGAAAGCCTGCAGAGCTGGAGCGGCCAGGCCCAGGCCAGGCACTGGCACTGAGCGGCGCTGCCCTCAGCTTGCGCGAGCGGCCTCAGGCACCGGGCCGCACCGCGAAGTAGCGGGCGGGGGAATCGCCAAAGGCCCGGCGGAACATGGCGATGAAGTTGCTCGCCGAGGCGTAGCCAAGGGCATCCGCCACCTGATTGACCGCCACCCCGCGGGCCAGCATCTCCAGGGCCAGCGCCAGTTGTGCCTGCTGGCGCCACCGGGCGAAGTTCATGCCAGTCTGTGCCAGCATCAGGCGCCGCAGGGTGCTGGCCGACATCGCGCCCCAGGCAGCCCAATCCTTGAGGGTCCACTGGCTGTCGCGGTTGTCCAGAATGGCCTGGGCAATCTTCAGCAGCCGGGGTTCGCTGGGCAGCGGCAAGTGCAAGGGCTGCGGCGCGGCGCCGCGCAGTTCGTCGAGTATCACCGCGCTGATCCGCGCCTGCTCGGGCCCCAGGCGGGCCTGGCCGCTCCAGCCCGCAGCGCGCTCCACCAGCACCCGCAACACACTGGAGATCCCCAGCACGCAGGGCCTGTCCTGCAACTGCCGGCTGGCGCTGGGCGAGAGCAGCAGGCTCCAGCCGGTCAGGGCACCGCTGACGCGGATCTGATGCGCCACCCCCGGCGGCATCCAGCCAGCGCGCTGCGGCGGCAGCAGCCAGGCGCCATGGGCGGTCCTGACCTGGATCATCCCGGTTTCCACGCAGAACACCTGCCCCCGGGCGTGCTGGTGCCAGTCGTATTCGCGGGTGCCGAGACGAAACTCGCTGGCGGGGTGGTCATCGCCACGCAGGGCGATGACATCGGGTCCGGCACACCATTCGCTGAGGTCGTCGGGCACGGCGGCGTCGAAGTCGGTCATCTTGAACACTTTTCACTATTTATCGGAGGGTTGCCGTTACCTGCTCATTGTCTTCCAGGGCGCAGAATTCAGTCCAGACCCTTACCGGCTGCCTGCCAGCCCCTGACTTCGAGGAATGCCCATGTCATCTGTTTCCCTTCCGGCCGCACCCGCCTTGTTGAGGCGCGGCACCCCTTCCTGGGTGGCGACGCTGGTTGCCTGTGTCTGCGCCTTCATGGTGGTGATGGACGGCGCCATCGTGAATATCGCGCTGCCGGCCATGCGTCAGGAGCTGGCGTTGTCCGCTGCGCAATTGCAGTGGGTGGTGGACGCCTACCTGTTGCTGCTGGGCGGTTTCATGCTGCTGGCGGCCCGGGCCGGTGACCTTTACGGACGCCGGGCACTGCTGCTGTGGGGGCTGGCGCTGTTCAGCCTCGCCAGCCTGGTTGGGGGCATGGCACAGAGCGCCTGGGTGCTGCTGAGCGCCCGCGCGGTCCAGGGTTTCGCCGCGGCGGCGCTGGCCACTTCACCCCTGGCGGTAATCATGGCCGGGCACCCCAAGGGCGCCGGGCGTGAACGGGCTATTGGCCTGTGGGCGGCCTGTGCGGCCTTGGGCTCGGCCTTTGGCGTGGTCGCCGGCGGGCTGCTGACCAGCCTCTACAGCTGGCGCTGGGTGATGTGGGTAAACGTGCCGGTGGCGCTGTTGCTGATGGCGGTGGTCGGGGCCTTGCTCAACCCGCGGGCTGTCGACGTTCGCCGCCAGAGTCTCGATGTGCCCGGGGCGCTGAGTGTGACCCTGGCACTGGGTGCCCTGATCTTCGCCCTGGCGCAGTCGACCCGCGACGGCTGGAACGATCCCAGGGTGCAGGCTGCGCTGGGGGTAGCTGTGCTGGCATCGGTGCTGTTCGTGGTGGTGCAGCGTCGGGCTCCGGAGCCCCTGGTAAGGCTGGAGATTCTGCGCCTGCGCAATGTGCCCATCGGCATGCTGATGATCGGCGGCTTGGGGGCGGTGCTGACCTGTTCCACCTATTTCCTGTCCCAGGCGTTGCAGCGGGTGGTCGGGCTCGATGCCTGGGATACCGGGCTGGCGCTGTTGCCCCTGGCGCTGGCCCTGGCCGTTGCGGCGATGCTTTCGCGGCGCCTGCGCGAGGCGGGCTGCACGCGCCTGCCGCTGTTCGGCGGGCTGATTTCGGCGCTGGGCCTGGCCTGGCTCTACGGCTTGCCGGCACAACCTTCGATGCTGCACGACCTGCTGCTGCCGACGCTGCTCACCGGAGTGGGGTGCGGCCTGACCCTGATGAGCGCCACCCAGGCGGTGCTTTCAGGGGTGCCGCAAGGGGATTGCGGGTTGGCGGCGGGCCTGCAGAATGCCGCGCGGCAGTTGGGCGGAGCCATTGGCTTGGCGCTGCTGGTAGCACTGGCCCATGGGGTCAGTGGCGATCTGGCGGGCACGGTGCCGCCCGTTGCGGCGGAACTGGCCGGCTATCAGGCGGCCTTTCTGGCGGCAGCGCTGATCAGTTGCGCTTCGGCGCTGTTGTCCCTGGCGCTCAGGCACGGCGAAAGCTGAGGCAAAACGCAGGCATAAAAAAACGCCGCGTATCGTGGAATACGCGGCGCTCTTTTTTACAACGCTAGAACCTTAGGCTTGCACCACCGGGATCTTGGCGTTGGCTGCAGCTTCACGGAACTCGGCGATCTGGTCGAAGCTCAGGTAGCGGTACACGTCCGCCGCCATGCTGTCGATCTTGCCGGCGTATTCCATGTACTCCTCGACGGTCGGCAGGCGACCCAGGATCGAAGCCACCGACGCCAGCTCGGCCGAAGCCAGGTAGACGTTGGCGCCATCGCCCAGACGGTTCGGGAAGTTACGGGTCGAGGTCGACACCACGGTGCTGTTCGGTTCTACACGTGCCTGGTTACCCATGCACAGCGAGCAGCCCGGCATTTCCATGCGCGCGCCGGCCTTGCCGTAGATGCCGTAGTAGCCTTCCTCGGTCAGCTGGTGAGCGTCCATCTTGGTCGGCGGCGACAGCCACAGACGGGTTGGCAGCTGGCCCTTGACCTGATCCAGCAGCTTACCGGCCGCGCGGAAGTGACCGATGTTGGTCATGCAGGAACCGATGAACACTTCGTCGATCTTCTGGCCAGCAACGCTGGACAGCAGGCGAGCGTCGTCCGGGTCGTTCGGCGCGCAGAGCACAGGCTCCTTGACGTCGGCCAGGTCGATCTCGATGACTTCGGCGTACTCGGCGTCCTTGTCGGCTTCCAGCAGCTCGGGGTTGGCCAGCCAGGCTTCCATCGCTTGCGCGCGACGCTCCAGGGTACGGGCATCGCCGTAGCCTTCGCCGATCATCCAGCGCAGCAGGGTGATGTTGGACTTCAGGTACTCGGCGATCGATTCCTTGGACAGCTTGATGGTGCAACCGGCAGCCGAACGTTCGGCCGAGGCGTCGGACAGTTCGAAGGCTTGCTCGACGGTCAGGGTTTCCAGACCTTCGATCTCCAGGATGCGGCCGGAGAAGGCGTTCTTCTTGCCTTTCTTCTCGACGGTCAGCAGGCCTTTCTGGATCGCGTAGTAAGGAATGGCGTGGACGAGGTCACGCAGGGTGACACCAGGCTGCAGCTTGCCCTTGAAGCGAACCAGGATCGATTCCGGCATGTCCAGTGGCATCACGCCAGTGGCGGCGGCGAAGGCCACCAGGCCGGAACCGGCCGGGAACGAGATGCCGATCGGGAAACGGGTGTGGGAGTCGCCACCGGTGCCGACGGTGTCCGGCAGCAGCATGCGGTTCAGCCACGAGTGGATGATGCCGTCGCCCGGACGCAGGGACACGCCGCCACGGGTCATGATGAAGTCGGGCAGGGTGTGGTGGGTGGTGACGTCGATCGGCTTCGGATAGGCCGCGGTGTGGCAGAACGACTGCATCACCAGGTCGGCGGAGAAGCCCAGGCAGGCCAGGTCTTTCAGCTCGTCACGGGTCATCGGGCCAGTGGTGTCCTGGGAGCCGACGGTGGTCATCTTCGGTTCGCAGTAGGTGCCAGGACGCACGCCCTTGCCCTTGGCCAGGCCACAGGCCTTGCCGACCATCTTCTGTGCCAGGGTGTAGCCCTTGCCGGTATCGATAGGTGCTTCAGGCAGTTTGAACAGGTCGGTTGGGCCCAGGCCCAGCTCGGCGCGGGCCTTTTCGGTCAGGCCACGGCCGACGATCAGCGGGATACGGCCGCCAGCGCGAACTTCGTCCAGCAGTACCGGAGTCTTGAGTTCGAAGGTGGTGATGACTTCGTCGCTACCGTGCTTGCAGACCTTGCCAGCGTGCGGGTAGACGTCGATCACGTCGCCCATGTTCAGGTTCGACACGTCGAACTCGATCGGCAGGGCGCCGGCGTCTTCCATGGTGTTGTAGAAGATCGGGGCGATTTTCGAGCCGAAGCAGAAGCCACCGGCGCGCTTGTTCGGCACGTAAGGGATGTCGTCGCCGAAGAACCACAGCACCGAGTTGGTGGCCGATTTACGCGAGGAACCGGTACCCACCACGTCGCCGACGTAGGCAACCGGGAAGCCCTTGGCCTTGACTTCTTCGATCTGCTTGAGCGGGCCGATGGCGCCTTGTTGCTCAGGCACGATGCCGTCACGGGCCATTTTCAGCATGGCCAGGGCGTGCAGCGGGATATCAGGGCGCGACCAGGCGTCCGGGGCAGGGGACAGGTCGTCGGTGTTGGTTTCGCCAGGAACCTTGAATACGGTCAGGCTGTACTTGTCGGCGATGGCGGGCTTGTTGGTGAACCACTCGCCGGCGGCCCAGGATTCCAGCACGGCCTTGGCCTGGGCATTGCCTGCCTTGGCTTTTTCGGCAACGTCGTGGAACGCATCGAACATCAGCAGGGTGTGCTTGAGCTGGGCGGCAGCAACGCTGGCCAGTTCGGCGTTGTCCAGCAGCTCGACCATGGTGGCGATGTTGTAGCCGCCCTGCATGGTGCCCAGCAGCTCGACGGCACGCTTCTTGTCGATCAGCGGCGAAGTGGCTTCGCCCTTGGCGACGGCGGAGAGGAAACCGGCCTTGACGTAGGCGGCTTCGTCCACTCCTGGTGGAACGCGGTTGGTGATCAGGTCAACGAGGAAGGCTTCTTCGCCAGCCGGGGGATTCTTCAGCAGCTCGACCAGGCCTGCAGTTTGTTCGGCGTTTAGCGGCTGGGGAACGATACCCAGTGCTGCGCGCTCTTCGATATGTTTGCGGTAGGCTTCAAGCACAGTATTACCCTCATCAGTGGTCCCAAATGGGTGTCCGGGACGCTCATCCCGAAATTGCCGTACTCATGCGCTGCGTGGCGTTGTGCGCCACTTAGCCAGAATTACCGACAATTCCTTACAGAAGCTGCTTTCAAAGTTTTACGCCTGCAGAACGGGGAGCTGATGAGGGTTGGCGCTGGATCTTTCCCCGCTGGAAAAACCCCTCGCCAACACCGCTCTGAAGGAACGACTGTGCTCGTGACGCTTTGAAAACAGCTTCAAACGGACATTGGCGCCTAAAAAGGCTGGCTGATTCTACGGCAAAAAAAGTCTCAACGTAAGTTGCCGGATTGAAGTTTGAGGGGTGATCAATCTTAGACAAAAGGCTAGGGTCTGCTGCCATTGGGTGACATGTCGCGACGGATGCCCCCTTGGCGCAGGGCAAGGCGCGAGAAGCGCAGTTTGGTTTTCCAAATAAGCTTCGAGCAACGCCGCCCTGCGCCAAGGGGGCGCCGTCCCTTCGGGTTGCGTGCCAAACGGCGCGAGGCTGCGTTGCGGGATTTGCCAAGGGAACAACCATTGGCGGCATCCCGCGCCTTGCCTCGCGCCGTTTGGCCCAGCAACGCGACTTGTCACCCAATGGCAGCAGACCCTACCATTGCCGACTGTTTTGCCTTTGCGTGTGTTGTTTCTCTATGCCCAATCAGACCATCAAGACCCCCTGCGTCGGCCTCTGCTCCACTGTCTACGGCGATCTGGTGTGCCGTGGCTGCAAGCGTTTCCATCACGAAGTGATCAACTGGAATGGTTACAACGAAGAGGAAAAACGCGCGGTCTGGCTGCGTCTTGAGCAACTGCTGGTGCAGGTGATGGCGGCCAAGCTGGAAGTCTTCGACCCGGCGCGCCTGCGCGGGCAACTGGAGCAGCGCAAGATCCGTTTCGTGCCGCACCAGTCCGAATACTGCTGGGCCTACCAGCTGATTGCCCGGGGCGCGCGGGTGATCAACCAGCTCGACGCCTACGGCATGGTGCTGTTGCCGGAGTTCCGCGATTGGGCGCTGCCGGAGTTGCGCGACGCCATCGATCGGGAGTTCTTCCTGCTGTCGGAAGCCCATTACCAGCGCTACATCGCCCCCGGTTTTCTCAAGGACGCCCTGGGCTGAGCCATTCGCCGGCAAGCCGGCCCCAACACCAAGGGTTCTCACGCAAATACCGCTGTAGGAGCTGGCTTGCCAGCGAAGGCGGCCGTCAGGGCGGTGCAAGGCTCAAGGGCCTCTTCGCCGGCCAGCCGGCTCCTACGGGTTGAAGTCGATCGGGTTGTTGTAGGAGCTGGCTTGCCAGCGAACGCGCCGTCATGGACGGCGCAGGTTGCGGGATGGCGTTGCC
Organism: Pseudomonas saponiphila; assembly: GCF_900105185.1. NCBI lineage: Bacteria > Pseudomonadati > Pseudomonadota > Gammaproteobacteria > Pseudomonadales > Pseudomonadaceae > Pseudomonas > Pseudomonas saponiphila. The sequence goes on along the minus strand of NZ_FNTJ01000001.1, from coordinate 3,532,949 downwards.
GAACAGGGGCTCAGGCCTTGGCCGCCAGTTCTTCCAGGTGATCCATGATGTCCGCCGGCTTGAGCACCAGCACGTCGCTGTCCAGGGAATCGAGCACCACCTCGGCGGTATTGCCGATCAAGGCCCCCGACAGCCCGGTGCGGGCCACGGTGCCGATGATGGTCAGCACGGCCCCCAGCTTGTGGGCCATGTGGGGAATCAGCACATCCGCCGGGCCTTCTTCGATGTGCAGGTGGTTGTCGTCGATATCGAACTCGGCCTGGAACGCCTTGCACTCCTCGCGATAGCGCTTCTCGATGGTTTCCTTGAGCTGGAACACTGGATCGGCGGCCGAGAGCATCGGTGACGGGTGGGCGCTGATCACGTGCAACTGGGCCTTGGCCAGGCTGGCGATGTCGAAGCCATGGTCGACGATGCTGGCGTGCAGCGTGCGGTGCTCGCCGTCCATGTTGCCAACGTCGATGGCCGCCATGACCACGCCGCCGGCCCAGGGGTTGGCGGTCTTGACCAGTAGCACCGGGGTCGGGCAGTAGCGCAGCAGCTTCCAGTCCGCCGGGGTCAGCAGGACCTTCTTCAGCGGGTTTTCATGGACGTGCTGCTTGATCACCAGGCCGCAGCCTTCGGCCTGCTGCACGTCGATGATGGTTTCATGCAGGCTCTCGTTCCACGCCTGTTCGGTGGTGACGCTGTAGCCTTCGCTGCTCAGGCTGCTCTTGAGCACGCTGAGCAGCGCCGAATGCTCGTGCTTCCTGTCGCAGACCAGCAGGTGCAGATGGGCCTGGGTGACCCCGGCAATCAGCTTGGCGCGCTTGAGGGCGAGACTTTCGCCAGGCGTGGGATCGATGACCACCAGGATGCTGCGGATACTTTGCATGATCGGGTCTCCAGGAAAGGGATGAACGGCTAGGGTCTGTTCCCGTTTGGCCCAGCGACGCGGCTCGCCACCCAACGGGAACAGGCCCAGCGTGCACAACTATAGTTGCTGGCGCCCGCGCCGCATGTTGATGCATATCAAGCGCGGCCGCTGGTGGTCTGCGACGTGGCCGGTATAATCGCCAGCCTTTCGCTGTGAAGCCTTATTTGTCTCGTGAGCCTCATGTTATCGATCACTGATAGTGCCGCCATTGCTCGCCTTGCTGTGGCGGATTGCTCGGAAATGCGCCGATGAACTTTCCGGAAATTCATGACTTCCTCGGCTGTCGGACCCCCGACGCCTGGGTCCAGGCGGCCCTGGCCGATCAGGAAACCCTGCTGATCGACCACAAGAACTGCGAGTTCAAGGCCGCCAGCACCGCCCTGAGCCTGATCGCCAAGTACCACTCCCATGTCGACCTGATCAACATGATGTCGCGCCTGGCCCGGGAAGAGCTGGTGCACCACGAACAGGTCATGCGCCTGATGAAAAGGCGCAAGGTCGAACTGCGCCAGTTGCACGCCGGGCGCTATGCCTCGGGCCTGCGCAAGGTGGTGCGCAGCCACGAGCCGGTGAAGCTGGTGGACACCCTGGTGGTCGGTGCCTTCATCGAAGCCCGCAGTTGCGAGCGCTTCGAAGCCCTGGTGCCGCACCTGGACGAAGAACTGGGCAAGTTCTACTTCGGCCTGCTCAAGAGCGAGGCCCGGCACTACCAGGGCTACCTGAAGCTGGCCTACCAGTACGGCGACGCCAAGGACATCGCCCAGGTGATCGACAAGGTGCGGGCCGCCGAGCAGGAGCTGATCGAGTCCCCTGACCCGGAGTTTCGCTTCCACAGTGGCGTGCCGGCCTGGTAAGGCACTGCCCTTGTGTAAAAGCAGGGGCAAATTGTTAAAAACTCTTAAAAGAATGAAACTTTGCGCAAAACCGCTATAAGCCCGTGGTTTTGCCGCAGCCTTAGCCTTTTTTAACCTTGGCCCCTCTATACTGCGCGCACTCAAAACTCTGTGTTCGCGAACGGGTAGGTATGGATAACCTGGGGCTTGGCAAGGTCCTGCTGGTGGAAGATGACGAGAAGCTCGCCGGGCTGATCGCCAATTTCCTGTCCCAGCATGGCTTTGAAGTGTTGGCGGTGCATCGGGGCGACGTGGCCCTGGCGGCGTATCTCGAATTCAAACCGAAACTGGTGGTGCTCGACCTGATGTTGCCGGGCCAGAGCGGCCTGCACGTGTGCCGGGAGATCCGCGCCGTGGCCGATACCCCGATCGTCATCCTCACCGCCAAGGAAGACGATCTGGACCACATCCTCGGCCTGGAATCCGGCGCCGACGATTACGTGATCAAGCCCATCAAGCCGGCGGTGCTGCTGGCGCGCCTGCGGGCCCTGCAGCGGCGCCAGGTGCCGGAGTCGAGCGCTGCGCGCGGGGCCCTGGAGTTCGGCGTGCTGAGCATCGACCGCAGCAGCCGCGAGGTGCGCCTGTCCGGCGAGCCGATCGAACTGACCACCATGGAGTTCGAGCTGCTGTGGCTGCTGGCCAGCGCGGCGGGCAAGACCCTGTCCCGGGACGACATTCTCAACCGCATGCGCGGCATCGAGTTCGACGGTCTGAACCGCAGCGTCGACGTCTACATCAGCAAACTGCGCGGCAAGCTCAAGGACAATCCCCGCGAGCCGGTGTGCATCAAGACCGTATGGGGCAAGGGCTACCTGTTCAATCCGTTCGCCTGGGAGGTGTGAATGCTGCGTCTGTTTCTCGGGCTCTACATATTCCTGGCGTTGGGCTATGCCGGAGCCATGACCGCGGTGCAGCACATTTTCCTCAACTACCTGGCCGTGGACCTGATCGAGGCCTACAACCGGGAAGCGGTGCGCGGGCCGGCCTATAGCCTGAGCGAGCAGTTGCGGCCGTTCGACGAAGCCGGGCGCAAGCGCCAGCTGGAGCAGCTCAAGCCCCATTACGGGCTGGCGCTCAAGCTGGTGCAGGCCGGCGATCTGGGCCTTGATGAGCGCGAGCGGGCGCTGCTGAGCTCCAACCAGCTGGTGGTCCGCGATGATTTCAACGAATTCATCTCCAGCATCGACGGCGGCTCCCAACTGTTGAGCATCAAGCTGCCGGAAGACCCGCCGCTGACCCTGCTCTACAACATCGCCGCCTACGCCTTGCTCGGCGTACTGCTGGCCATCGTCCTGTACTTCTGGGTGCGTCCGCACTGGCGTGACCTGGAGCGCCTGCGCCTGGCCGCCGAGCGTTTCGGCGGCAATGACCTGGGCACCCGCCTGCACCTGTCGCGGCGTTCGAACATCCGCGACCTGGCCCAGCACTTCAACCGCATGGCGGCGCGCATCGAGGGCCTGATCGCCAATCAGCGCGAGTTGACCAATGCGGTGTCCCACGAGTTGCGCACACCCATTGCCCGCTTGTCCTTCGAACTGGATCAGTTGCAGCAACAGCCCGACCCTGAGGAAAACCGCGAACTGATCGCCGACATGTACGCCGACCTTGGCGAACTGGAGGAAATGGTTTCCGAGCTGCTGACCTACGCCAGCCTGGAACACGGCGCGGCCACCATCAGCCGTGAAGACATCCAGGCCCAGAACTGGCTCGACAGCGTGGTCGGCAGCGTGGCCCTGGAGGCCGAGGCGGCCGGGGTGCAGTTGCTGATCCGCTGCTGCCAGGTGGACTACGTGCGCATCGAGCCGCGCTTCATGGCCCGGGCGGTGATCAACTTGCTGCGCAATGCCATCCGCTACGCCGAGCGCCGGGTGGAGGTGTCCCTGGTGCGTCTGGAGCACGGCTACGAAGTGCGAGTCAACGATGACGGTCCCGGCGTGCCGGTGGATGGGCGGGAGAAGATCTTCGAAGCGTTTTCCCGCCTCGATGCCAGTCGTGACCGGCGCACCGGCGGCTTCGGCCTGGGCCTGGCGCTGGTGCGTCGAGTCTGCCAGTGGCATGGCGGCCAGGTCGAAGTGCTGGATTCGGAATGGGGCGGCGCTTCGTTCCGCATGACCTGGGCGCATGTGGATTGAAGGCAGCTGCAAGCGGCAAGCTTCAAGTGGCAAGCCAAACGCCACCGCTTGCAGCTTGAAGCTTGCCGCTTGAAGCTCAAAAGCTGTATTCGATCTGGGTGCCCAGCACTGTCTGCAGGCGCCGGTCGACGATCGGGCTGTTGCCGGCTTCCTTGCTCAGGTACTGCATCGACAGCTGGGTCGAGAGCTTGGTCTGTTCATTGAGCGGCAGGCTCCAGGTCAGGTCGCCGCCGCTGCTCACCAGGCCGCCTTTGGCGCGGTAGGCGCTGAAGCGGCTATTGGCCGCTTGGGTGTTGCTCACGCCATACCAGGTCTGCATGTAGTCGGCGTTGCCGAACAGGCTGCTGAGGCTGGCGTCGAGGCTGCCCAGGCGGCCCTCGTACAGGGTGCTGGCGATGCTCAGTTGCAGCAGGCTGTAGGCCGAGCCGGTGTCGCGATTGTCATTCTTCTTCTGCGCGTGGGTCACGGTGGCCCCCAGTTCGAACGGCCCCAGGTCGTAGCCCAGGTGTGCGCCGAACTGGGCCCGGGACTTGATTTCGCCCATGCCCTTGAGGCGCTTGGAGCCCTGGCCCAGGTGGTTCTTGTCGCGTCGCTCGTCACTGGCGCCGACCCAGGTGCTGAAGGACAGGCCGCCCCATTCGTTGCCCCAGCCCAGACCTTGTTCGGTGTTGAGAAAAAAACCGTAGGGGCTGACGATCTCGGCGCCGAGAATCGGCGTCACGCTGCGTTCGTCGCTGCCGCTGTAGCGCGGCATGCTGGCGGCACCACCGCGCACGCTGAATGTCCAGTCCTCGGCGTGCAAGGCCGGGGATGCCCCGAGCAAACCCAGGGTGCTTGCCAGGAGGGTGACGGAAGTGGTGCGTTTCAGGGTTTTCATAGGGCTTTAGAACCTCAGGTATTGGTGGGTGTAGGAGCGTTTGAATGAGTAGCCCAGGACGCTGATGCCATTGATCTGGCGGCGCACCGTATCGCCCAGGCCCGGGCCCTGGCCGGCAATGACGGCGTGGGCGTTGTCCATCGGGGCGAGGATGTAGTCGGTGGTCACGCGGCCCTGTTGCAGGCTGCGGATCATCAGGAAACCGTCCTCCAGGGCGATGCTGATATCGCTGATGGCGGTGTTGGCCGCGTCCTCGTTGAGGGCCTGGTAGGTGCCTACCGTGGACAGCCAGTTGTCGGGCAGGGGAACCGGATCGACGCGTTCGCCCATGGCCAGCAGCTGGCCGTGACGCCTTGCGGTGAACACCCGGCGCCCCTGGACGTTCAACAGGTCCAGCTGCACCTGGCCGAGGTCACCCAGGTCCTGCAGCCACACGCCGAGGAATTTCTTCTGGGCCCGCAGCCAGCCTTGTTCGTCACGCAGCAGTTCGAAACGCTTGCCGGCCAGCTCGCCGAACAGGCGCTGGCCCTGGTCGCGAATGCGCAATACGCCCCAGGTGGTGGCGTAGAAACCCGCCAGGTGCTGGCGGTCGGCGGCTTCCGGTACCCGCCGTCGTGCGGTGACCCGCTCCTGGGGCTGGGCGCTGTCGCGCTTCTGGCTCCCGGGGGCACCGTGGGCCTGCAGCAGCATGCGCAGCACCTTGGTCACCAGCGGCCTGGCCACGGCCTCGCCGGAGCCTGAATTGCTCATCACGATCACTGCCAGCTGCTGCTCCGGCAGCACACTGATCCGGGCCTGGAAGTCGCTGCCCACCGCGCTGTGCTGCCAGGTCCGGATCCCCGGACGAACCCATTCCTCGCCGCAGGGCGAGAGGTACCAGCCCAGGCCCACCTGGCAATCGAAATCCAGCGGGTTGCCGTTGTTCTGCGCCCGCACCATTTCCTTGATCGAGGCCGGGGACAGCACCTGGCGGTCCTTGTAGTGGCCCTGGGCGAACAGCATCCGCACAAAGCGGCTCAGGTCCCGCGGGCTGCTCCACAGGCCGGTGGCGGACAGGTCGCGCAGCGGTTCGTCGGCGCTGCCGAGCCCGTCGGCATAGCCCCGGGCGCGGTAGGGCTGAGCCAGGCTGGTGCCGAGGAAGCTCGACTGGCTCATGCCCAACGGGCGCAGCAGGCTTTTCTGCAATTGGCGCTCGAAGTCCAGACCGCTGCTGCGCTCGATCGCCGCGCCCAGCAGGGCATAGCCCAGGTTGGAGTAGGCGGTCTGGGTGCCTGGGCAGTTGTTCAGCCAGATCCCGCTGACCTTGCCCGGCAGCTCGCCTAACGCCTGGGTGGTGTAGCGGTCGCGCAGGTATTCGGTGGGCAGGCCGGCCTGGTGGCTGAGCAGGCGGCGCAGGGTCACCGCCTGGTCGGCGGCGTTCTGGTCCTGGTGAAAGCGCGAGCGGACGTAGAACTCGCGCAGGCTGTCCTGCAGCGGCGCGTCCAGCTGCAGGCGTCCCTGTTCCACCAGTTGCATGACAGCGGTGGCGGTCAGCAACTGCGACAGGGCCCCGGCCCGAAACGCGGTGTTCTCGGTCACTTGCAGGCCGCGGTCCCGGTCGGCAAAACCGAAACCCCGGGCCCAGATCAGCTCCTGGCCGTCCACCAGGGCGATGGACAGCCCCGGCACCCGATGCTCGGCCATTTCCCGGGGGATGTGCTGCTTGAGGTAACCGATGATGCTGGCGTAGTCGCCGCGACCGATAGTCGGCGGCGCAGGGGGTTGGCCATTGCAGCCCAGGCTGCCCAGGAGCATGCCGAGCAATGGCAGGTGAAGAAGTTTGGGAGACATACAGCAACCGACCGGACATTCGATGGGCGGATGCTAGGCAAGGGCGTTTGGGTAGTCTTTGACAGCTTTGTCGGGAAACTGTCAAAGAGTGTTAAACGGTGCGCCGCGCCTCAAGCCGAGGCGCGGTGCGCGGGCGGTTACAGGGCCAGGCTGTGGATCACCTGGGTCGCGTCGTCGGGGTCGATGCTGCTGCGCATGCCCAGCTGTTTGGCCAGGCGGCGCATGCTGTAGTTGGTGGCCGAGTCCACCGAATACAGTTGCTGGAAGCCGTTGGCGCGGGCTTCATCGATCAGGTGCTGCATCAGCAGCGCGCCGAGGCCCTTGCCTTGCCATTGATCGGCGATGGTCACGGCAAATTCGCAGCGCCAGGGCTGGTCGTCGACCTGGGCGTAGCGGCTGATGCCGACTTCCCGCAGTTCGCCGTTGTCGTGGACCAGGGCCACGTAGGCCACCCGTTGCGGGGTGCCGACGTCCATCAGCTGATCCAGCAACTGATCGCCGACTTCCTTGACCTCGCCGAGAAAGCGCTGGTGGCGGGTGACGGGGGAGAGGTTTTCGATAAAGGCCTTTTCCCGATCCCGGTCCTGGGGGCGCAGCGGGCGGATCAGCACATGGCTGCCGTCGCTCAGGGCGTCGATCCAGTATTGGCCTTGCTGGGCCGGGAAGGGTGGTTGGGCGAGGATATCGAGAGCAGTGCTGGACATGGTCAAGTCTCCGGAAAGGCAAAGGGCAAGCAATTGCCCCAAGCTTTATCCCGGCTGCGATCCGGGCGCTTGATCGATATCAATGTCTGCTGCAGTCGCGCGCTGGCCGGCGATCATCGGTCATGGCCCGGTATGAGGAGTATCCTGTCGCAGCCCATTTTTTCGTTCGAGGTCCGCCATGCCCCAGTTCTCTGTGAATGCTCCCTGCCACGGGGCCGGCTCATGAGCAGCCTGGAACGGGCGATCACCATCGCCGCCCAGGCCCACGCCGGGCAGGTCGACAAGGGTGGTGCGCCCTACATCCTGCACCCGCTGCGGGTGATGCTGGGCGTGGAGCAGCCCGAGGAGCGGATTGTCGCGGTGCTGCACGATGTGCTGGAAGACAGCGCGGTGACCCTGGAGCAACTGCGCGCCGAAGGTTTTTCCGCGCCTGTGCTGGCGGCGCTGTCGGCCTTGACCAAGGTCGAGGGCGAGGATTACCCGGCCTTCATCCGGCGCGCGGCGGCCAATCCCCTGGCGCGTCGGGTCAAGCGTGCGGACCTGGCGGATAACAGCGACCAGTCGCGGATTCCCGAACCGGGCGCCGAAGACCTGCGGCGCCTGGAAAAGTACCGCCAGGCCTTGCTCTACCTGAACTCACTGGCGGCGGACTGACAGGCCGGCGCTGCTCGGCCAGCCCTTTTGAAGGCGCTCAGTTGTTGTAGCTGGAAAGGGTCACTTCGGCGTTGCGCGCCGGCGGCTTGCTGCCCCGAGTGCGCCAATGCTCGATCAGCGCGCGGCCATGGGCCAGGCCGGCCTGCAGCGCGGCTTCGGTGCTGGTGTAGTCGTTGCCGTAGGGCGGGCAGGCAAAGTGCACGGAAAAGCACGGGTGCTGGCCATGGCCGGTGAGGCGTCCCACGTAGCTGAAGCTGGGGCCGGACTGGTGGGCGTACAGGCTTGGCGAGCTGGGCTCGCGGATGATCATCACGTAGATGTCATGTTCGTATTGGGTGTCTTGATACCAACTGCTAGAAGAATCCATGGTCCACCTCCTTGTCCGTAAAGCGACGCGCTGTTGCTGCGTCAGCGGGTTGTTCAGTGCAATGCGTGCCCGGGGGCGTCGAGCAGGCCGGCGGGCTGGCTGAACAGCCCCGCAGGCAGCAGTTTTTCCAGGGTTCGGGCGGCCCGCAGGACCAGAGCGTCACCGCCGAAGCGGGCGACGATCTGCAGGCCTATGGGCAGGCCGGCGGCGCTCAGGCCGCAGGGCATGCTCAGTGCCGGCTGGCGGCTGAAATTGAAGGGAAAGGTAGTCGGCTGCCACATCGCGCTGATCTGCTCCGGCCAGTCCGGCGGCATCTGCCGGTCCACGGCGAACGGTTCGACCACCGCGGTGGGGGTCAGCAGCAGGTCATATTCACCAAGAAACCCATGCAGCTGCTGAGCCACCTGGTGCCGTTCCTGCACCGCGCAGGCGTAATCCAGGGCGTTGAGCTGGCGTGCCCGGACCTGTGACTGCTGCAGGAAGTCGCCGATCCGATGGCGATGTTCAACGGGTATTTCCTGGGTCACGGTGCACGCCACTTCCACCGGCCAGGCCCGCAGGTAGTTCGGCGCCGGGTTGCCGATGTCCGGCGAGGCCAGGGTCAGGCTGGCGCCGGCTGCCTGCAGCAGCTGGGCGGCGTTCAGGCAGGCCGCGGCGATCTGCGGGTCGACATGGGCGGCGTAGCCCAGGTCGGCGCTGAAGGCGATACGCAGGCCGTTGACGCCGTCCTCTATGTGTTCGAGAAAATCCTGCGGTCCATGGGGCCAGGCAAAGGGTTCGCCGGGCTCAGGCTGGCTCATGAGTTCCATCAGCAAGGCAATGTCGCGCACGTGGCGGGCAATCGGTCCTTCGGCCACCATGCCGCCGGGGTCGATGCTCGGGCAGGCGGACACCAGCCCGTGGCTGGGCTTGAAGCCGATGACCCCGCAGAAGCTCGACGGGGTACGGATCGATCCGGCGGCATCGTTGCCGGTGGCCGCCGGGGCATAACCGGCGGCGACCCCCGCGGTACTGCCGCCACTGCTGCCACCGGCATGCAGGGCCAGGTTCCACGGATTGCGGGTGACCCCGGTCAGCGGGCTGTCGGTCAGCGGCGTGCTGCCCAGCTCGGGCAGGGTGGTCTTGGCGATGAAGATCGCCCCGGCCTCGCGCAGGCGCGCCACCAGGGCGGAATCGTGGGACAGCGCCGGACGCTCGGCCAGGGCCCTGGAGCCGTTGCGGGTGCGCCAGCCGCGAATGTCGTGGTTGTCCTTGACCAGCAGTGCAATGCCGTCGAGCCGGCCCAACGGCTGCCCGGCGGCCCAGCGCGCGGTGGAGGCCTGGGCCGCCAGCAGCGCGGCCTGATCCTGGCGTTCACACAGGGCGTTGAGCTGCGGCTCGTGGCGCTCGATCTGTGCCAGGACGGCCTGCAGCAGGTCCACCGGGGTGAACTGCAAACGGGCAAAGCCTTGCAGCAGCGCCTCGATCGACAGCTGATGCAGGGGGGCTTGGCGGCAAGTGGGCAACGGCATATTCAACTCTTGTTTCAGGCATGCCGGGCGCATGTCGCGCCACGGCACGGGAAGGCCACGCGGGGTTTCTGGCGGGCCTTCGCGGTGGAGGGTTCAGCGGCCACTGGTGACCTTGACCCAGGTCCGGGTGCGGGTGCGTTCGGCCTTGGCCGGCAACGGCGCCAGGGGATACAGCCGGGTCATGGTCGCGGCGCTGGGGAACAGATCCGGGTTGTCCAGCAGCGACTGCTGGATGAACGGCTTGGAATCGCTCACGCCGTTGGGGTAGCCGACGTAGTTGCTGATGGAAGCGATCACTTTGGGCTCCATCAGGTAGTTGAGGAAGGCGTGGGCGGTGTCCACGTGCTTGGCGCCGGCGGGGACGGCCACGGTATCGATCCACACCAGGGTGCCTTCCTTGGGAATGCGCATTTCGATGTGCACGCCATTCTTGGCCTCGTTGGCGCGGTTGGCCGCCTGCAGGAAGCCGCCGGAGTAGCCCACGGCCACGCAGATGTTGCCGTTGGCGATGTCGCCCATCCACTTGGCGCTGTGGAAGTAGCGCACGTAAGGCCGCAGCTTGAGCAGCAGGGCCTCGGCCTTGCGGTAGTCCTCGGGGTTCTGGCTGTTGGGGTCCAGGCCCAGGTAGTGCAGGGCCAGGGGCAGCATCTCGGTGGGGGAATCGAGGAAGGTCACGCCGCACTGGCTGAGCTTCTTCAGGTTCTCTTCCTTGAATACCAGGTCCCAGCTGTTGACCGGCGCGTCGCTGCCCAGCAGTTCCCGGACCTTGTCGCGGTTGTAGCCGATCAGGTTGGTGCCCCACATGTAGGGGATCACATAGCGGTTGCCCGGATCGCTCTGCTCCAGCAGTTTCATCACCGCCGGGTCGAGGTTCTTCCAGTTCGGCAGTTGCCCGCGGTCCAGGGGCTGGAACGCCCCGGCGCTGATCTGCTTGCTGACGAAACCGCTGGAAGGCACCACCACGTCATAGCCGCTGTTGCCGGTCAGCAGCTTGGCTTCCAGCACTTCGTTGCTTTCGAAGATGTCGTACTTGACCTTGATCCCGCTCTGGTCCTGGAAGTCCTTGATGGTGTTGGGAGCGATGTATTCCGACCAGTTGAAGATGTTCACCGTGCGCTCGGGGGCGGCTTGGGCGGTGACGGCGGCGCTCAGGGCCAGGACGCTCAGGGAGCAGCTCAGGGCCAGGCGGGTGAGGGCGGTGTGCAGCGATTTCATGTGACAACTCCTTGTCTGAAATGAGCGGGACCTTCCGGGGGAGTCATTCTTGGCCGGATAGGCCCCTGAGAGAATGTTGGCAACGGTCAATAGGGGATATTTAGCGTCAATCTTGCGCCTGCTCCGAGAGCGGGCCGAGCTGGCCGGCCAGTTGCCGGAAGCGTCCGGGGGCGACGCCGCTCCAGCGCTGGAAGGCGTGGCGGAAACTGGCCGTCTCCTTGAAGCCCAGGGCTTCGGCGATACGGTAGATGGGCAGGCTGTGCTGCCCCAGCAGTTGCTGCGCCCGGGCATAGCGCAGCTCGTCCAGCAGTTGCTGGTAGCTGGTGTCCTGGGCCCGCAGGCGCCGGCGCAGGGTGCTTGGCGAGCAATGCACCTGGCGCGCCAGGCTGTCGAAGTCGGGCACCGCGTGCAGCTGTTCATTGAGCAGGCGCCGCACCTGATCGATCCAGGTCGGCCGCGCGCTGAGTTCCTCGTTGAGGCGGATGCAGCGCTGCAGCATGTCGTTCTGGGTCACCAGGTCGGCCAGGGGCAGGCGCCGGTCCAGCCATTCCAGATCGAACCCTATGGCGTTGCGCCCGGCATTGAACTGCACCGGGCAGTTGAAGGCCTGCTCGTAGCTGTCCAGATAGGGCTGCGGCGGGTGCTTGAGGTGCACCGCGCGCAGCGGCAGCGTGCAGCCCAGCAGGTCCTGGCAGGTGACCCGGTAGGACGACATGCAGAAATCGGTGTTGAACACCTCAAGCTCGGTCTCGCTGTACTGGTCGGCGGTCAGCCAGGCCAGGCCGTCGCGGATTTCCAGATCAAGGTGGAAGAAGGTGCCCAGCAGCAGGGGATAGCGCAGCGCCAGGGACCAGGCTTCGCGCAGGGTGGCGCTGGTCAGCAGGGTCAGGCCGAACATGCCGTAGGCACTGATATGCAGATTGCGCCCCAGCACCAGCCCCAGGTCTTGGCGAAAGGCCACGGCATTGCTGAACACGCGCATTTCCTGGCCGATGTTGATCAGGCTGTTGGGCAGCTCCAGGTCCGCCAGCTGGATGCCGCTGCCTTCGAGCAGCACCTCGGCGGGAACCTTGCTGTCGCGGAAGGCGTCCAGCACCGCTTGGGTGGTGTGCAGGGTAGTCAGGCGAAGAGCAGCCATCGTTGACCTCGGATTGATATCAAGGGGCGTGACTGTAGGGGTTCCGCGCCTGCGGTTCAATTGCCCCCCTTGTAGCGGGCTGCTGGCGCGGGGTTCAGGCCGGCGGCACGCGCCACAGGTACCAGGCCGCCGTGGTGCGCCAGGGACTCCAGGCCTGGCCGAGCTGGCTTATCTGGCGCGGCGCTGGCATGTGTTCCAGGCCCTTCAAGCGTTGATAGCCCTGGCGAATGCCAAAGTCGTTCGCCGGCAGGATGTCTGCCCGTTCCAGGCTGTAGATCAGCAACATTTCCACGGTCCAGCGACCAATGCCCGGCAATCGGGTCAGGCGCTCGATGAGGACTTCGTCGTCCATGGCGCGGGCCCGCTCGCCGTCTGGCACCCAGCCATTGAGGGTCGCCTCGGCAATGGCCTGCAAGGTGGTGATCTTGCGTGCGGAGAAGCCGCAGCCACGCAGGGCCTCCACGCTCAGCGCGCAGAGTTGCTGCGGGTCAGGAAAGCCCTGCCCGGGAAACAGCGCCAGCAGCCGGCCGAGTATCGCGTCGCCGGCGCGGGCGTGCAGTTGCTGGTAGGCCACCGCGCGGACCAGCGCCTGATAAGGCTCGCGCTCCGGGCGGGGCTGGTGCAGGCAAGGGCCGACAGCGGCGATCAGCGCCGCCCAGTCGGCATCCAGTGCGGCAAGAAATTCAGTGGCGGGGCAGTGGGGCATTGGTGATCCGTGGCAGAGGGGCAAGCGGCAGGTTAGCCCGCTGTCCGGTTGTTCGCACTCCGCTCCTTGCGCTGGAACTCGGGGCCCGGGCCCAGGGCTGCAACGTCTTCAGGGATTGGTCGGGGTTGAGGCGCCGGATACTGAGGCAGTGCAAGGCGTGTCGTGCTCGTTGAATTAACGAAAAGTTGAATATTCAACAATATGTTGATATTTTTTCGACCCCTTTGCCCTGGTCGCTGCCCCATGAATCAACCTTGCCCATCCCTGCTTGCCGAGCGTCAGCTGGTCCTGCAGGTGCTGCGCAGCACCCTGCAGATGCTGGCCAGCGTGGTCGGTCAGCATGTGGAAATCGTCCTGCATGACCTGGACCGCCCGGAGTCGTCGATCGTCGCCATCGCCAACGGCCATGTCACCGGGCGCCGGGTGGGCGACCCGGTGCTGGGCGGTCCGCGTCAGGACCTGGGGTTTGCCGCGGTCGCCCGTGCCCTGCAGGACCGCTCCGCCAGCACCCCGCTGGTGCTGGAGAACTACCCGACCCTGGCTCCCGACGGCCGCGAGCTGCGCAGTTCCACGGTGGTCTTTCGCGACAGCAGCGGGCAGCCCTTCGCCAGCCTGTGCAGCAACAGCGACCTGAGCGGCATCGCCGCCGCCCATGCCTGCCTGGGGCAGATGCTGGGCCTGGGCAGCGCGCCCGCTCCGCGCCGTGAGGAGGCCCCCGACATGGAACAGTTGCTGGCCCAGATCATCCAGGGCGCCTGCCCGGGAGCCGCGACGCGCATGGGCAAGCGGCACAAGCTCGACGCCGTGCGCCAGATGCAGGAGCGCGGAGTGTTCATCGTCAAGGGCGGGATCGAGAAGGCCGCGGCGGCCCTCGGGGTGACCCGCTACACCATCTACAACTACCTGGAACAGATCCGCGCCGAAGGCGCCGAGGAATGACCGCGATGCAGCTCGATATCTTTCAAGTGGATGCCTTTAGCTCCCACGTCTTCGGTGGCAACCCGGCGGCGGTGTGCCCCCTGGACGCCTGGTTGCCGGACGAGCTCCTGCAGCGCATCGCCCTGGAGAACAACCTCTCGGAAACCGCCTTTTTCGTGCCCCGGGGCGAGGTCTTCGAACTGCGCTGGTTCACCCCCACGGTGGAAGTCGACCTGTGCGGGCACGCCACCCTGGCGGCGGCCTGGGTGTTGTTCGAGCAACTGGGCGAGCGCCGCGACGTGCTGCGCTTTGCCACCCGCAGTGGCGAGTTGCGGGTGAGCCGCGAGGGCGGCCTGCTGTCCATGGACTTTCCCGCCAAGCAGCCCGAGGCCGTGGCGATTCCTCCGGCCCTGCTGCAAGCCCTGGGCCTGCCGGCTGCCGAGGCCCTGTACCGCACCGACGACTACCTGCTGGTGGTGGACGATGAACGCCTGGTGGAGTCGCTCAAGCCGGATTTCGCCGCATTGGCGGCTTTCGATGTGCGCGGCATCGCCGTCACGGCGCCGTCCCGGGCCTTCGATTTCGTCTCGCGCTGGTTCGGCCCACGGGTCGGGGTCAATGAAGACCCGGTCACCGGCTCGGCCCATACCTCCCTGGCGCCTTACTGGGCCGCGCGGCTGGGCAAGCGCCAGTTGCGGGCGCAGCAGGGCGGGGCGCGCAAGGGGCAGTTGGAGTGTCAGGTGCTGGACAACGGCCGGGTGATCATCAGCGGCCACGGCGCCCTGTACCTCAAGGGCAGCATTTTTCTCTGAAGCGGCGCCGCTCGGCCCCACAAGCCGGGCGCCTGCAAGCGGATTTGTCTCGGCGCGGCCTGCGCAGGTAGAGTCGCGTTTTTTTCGCCTGCTCAGGATGTTCCAGACCATGCATCGGACGCGCACCTTGCCCCGCCTTTCCACTTCACCGCTGTTGGCCTTGCTCCTGGGGCTTAGCGCCGCTACGGCTCAGGCCGCCAGCCTCAGCGAGAGCCTGCTGGACTGCCAGCCAGGGTTTTTCAAGGCCCTGTATCAGCAGCGCGCCGAACTCGGCAAGGTGGTCAAGCTGTCCGAGAATCAGCGCCAGGGCATCGCCTGGATACCGGTTGCCGACCGCCTTAACAACTACTCGGCAACGCAGGCGTTTTCCCGCCCGTTGAACGATGGCGGCCTGCGCCTGACCGGCTACTACGATCGCCAGTTCGACCTGGGCGAGCAGGGCAGCTTCCACTTCTGGGGCTTCGAGGTCGATGCCAGCCGCGCCGCGGTGATGGCCGCGCTGCCCCAGGCCGGCTGGCAGGAGGCTGGTGAATACTTCATCTCCCGGCCGCAGATCAAACTCAACGCCACGGCGCCCTGGCAGGACAATCCGGCCGCCGCGTCGGGCATCGCCCCGGCCCCGGGCTCCGCGGAAAAAATTCTCATGCTCAGCGAAGAAGACGGCAAGACCCGCTTGCTCTGCTCGCTGCAGGGCACTGTCGATCAGGCCCTGTTCGACCAGGAACGGCCGGACCTGGCCCAGGGAGCTGGCCGATGAACAAGCTGCTGAGCTTGAGCGCGGTGGTCGTGCTCGCCGGTTGCGCGCATTCGGGCAGCCAGAACGAGGCCCCGGCGCCGCAGCGTCCGGAGGGCATGTTCAAGGTGCTGGAAAGCCCGGAACTGGCCACCTACTTTGCCGCCAACTCGCTGGCCCTCTACCAGAACAACCCGCACTTGCGGCAGTTCTACCTGGTCAACAACTACGCCAAGCCTACCGAGCTGGGCGGCGGCAAGCCGCCGATCCACAGCTCGCGGGCGACCCGGGTGATCAACTGCGAGACGGATCAATCGGCGCAGTTCGGCCGGGTGTACTTCTCCGAGCCGTTCGCCCAGGGCGTGGAGGTCACGCGCAAGGAAGACACGGCGCAATGGGCCGCCTTTCCCCGCCAGTCGTTGCTGGGCGAGCTGCGCAACATGGTCTGCGCCATCGACCCGACGCGGCTCAAGCTGGCTCCGGCGCCGAGTCGGTAACGGCGCTTGCCCACGACCTGTCCAACGGTTCTAAGCCAAGGAGCACTGGATGCTGGAAAGCAATCGCACCATCACGCTGTCGGGCGAGCAGGCGCTGCAAGCCCTGGCGGAACTGGAGTTCGTCCTGATCTCGCTGCACAGGATGGGCGCCCATTACCGGGATAAACCCGTGGCCGACTACCAGCGCGCCACCACCGATTTCATCGATGAGCAGCAGGTCACCCAGCGCCTGGCCCTGGTGCGCAGGATTCTCAGTGAACCCTTCGACTGCACGCTGGGGGAGGACGACATGGACGACATCGAGCGTCATGTGCAAGGGCTCGACCTGTGGCGCCCCGAGTAACCGCGCTGTCATTGCCCATGGTTTTTCAAGGAACCCGCCATGTCCCGGATCAGCATCGCTGCGGCGACCCCCACCACCAGCCTGGCGCTGGTCAAGTTTCTCCATCAGCGCCTGGGCCTGTCCCTGAGCGTTGCCCAGGGCTATCTGCGCCGTGGCGCCGAGGGCTTCTTCTACAGCGCCAGGCTGTTTCACAACGACCATGTGCAACGTGAACAGGAACTGCGGGACATCCTCGCCTTCTGCAACGACGCCCAGGTGCCGCTGCTGATTATCGAAAGCGACCCCGATGAGCAATGGAACGGGGTGGCCCCCGAATCGTTGCAGGACTGCGCGATGCCTCAGGAACACCTGTTCAATATGCTCCAGGCCCATGCAGAGGATTATCAATGCGGCCAGGGGCAGGACCTGTAGCTCCGGCTGGATGCGAGGTTTTCCTAAAGTTCTGGGCGCTGGGGTCGAGACGTTGGTGCTGTTCGTCTTTCAATAAGGATATTTCGTGTTCAGAACCCTGCTCGGGGCCGCCGCCCTCATCGCCACCCTGGCGCTGACCGGCTGTGTCTCCTACAACGTCACCGGCCCGCTGGGCGCGCCGTTGCATCCCGCGCCCATCAGCAGCCCGCGCACCGCGCAAATCGCCGATGTCCAGGTCACCGCCCCCGGTATCGACGAAGCCACGCGCACGGCCATCAGCCGTTCGCTCACCGCCCAGTTGACCCCCTACGTCAAGAGCGCCGGCTACTTCCAGCAGCTCAGCGAGTTCCCCACCCGCCTGGGTGAGGACGACGTGGTGCTGAAATTCAACATGACCTCCCTCAAGGGCCACCGCGCGCCCCATCCGGGCTACCTGCCCGGGGCCTTGCTGACCCTGACCGTGTGGATCTGGGTCAACGGTCCGATCTACGTCGATAGCTTCGACCTGGCCGGCGACCTGTCGATCGTCGACCGCAACGGCAAGGAACTGGCCAGCGCCAGGGAGCAGCTCAAGTTCGAGCGCAACGTCGGCCTGTATGGCCGCGAGTACTGGGCCCCGACCCAGGGCGCCAAACAGCTGAACGAACTGGTTGCCAAGTTGCTGGACAACGCCAGCGCCCGGTTGGCGCAACGCTAGGATCAAGGAGAGATACATGTCGGGTTTCATCAAGCACGTCCTGGTACTCGGCGCAATGCTGCTGAGCGGCTGCGTGTCGTACTCGCAACACGAACTGGCCCCGGTCAAGACCTGGCCGCCGGTGGCCCAGGTGGCCGAGCACAAGCCGACGGTCTTTGTGCGCACCACGGCGCTGAACCAGGTCAATGGCGGGCCGGCCAATACCGCCGCCGGCGCCCCGGCAGCCGCCTGGGAAGTGGCGGTGGCCGACACCTACCGCCAGTCCGGGCGCTTTGCCCGGGTCAGCACCGACAAGGTCGAATCGGACCTGTATGCCGAAGCCACCCTGTACAACAACGAACAGTTCAGCATGGCCTCGGCCATCATCACCGGCGCCACCTTCTTCGTGATTCCGTCCACCGCCAAGAACACCTTCACCCTGGAGACGGTGTTCAAGGACAAGGACGGCAAGGAGCTGGGGCGGATTCGCAAGAGCGAGTCGGTGCGCACCTGGATGCACTTGTTGCTGATCGTCACCATTCCTTTCCAGGCGGACACCCGCGACCTGGTCGGGGAGTTGACTCGCAGTACGCTGGATGAGGCAGTGCAGCGCAAGTTGCTGTAAGCCGGGCGCCATGAAAAACGCCGCTTGCTCTGTTCAGGGCCAGCGGCGTTTTTTATTGGGGGGCGGTCTATTTCAGCGCTGCGCCGCCCAGTAGGCATGCAGCGCGCGGGCGGCCGGTTCGATGGCCGCCACTTGCTGGCGATGCTGGTCCAGGTTCAGGTCGGCCGGCAGTTCGAAGTTGTCCTGTTCGGCGCAGTCGATGATCAACTGCAGCGTCCGCACCTGCGGCGCCGGCATCTCTGGCCAGTTGCCCACGGCCACCCCGCGCAGGTAGCCAAAACACCATTCTTCGGCCAGCAGCAGGTCCTGGCCCTGGTGCTCGGTCTGTTCGAAGCGCGCCTTGAACGCTTGCGGGGCGTTGGTCAGTTGCTCGGCCAGGGTGTTGATGTGGCGCACGCAGAGGTCGATGAACTGCCGGCATTGCTCCGGGGTTTCCCAGGCCGGGTTTTCGCCGCCCCAGATACCCGGGAACCATTCGGCGATATCGACTTGAGCCGGGCCCGACACCAGCGCGGTGAAGTAGCCGTCCAGCTCGCAGGGATTGAGCACCGAGTGGTCGTCGCCGTACTGGAGCAGGGTGTCTTCGATCGCCTCGAAGTCGGCGGCGTTCAGTGGGGTGTTTTGCATGAGGGGAGTCCTGGAAAAAGCAGCGGCAAGTTTCCAGCTTTGAGCCACAAGCCACAAGCCGCAAGCCTGCTGCTGGTAGCTGAAACTTGCCGTCAGGTATCGCGCAGCAAGTCCTGGGCATCGAGCAGGCGGTAGGCGATTTCCGGGCGGTTCTCCATGGCCCGGCGAATGGCGGCCGGAATCGATTGCCGGGTCTTGCGGCACAGGCCGGGCAACTCGCCCAGGGTGATGGCGATCCCGCGCATGCTGCGCACTTCATTGTCGCTGGGAGTGATCTGCACGCGGATGCCGAGTTTTTCCAGCATCTGGCGCTGCATGTGTTCCAGGTCGGCCAGGTCCTTGAGGTTCTCCAGGCGTTCGAGCAGGCGTTTTTCCTCCTGGCGCGTGAGCAGGAGGATGCGCAGGTCGGCTCCGGGGGTGTCCAGCAACTGCTCGCGCTCGCAGATGCAGGCGCCGGGCGGACAGGGTTGGCGGATGGGCGTGCTGGGTGTCATGGGCAACCATCATAGCGAGCCGAACGCGGCGGGCAGAGAAAAATGTGCACGAGTGCGCATCCGTTTCCTAGGCTCATTCGTAGGATTGTTGCCTCAGCGGTAAAAGGGGCGAGCTGATGAGCATGGAGATCCTCGACATGGAATCTTTGCAGCACCTGCCGCTGACCGCCGTTAGCGACGACTTGCACTTATTGCCGCGCCTGTTGGCGGGCGAGCAGCGGGCCTTTTGCGAGCTGGTCAGGCAGCATCAGGGCGCCATGCGCTCGGTGGCCCAGGCGATTGTCGGGCAGCGCCACGTCGATGACGTGGTGCAGGACGCCTGGCTGGCGATTGTGCGCAACCTTGGCGGCTTCCAGTGCCGCTCCAGCCTCAAGACCTGGATGCTGACCATCACCGCCAACGCGGCCAAATCCCACTACGTACAGAGCCGTCGCGAGGCGAGTCGCTTCGTGCGGCCGGCCCAGGCGGGCGACCAGCGCTGCGCTGAAGAGGGTGACTGGACGCCGCCGCTGGAGCGGCACGAAGACAGCCCGGAAGCCCTGCTGTGCGCCGAGCAGCTGCGTCGCTGCCTGGAGCAGACGCTGAGCAGCCTGCCGCTGTTGCAACGCCGGGTCTTGTTGTCGCGTGAGCGCCAGGGCCAGGCGCTTGAGGCCATCGGCGGGCAGTTGGGGATTTCCCGCAGTCATGTTCGCGTGCTCTTGCATCGCGCCCGCTTGCAGGTATTTGCCGCCCTGGAGCGCCATCAGGCGGGCGCCTTCGATCCTGTCGCGGGGGCGCATCGGCGGCGGGGCTCGACCGCCATCAAGGCACCGACGTCCCGGGTGTTTTAGGGGCAGGGCGTGTTCAGCCACCTGGGGGAGCCGCCTTGGCCCAGCGCATTTGGCGTGCCCCGAATGAATCTCCTGGGGCGTTACCCTGTTCGTAGCAGTCCGGGAGCACCTGCAACGCTGCATTCATGCCTGGCCCGGGGATATTCGCGGCTAAGCCCTGCGCCTGGTTGGCGCGGTATGACAGGTACGTGATGAGCACCCCGTGAGTCAGGCCACCGTGGCCGGGGTTGAGTCACCGGGGGCGGGATGGTCGTGGTTGGGGCCCCGTGCCGAGCAAAATGCACAGAACCCCTTAGGCATGAGCTGTACCCGTCCGGCTGGAGGTTGCACTCCTCCAGCCACGCCGCACCATCAGCTTTCAGTCCATTTCCTTGAGTACCGTGACACAGCCGACGGCAGCAGTGACGATACCGGCTGCACTGCCTATCGCTATGGCACTGGCCAAGCCAAGTATTGCGGTAGCGCCCTTAAGTAGCTGAGCAGCTGTTTGTACACGGCTGATGAAGTCATCGACTTGCTTAATACTGGCCTGTATTCCCTCGACCGCTTCATCTGCGCTCTGACCGATGAGAATTCCCACGGTATTGGTGATGCGCTGGGCCTCCCGGGCCAGCCCTTTTCGCTGGTGGATGAGTTCGTCGGCGTTCTCCGGAGGCGGATCGCTGTTCAGCAGTTCGTTGATCTTGTTTCTGGTATCAATCAACTTCGAGGCATAATTTGCTTTTTCTGCAAGGAAATCTTCGTTAACTTTGGGCATGATTATTACTCTCCGTCTTTTGTTGCATTAAATGCTTCGCGAAGCGAAGAGGCGCGGTCAGAGAAGTTCTTTATCTCGGCCAAGACTTCCTGTGTGTCCAGGTGATCAATGTTGACCATGAGTTCCCTATGCGCCTTGATGAATGCCGCAGTAGCTTGCTGGAATTCTTTTACTCGTTCAGAGGTGGCAGTCGGGCTGCTGGCTTCGTTTAGCGCATAGACTTCGGCATACAGTTTGCGAACCGGCATTCTGGCTGCCGCTTCTGAGGAACTATGAGCCTGCGACGCCACTTTTAATGACTGGCTGAGGCTTGTGTATATTCCGTGGGCGGCGTACATGTCCGTGGAGTAAACATAATTTGCATACTGTTCCAAACGGCTGCTGATAAGGCTGATTCGTGCATGATTCTCATACAACATGTTTTTGAGTTGCTGCTTGGTCTTTGCCTGCAATATGAATGCTATTGATGACTCCGCCAGCAGTGCTCCGGCTTTGACCTCAGCGCTTGGTTTGTTTTCATTAAGCTTTGCTGCAGCATCTGTCAGTTTGACCAGGGAGCCATCAAAGGTGCCTGACTGCAACTTCGACATCTTACCCAAGGCCGCTGCATAGCCAGTGAGAGTGTCGGCAAGCGCGTTGAGCGTTGAGTCCCTTATATCTGTTCCTTGGCAAATACTTTCGACTTCGGAGTTCAAGCTGCCGGGGCTGTAGCCGGGAGCGTTTTTGGGGTCAAGTTGCCCTAGGTATTCCAAAGTGTGAGAGGTTCTACACTGGTTCGAAGCATCTGTAACAAGCTTTTTTGCGGTGTCGCTGTAGGACAGCGTTGCAGTAGAAAAGTCAGTGATGGCCTGTGAGTGATAGGCGCATCCGCCGAGTTGGAAAAACCATACAAAAAGAATCCAGACTAGCGGGCGAGGTTTCATAGTGGCTCCTTGCTCATAGTGATGAGCTATCCTGCGTGACCTGTGGAGGGCTTGATTCCAAAGTGCTGTAAGGGTTTCAACTCGGAAGAGGTTGAAGCTCAGCGTGACGTCGGGCTGGGAGCAAGCAGGCCCGCCAGTGCCCCGACAGCTGCAGAGCCAAGGGCGGTCATTATTTCTGGTGGACTTATTTGTGTTCCATGGATGATGGAAAGGAGAACAGCGCCGGCAACTACGATCAGCACGGTGCAGCCCAGCGACAAGACGACAATGCGATAAATCCAGCGATCGGTTTTGAGTGGGGAAGACATCTCCGTAACGACTTCTTGGGCCAGTTTTGGTAATTCGGTCTGAGGATTTTCTTTGACTCGCTCTATCAAGGTCGGGTTGCTGATGATTTTGTTGGCGAGGGCGATTGCTGAGCGAATGGTCTCATCGTTCATGATATGAATCTCCTTTGCGACAGGCTTCTATTGTTTGGCGTGTTGCTGTGTAGTGTTTGGGCTTGTTGGTGGGTGCCTGGTTTTTGTGTCTATATTTTTTTTGATAGTTGAAAAGTATTAACAGGTTTTGGTTAGGCGTATGTATTCATGGGCTTGGTTGAAGCGTTTTATAGAGTTTTAGACTAGCGCTGGGGTGGTGTTTGTCAAATGAAAGAGGGGTGATTTAGAGCTGAGGAATATTGAGGTTTTTTTGGAGTGTAAGTTGTTGATGTGTCTGCGGAATGCACTTGGTTAAAAGGCGTGGGCTTGAATGATTGTTAGCTTGCTATTTTAATTATTTGAGGTTTTTTTATTGTGCGGGCGGTGTGTGCGTTAATGATTTTTCTTTTTGGTTTTTGTTAGTTGTGGTGACTCTTTAAGTTATCGCAAAACTTCATATAAGAGAGTTGGTTCTATCTGGTGCTGGATTCTGTTCGAAGTTTGTCGCTGCCTACAGCAAGGTCCGCAGGGAAATAGCATTACCTGCGGCATCAGATGGCCGGATAGAAGCTGGAGGTGCTTGGCTAGGCTGCAAGGCCTAGCCCCGCCGCGCCATCAGCAGCACCGACGCCGCCCCCGACAACAGCAGTGCGCAGCCGCGATTGAACAGGCGCTTGCCGCGCGGTTCGGCGAGCCAGCGGCGCATGTGCAGGCCCATGTAGGCGTAGGCGCAGATGGCGATCCACTCCAGCCCCAGGAACAGCGCGCCCAAGACCAGGAACTGCGGGCCCATGGGCTGCGCCGGATCGACGAACTGCGGCAGGAAGGCGGTGAAGATCAGGATCGCCTTGGGGTTGCCCGCCGCCACCAGGAACTCCTGGCGCGCCAGGGCCCACAGGCCGGCACGGGCCCTGTCCTCGCTCGCTTCAGTGCCAGGGGCGGCCCGCCACAGTTGCCAGGCCAGGTACAGCAGATAGCCCGCGCCGAGGATCTTGATGGCATGGAACAACAGTTCCGAAGTCTGCAGCACCACCGCCAAACCGGCGGCGGCCAGGGCGATCATGGCGGCGAACGCCAGCAGCCGGCCGGCCCCCGCCAGGCAGGAGTGGCGATAGCCGTAGCGGGTGGCGTTGCTCACCGACAGCAGGTTGTTCGGGCCAGGGGCCATGTTCAGGGCAAAGCAGGCGGGGATGAACAGGCTCAGGGTGGCGAGGTCCATAAACTCTCCGACAGGGCATGGGGGTGGGGCCCACTGCATCGGCTGTCGCGGGATCGACCGAAGCGCTGCTGGGGCGGGATCGACAAAAATAGTGGCAGCGCCGGGGGCAAGGCAAGAGGGCGCGCGCATCCTCTCCCTGGCCGGGCAGGGAGAGGGCGCCTCGCAGCGGATTTAGCGGATCGAGAAGTACGGGTCCCAGGAGCAGTAGCCCAGCACCTTGTTGTCACGGTCGACAATCATGAAGGACCAGGTGTAGGTGACCCGGGTGCAGACGCGGGTGGCGTCGGCCTGCCAGTAGAAGGTCCTGACGCTCTGCGCGGTCGGCTGACCGGCGGGGTTGTCCGGGTTGATGATCGGCAGCGGCGTGCTCGGCAGCACCGTCGGCACCACGTTGGTCAGGTAGGGGTTGGGGTCCTCGCTCAGCGGCGGGTGGGTCTGGGTGTACTGGTACAGGATCACCGAGTAGTACAGGCCCTTGGACAGGCTGGTGGCGCGCCAGCGCAACTGATCGCCCTGACGCAGGTTGACCGCCAGCTCGGATCCGCCATCGGCGCCATCGGCGTTGCTGCGCCGCACCACCATGTAGATCACCTGGTCCGAGAGTCGGTCGTCGCCGTCGTAGATGTTGTAAAGCTGGGAAGGGGTGGAAGCGTTCTGGCTGAGCCTGAAGAGTCCCTTTTCGGCACTTTCGAGGATGGTGTCCACATCGATGGTGATGAGGATGTCGACTATGTTGTCGTTCATGTCCAGCTCCCTGCTGTCGCGTTAGACGCCTGGAATGCCCAGGCAGGCCTGCATCGGTTTTCCATGGCGCGGCTGCCGAGCAGCGACGCCCGGGGCCTGGACCAACGGGCATCGAGCGCGGTGCATTGGCATGCAGTCGCGAGTGGAATCTAGATCCTCGATACCGTTAGTCAAATGGCCCCTGGCAAAAAAACAGCGGCGCAAGACGAGTGGTGCCGGCTGTGGCTAGGCGTCGCCGATCGACTCGCCGTTCAGGTGCTGATCGAGCCACGGCGCGACCTCGGTCGCGTGGCTCAGGCCCAGGTCATGTTCGGCCCCTGGCACGATGCGCAGGCAGGCGTTGGGCAGCAGGGCGGCCAGACGCTGGCCCACCGCCACCGGGCTGATGGGGTCGCAGTCGCCCCACAGGAGCAAGACCGGCATGCCCAGTTCCCCCAGGCGCGGGCCGAGGTCGCTGTGGTCATCGACGAACCAGCGGGGCAGTTGCGGGTAGGCGGCGGTGTAGTCGTTGCGCCAGTCGCTGGCGCCCAACTCGCCCATGTCGACGCCACCGGAGGTGACGCTCAACACCAGATGGGTGATCAGCTCCGGCCGCGCCAGGGCAGCCTGCACCGCGATGATGCCGCCCATGGACTGGGCCACCAGCGCCGTGGGCTGGTCGATGCGCTGCAGCACCAGGTCCAGCAGGTCGTTCATGCCCTGCACGTCGTCTCGGGCCGGGGTGTCGCCGAAGCCCGGCCAGCCCAGGTGCACCTGGCGCGCCGGATGGCGCAGCTGCGCGCCCAGGGGTTGCCAGAATTGACGATTGCCCGAGGCGCCGGGCAGGAACAGCAGTTGGTGGGGGGCTTGGGGCATGGCGACGCTCCGGGTCCATGGGCGGTGGAATGCACCACCTGCGGGCAGGGGCCACGCGGCGGTGCTAGAAAGTACGGTGCCGGGCTCTTGCAAACAAGGGGGCGGCAGGCGACAGCGGGGCAGCCGGCCACTGCCCCGGGACCTGTCGCTAGGGTTTATCATGCTGCGCTGCTGCCCGTTGCCCGGCCGACAAGGGGCTGCTCCTTTCGCCCACCGTGGAGGCGCCCGCCATGCCCGATCTGCAAAAGCCTGCTGCCATCCCTGAGTTTCCCGTGTGTCACGTCCGTGGTGGCACCTCCACCGGGCTGATTCTGGCCCGCGAAGCACTGCCCGCGGATGAAGCCCTGGTGGAAGAACTGCTGCGCCACCTGATGGGCGTGCCGTTGCAGGGCGAGTGGCCGGGCAACACCCAGATCACCGGCCTGGGGCGCGGCGGGCCCACCAGCAACAAGGTGTTCATCGTCGAGCGCCGCCCCGGCGAGACGCGGATGATCAGCACCCTGGCGCAACTGGCGGCGGGCAAGAGTGCCATCGACTGGAGCGTCAACTGCGGCAACCTGTCCGCGGCGTTGCCGTTGTACGCCCTGCAACGCGGCTGGCTGCGGCCCGAGGACGGCGGGCAGATCGAGATCTTCAACAGCAACACCCAGACCACGATGTACGCGCGCCTGGGCTTCGGCGATGGCCGCTTGCTGAGCGACACGCGGATTCCCGGGGTCAATGGCCTGTATCCCGGGGTCGACCTGTTTCTCGACAAGCCGGTGGGGGCCAAGACCGGCGCGCTGTTCCCCACCTGGCAACGGATCGACCTGCTGGATGGCGTGGCCGCCACCTGCATCGACGTGGCGGTGCCGATGATCATTCTGCGCGCGGCGGACCTGGGCAAGACCGGCGAGGAACCCCCCGCCGAGCTGGACGCCGACCGGCCTTTCAAGAGCCGCTTGCTGGAGCTGATGGTGCAAGGCGGCCTGCTCATGGGCCTGCGCGATCGCGAAGGCCGCTTGCTGAGCGCTGATGAGCTGCGGCGCAGCGAAACCATCCCGAAGGTCTGCATCGTCAGCCCGGCGCGCCACGGCGGGGATATTGCCACCCGCTACTTCACCCCGCAGAACGCCCACCCGTCCCTGGCGGTGTCCGGTGGTTGCTGCCTGGCGGCGGCCTGCCTGGCCGAAGGCACCGTGGCCCATGCCATGCTGGCGCGGGCGCCGGTGCTGGGTGAAGAGAAGGGCGAATACCCCCTGGCGATTGAAAACCCCGCCGGGGTGCTGGAGACCCTGATCAATGCCCGGCAAGTGGCCGGGGAGCTGCTGATCGACGGCGCCGCCTACCGGCGCAGCGCGCAGATCCTGTTGCAGGGGCATACGCCGTTGTACAACGCCTCGGCGGCCTTGATCGCCGCCTTGCCCCAGGGGCAATGACGCCTCAGCGACCCTCGCCGCCATCGGGAAGAAACGGCGGCACCTTCTGGCGCAGCAACCGGATCAGCTCCGGGTCCATGAAGTCGTAATCATCGGGGATGTTCAGGCAGACGATCTGCTGGTTGTTCAACTGCGCCTTGAAGCGCTTGCGCAGTTTTTCCCGGTGCCGGGTTTCCATCACCACAATCAGCCCGGCCCACTGCACCAGCTCCGGACCCAGGGGCACCTCGGCGTCGTGGTTGAGCCCGGCGGAGGCGGTCTGGATTCCCGGCCAGTCGGCAAACACCTGCTCGGCGGTGGGGCTGCGTAGCTTGTTCTGGCTGCAGACAAACAAGACATTGAGCATGGCGCCGATCTCCTTGGCACTGACACCCGGCTCGTAAAGGGCAGGGCAAAGGCGCTGATTTTTAGGGGCTTTTGCTGCGCTGTCCAGCCACTTGTGACGGGTCGGGCGAATGGCGTTGGTCAGCGCAGGTTGCCCGGCAAAGGCCGAGACTGCGAAACTGCTGGCCCCTTTACTCGCATCGCCCATGCCATGTCCGCAGCCCCCTTCACTTCACCCCATCTGGGCCTGGCCCTCAGGCGCTGGCGCCTGTTGCACCGGGTCAAGCAGCAGCACGCCGCCGAGCTGTTCGGCGTGGCGCAGTCGAGCATCTCCCGTTGGGAGAACGGCCGGCAGGCCATGGAGCCGGCGGAGCGGGCGCGCCTGGAGCAATTGCTGGCGGCCAACCTCAGCGCCGCCGCCGACCAGGCCCTGGCGCGGTTGGTGAACGACAGCCCGCGCGCCGTGCACCTGGTGTGCGACCTGACCCACCGCCTGCTGGCCTGTTCGCCAACCCGCGCCGGGCAGTTCGGCGTGCCCCTGAGCGCGCTGCTGGGCCAGTCGCTGTGGGGTTTTTGCACCGAGGAAATTATGCGCAAGGAAGCCGCCCTGGATGACCTCGGCTGGCGCGAAGTGCTGGCGCCGCCGTCCCTGGAGTTCTTCAGCGGCCACAACGATTCGGCCATCGTGCCCATCGCCCCCAGCCAATGCCGCTGGACCCGCCTCAACCTCTCCGACGGCAATGCCGTGCGGCTGGTGGAAACCCTCTGAAACGGTGGCAAGGCCCGGCCACGGATATTTTATCCGTGGACCGGGCGCCGGCCGCCGACTAGCCTTGCAAGCCCTTGTTCGCTCGCCGCCGAGGCGGGCTTGCGCCATTTTCAGCAGGCAGACCCATGACTCCCGAACTCCTCAGCGGCCGTCTCGACTTTCTCCGTGAAGCGGAAAAACTCAAGGACGTGCTGCGCAGCGCCCACACCTCCAGCGGCCGCCAGGAAAGCACCGCCGAACACAGCTGGCGCCTGTGCCTGATGGCGCTGCTGTTCGAGGACCAACTGGGCGAGCTGGACCTGCTGCGGGTGCTGAAGTTGTGTATTGTCCACGACCTGGGGGAAGCCATTCATGGCGACATTCCGGCGGTGGCCCAGGCCGCCCACCCGGACAAGAGCCAGCAGGAACGCGACGACCTGCAACACCTCGCCCGAGCCCTGGACGCCCCGGCCCGCCAGCGCCTGCTGGAGCTGTGGGACGAATACGAGGGTGCCGCCAGCGCCGAGGCGCAGACGGTCAAGGCACTGGACAAGCTGGAAACCCTGTTGCAACACAACCAGGGCCAGAACCCGGCGGATTTCGACTACGGTTTCAACCTCGGCTACGGTCGTCGCTACACCGATGCCAGCCCTTTGTTCCAGGCCCTGCGTGCGCAGATCGATGCCGACACCCAGCGTCGTCTCGATGCCGCCAGGCGCCCCTGAACCTGCACCCATACCCGGAGCCCCATGAGCCTGATTTTCAGAAGTGAACGCCCCAGCGACATCCCGGCCATCGAGCAACTGACCCGCGAGGCCTTTCTCGACGCCGAGCACACCAGCCATACCGAGCAGTACATCGTTGCCGCCTTGCGCAAAGCCGGCGCCCTGACCCTGTCCCTGGTGGCCGAGGACGATGGGCTGCTGCTGGGCCATGCCTCGATCTCGCCGGTGACCCTGAGCAGCGGCGAGCCCGGCTGGTATGGGCTGGCGCCGGTGTCGGTGCTGCCGGCGCACCAGGGCCGGGGCATTGGCAGCCAGTTGATCCGCCAACTGCTCCAGCAACTGCGGGAGCAGGGCGCGGCGGGCTGCGTGGTGCTTGGCGACCCCGGCTACTACTCGCGCTTTGGCTTCAAGGCCGGGCAGGGGCCGCTGCTGGCAGGCGTGCCGCCCGAGTATTTCCAGGCCCAGGCTTTCCAGGGCTCGTACCCCTGCGGCGAAGTCAGCTTTCACCCGGCCTTCGACGCCCAGGGCTGAGGAACAGGCCTGAGGAATAGACTGGGGCTGTGCCAAAGCAGCAGTGCCAATTGGCCGGGCGCGACACGGGCGCCCTGAGCCAGCGTCCGGCAACGGTCATGTATTTTTTATGGCGAGGTCATGCAGCGAAGCTATTTTTACCTTCGCTTGCCCTTCACTACGCTTTTCACACGCACGCCCAGCCTTGGGCCGCTATCGAGCGGTCGGGCGGGGGCGGCCGAAGGAGTGACCCATGTCCAATGAATCCAAGTGTCCGTTCAAGCACACCGCCGGCGAAGGCACCAGCAACCGTGACTGGTGGCCCGGCCAACTGAACCTGAAGATCCTCCACCAGCACTCGCAGCTGTCCGACCCGATGCCTCAGGACTTTGACTACGCCGCTGAATTCAACAGCCTCGATCTGGCCGCAGTGAAGCGCGACCTGCTGGCCTTGATGACCGATTCCCAACCCTGGTGGCCGGCGGATTTTGGCCACTACGGGCCGCTGTTCATCCGCATGGCCTGGCACAGCGCCGGCACCTACCGCATCGCCGACGGCCGCGGTGGCGCCGGGGGCGGGCAGCAGCGCTTCGCCCCGCTCAACAGCTGGCCGGACAACGTCAGCCTGGACAAGGCGCGGCGGCTGATCTGGCCGATCAAGCAGAAGTACGGGCGCAAGATCTCCTGGGCCGACCTGATCATCCTCACCGGCAACGTCGCCCTGGAGTCCATGGGGTTTAAAACCTTCGGCTTCGGCGGTGGCCGCCAGGACGTCTGGGAGCCGGAAGACAACGTCTACTGGGGCAGTGAAACCACCTGGCTCGGCGACAACCGATACAGCGGCGACCGCGAGCTGGAAAACCCCCTGGGCGCGGTGCAGATGGGCCTGATCTACGTCAACCCGGAAGGCCCCAACGGCAACCCCGACCCCCTGGCCGCGGCCCGCGACATCCGCGAAACCTTCGCCCGCATGGCCATGGACGATGAAGAAACCGTGGCCCTGATCGCCGGTGGCCACACCTTCGGCAAGACCCACGGCGCCGGCCCGGCCAGCCACGTCGGCGCGGAACCGGAAGCCGCCGGCCTGGAAGAGCAGGGCCTGGGCTGGCGCAGCAGCTTCGGCACCGGTGTCGGCGGCGACGCCATCACCAGCGGCCTGGAAGTGACCTGGACCACCACCCCGACCCGCTGGAGCAACGACTTCTTCGACCACCTGTTCGGTTATGAATGGGAACTGACCACCAGCCCCGCCGGTGCCCACCAATGGCGACCCAAGGGCGGCGCGGGGGCCGACAGTGTGCCGGACGCCCACGACCCGAATAAACGCCGCGCCCCGTCGATGCTTACCACCGACCTGTCGCTGCGCTTCGACCCGGCCTACGAGGCGATTTCCCGGCGTTTCCACCAGCACCCCGAGCAACTGGCCGAAGCCTTCTCCCGCGCCTGGTTCAAGCTCACCCACCGCGACATGGGGCCACGCGCCCGTTACCTGGGCCCGGAAGTGCCGGCCGAGGAGCTGATCTGGCAAGACCCGATTCCCGCCGTGAACCACCCACTGATCGACGCCCAGGACATCCAGCAGCTCAAGGCACAGATCCTCGACTCGGGCCTGTCCGTGGCGCAACTGGTGTCCACCGCCTGGGCCTCGGCCTCGACCTTCCGTGGCTCGGACAAGCGCGGCGGCGCCAACGGCGCACGGATTCGCCTGGCCCCGCAAAAAGACTGGGAGGTCAACCAGCCGCAGCAACTGGCCCAGGTGCTGCAGGGCCTGGAAGCCATCCAGAGCGCCTTCAACAGCGCGCAGACGGGTGGCAAACGCGTGTCCCTGGCCGACCTGATCGTCCTCGGCGGCTGCGCGGCGGTGGAGCTGGCGGCGAAAAATGCCGGCTACAGCATCAGCGTGCCCTTCGCCCCGGGACGCATGGACGCCAGCCAGGAACAGACCGACGTCGAATCCTTCGCCGTGCTCGAACCGGTGGCCGACGGCTTCCGTAACTACCTCAAACCGGTCAGCGGCGTGACTGCCGAAGCCCTGCTGATCGACAAGGCGCAACTGCTGACCCTGACCGCCCCGCAACTGACCGTGCTGCTGGGCGGCCTGCGGGTGCTGGGGGCCAATGTCGGGCAATCGCCCCACGGCGTGTTCACCGCACGCCCGGGCACCCTGAGCAACGACTTCTTCGTCAACCTGCTGGACATGGGCACCCAATGGAAACCCCAGTCCGAGGCCCGCGACCTGTATGAGGGCAGCGACCGCGCCACGGGGCAATACCAATGGAGCGGTACCCGGGTGGACCTGCTGCTGGGCTCAAACTCGCAACTGCGGGCCCTGGCCGAGGTGTATGCGGCGGCGGATGCGGGGGAGAAGTTCGTGAAGGACTTTGTCGCCGCCTGGGACAAAGTCATGAACCTGGACCGGTTCGATTTGCGTTGAGAGGGTTGCCAAGCGGGTAAAACCACAACGCCTCCCTAGGGAGGCGTTTTTCATGGCCCGGCTACTGCCCGGCACCCACCCGTTGCACCTCCGGGAACAGCTGGCCCAGGGTGCTGCGGGCCTGGGCCGCATTCAGGTAGGCGTAGAGCAGGTCGGTCAGGGCCTGAAAATCCAGGCGCTGGCCATCGAGCATCGGGTTGAACAGCCACAACCGCACGCGCATGCCTGCCGCCACCGGCCAGGCGTGGGGCGCGGCTAGGGATTTGAAGCACGCCGGCGTCAGGGTCGGCGCACGGCTGCCGGCCATCACCGAGAACACCAGCCCCAGGCTCAGGTGGCGCTGCTCCAGTTCGAAACCATCGAAGCACACCCAGGGCGCGGGTTCGGGCGCATTGGCGAACTGCAGGGTGTCGGCGGTCAGCGCCAGCACCCGCTGGCCATGCCGCCGGCGCAGGGCCTCGGCCGCCGCCAGGCCCATAAGCCCGGCGCCCAGCAGCAGCGCCCCGGGCAGCCAGAACCACAGCTGGGCCGTGCGCAACTGCCAGGCCGCAGGCAAGCTGGCCAGCCAGCCGCCCACCAGCACCAGCAGCAGGGAGAGCAGGGCCAGCATGACTGCTTGCCCAAGGGAGCGTTCGCGAATCTCGCAACAGCGCTGGGGGCCGTCGGCATCGGCCTGCAGTTGCAGCAGCAAGGCTTCTTTTTCGGCGTTATCCACGGCCTTGCAACTCATCCAGCTGCTGTTGTGCATTGGCCGCCTGGCAGTAGGCATCCAGCAGCGCGGCGATGTCATCGATGGCCAGTTTGCGCCCCCCGCTCATCAACCCGGCGGAATGAATGCGAATGTGAGGTTCGGGGCTCTTGAGCGCCATGGCCTGGTTGCCGAACAACTGGCGCACGGGCCTGTGGGTCGGCAGCGAGCTGCCCGGGCGCAGGGTCAACTGCTGCAGGGTTACCAGACCCTCGTCCTTGACGTGGATATCCACCACGTCCGTCAGGTTGACCGGTGCACTCAGGGAATCCACGAACAGCTGGCGCCGGGTCAAGCGCATGAAGGCATGCTGGCCGTCGTGGCGATGCTGCCAGGTAACCAGGGCGAACAAGGCGGTCAGAAACAGCCCGCACAGCAGCATGCCGGTCTTGCCCTGGTGGATACCCCAGGCCAGCATGGCCAGGGAAATCAGGGTGAACAGCGGCCCCAGCACCTGATAACGGCGCGTGTTGGTGAATTCGCTCTGCTCGGGTACACGCTGGATCACCTGCTGGAGCTGGGCGATCACCTGTTCGCGCTGAGCGGCGCGGGACGCATCGGGTTGCAGCGTTGAAGTCATAAACAAGTCCTTGAATGACAGAAAACAAAGAGGCCGAGCGCCCAGGCGCTGGCCAGCCGGCACCAACGTCAGCCGCTGCGCCGGCTCTGACCCCGGGGCTTACCGGGCCTTGAGGTAGTCGGTAAGGAACGCCTGGGCGTCGCCCTGGCTCGACAGGTTCTCGTCATAGCGCACCCGCACCGGCGCGGCCTCACCCGGCAGGTACAGCTCGCCCCAGCCTTCCTGGAGCACCAGCACGACGAATTTCTGCCCATCGACGGTGGTGGCGTAGCGGGTGTCCCTGGCGCTCTTTTCCATGGCCATTTTCTGGATGCGCAGGTTCCAGTCGTGATCCACGTCCGCCACCTGCACCAGCGCCTGGTGCTCACTGCGCTCACCGATGCGCAAGGTCCAGACCTTCACCCCCTGCTGGCCGACATAGGCCGCCAGTTTATCCGCCACCTGGGGCCGCTCATCGGCCTGGACCAGGCCGCTTCCCAGGGCCAGCGCCATGGCCCACACGGCCGTCCATTTGCAATAAAACTGCATGGTTCAAACTCCTGACATCTGAAAAAGCCGCTCATTGAAGTCGGCACCTGCTGCCCTGCCAAGCGCTTTGGCCGCCATTCACAAGAAAGATTCCGCTGCTCACAAGCGCCGCTGCGCAAAGTGTGAGTGAGTTACCATTGGCCGCCGTAGCAACAGACCCCATGGACACGCTTTGCCGATGGAATGCTGGAACCCCTACCTCGATACACAATTCTGCTTTGATCGGCCGGTCGGCCTGGCCCGCGCCGGGGTGTTCGACCCCAGTGCCCGGCGGGTGATGGGCAGCGCCATCGGCCACTACCGCGCGCGCACCGTGCGCCCGCACTTGCAGTACTTCGACTGCAACCTGCAATTTCCCGAGCCGCTGCGCATCCACAAGGTATTGCCCGACAGCCTGTGCATCGTCCAGGTACTGGCCGGGCAATGGCAGCACCGGATCGACGGCCAGCGCCATCACTACACCCCTGGCGCACCCCAGGCCCTGGGCCTGAGCGAGACCATGGAAGCGCTGGACCAGATGCCCGCCGGCAGCCACGCCCGCATGGCCGGCCTGCGCATTGCCGGCAGCTATGTGCGGGAGCTGGCCGAGGAAGACACGACGCTGCAGCCCTTGCTCGGCCTGCTGGACGACGGCATCCGCTTTCGCCAGTTTCAGCGCTGCCGGGCGCTGGGCAGCTTGCTGGAGCGGCTCTACCAGTCGCCGTACCAAGGCGCCCTGCAACGCCTGCACCAGGAAAGCCTGAGCCTGGCGGTGCTGGTGGAACTGGCGGTGCACCTCCAGGGCCAGCGCCCTGCGGCGCCCACGGTGCGCGGGCAACTGGACCTGGCCCACGAAGCCCGCCGCCAGCTCGATGCCCACCTGCTGGACCCGCCAGGCAGCCAGGCACTGGCCCAGCAACTGGGAGTAGGGGAGACCACCCTGCGCCGCGCCTTTGCCCAGGTCTTCGGCCAGTCGATGCTGCAGTATGTGCGTCGCCAGCGCATGGAGTTGGCGCGCACCCTGCTGCGCCAGCGCAAATGGCACGTGGCGCAGATCGCCTACCGACTGGGCTACGCCAACCCGGCCAATTTCAGCCACGCCTACAAGGCCCACTTTGGCCACCCGCCCGGCGCGGAAGGCTAGCGCTGGCGTGCCCCAGCCTCTTGAGGAGCAACATCCCTGAGCCAATTGACAGCGCTGATCGCCCAAGCCCAAGCCCGAGCCGGGCTTTCGGCCCAGCAAAACACGCCCCAGGAACGCTGGGAGGCCATTGCCACCCAGTGCGGCGAGGACAGCGACGAAGACGGCCTGGCCAAGATCGCCGGAATACCCGCCTGGATTCAGGGGCAAGAGACACGCCCAGGCTTGAACCATGTGCTGCAGATCAACAACTCCCGGCTGACCAGGGCCGCTCAAGAGCACAAGGGCATTTTGGTCGGCGGAGCCGGCTACCTGCTATTGAAGCAAGGCATTGATGACGAGGACCTGGTGGCCGGGGCCCTGATCATCCAGAGTTCATAAGAAAGGGGGCGGGCCCTCAGCGTCATGAACCTGGACCGGTTTGGTCTGCGTTGAGAGGGATGCACACCGGGTAAAACGACAACGCCTCCCTAGGGAGGCGTTGTTGCAGAGCGGTCGCGCCCGCCCGACGCTTTACTGCGCCTTGAGGTACTCATTGAGAAACGCCTGGGCATCGCCATAGCTGGACAGGTTGCTGTCATAACCCACCTTCAGCGGCTTGGCCTCACCCGGCAGATGCAGCTCGCCATAGCCTTCCTGAAGCAACAGCGCCACGAACTTCTGCCCGTCCGCCTGAGTGAAGTAACGGGTGTCGCGATCGGTTTGCTCGACGTTCATTTTCTGAATGCGCATGTTCCAGTCGTGGTCGGCGTCTTCCACCTGCACCAGCGCCTGATTGGCGCTGCGCTCACCGATGCGCAGGGTCCAGACCTTGACCCCATGCGGCCCGGTGTAGGCCAGCACCTTGTCCGCCACCTGTGGCCGTTCCTCGGCCTGGGCCAGCCCGGTTCCCAGTACCCACGCCATGACCCATGCGGCCGCCCAGCGGTAATAAAGCTGCATCCTTCTAGCTCCTGAACATGAAAAAGGGCGGTCATTGAAACCGACCCGTGCGGCGCTGCCAAGCACCCAAAACAATACGCGGAGTCAAAATCCCCCGGCGCACACCCCAGGCCGGGCAAAGTGCGAGAGGCTTACCGTCCGCCGTCTTGGCGCCGCGCACGGGCTTGAGCGAGGCACTGGCCCGGATGCCGGTCAAGCTCGAGCCCTCCCAGGGCTGAAAAACCCCATGAGCGGAGGCTGGGCGCTTACGCTGGATCAACCCGCCAGCGACCTGTCGCGAACAGCACACTCTTTGCGCCCTCGGCTAAATGCAGGTCGCAAGCGTGGCAAGGCAAAACGTCGCCGCCGGTAGTCTAGGACCACCACCCGGGAGACTTTCAATGATTCGACGCGCTTGCTTGGCCGCTCTATTGACCATGACCGCCTCAACCGCCTTTGGCGGCCCGGGCTACGATCATCTCTATGCGTTCGGTGACAGCTACTCTGACAATGGCGCGGGTGAAACCTTCACCCGAACCATGGCCGCGCAAAAGGTCAAAGAGGCACAGGAGCTACCCGGTTCGTTGTATTGGCAGGGGCGCTGGAGCAATGGTCCCACCGCGGTCGAGCACTTGGCGCAGGCCTTGAAAATCCCCTTGACCGACTACGCCATTGGCGGCGCCAAAAGCGGCAACGGCAACTACTACGCCTGGATGCAGCCCTCTCGCGACACCGGGGTTTTCGGCCAAATCGCCGATCATTTGAAAGCCGCTAAAACACACAAAGCGGATCCCAATGCGCTCTATTTCATTTTCATCTCCGCCAACGACTTTTTTGAATGGGCCGACTTCTCGCACCCGGAAACGATCGACGTGCTTGGCCAGAACAGCGTGGCAAACATACAGAAGAGCACCGAGGCGCTGATCGCCGCAGGCGCGAAACACCTGATGGTGGTGGGGACCACGGATTTGAGCCATGTGCCGGCTGTGGTGCAGGGCAATCAAGTCAAGAACGCAACGCACTACCAGCAGATACTCGAACAAAAACTGCCCGCCGTGCTGACAGCACTGGCTAACGCCCATCACGTGAGCATTGGCTACTTCGATCACCTGGCCTTCAGCAACACACTTCGCGCGGCCCCCGAGGTGGCGGGCCTGAAGGATCTGGATACCCCGTGCCAAGCCACCTACCCGGACGTCAAACCCGTGTGTGCGGATCCAGATACCCATTACTACTGGGATGAATGGCACCCGACCCGCAAAGTCCACAGCCTGGCCGCCGCGGCGATGCTTGAAACGCTGAAAGCGAGCCGTTGAGGTTCTCTATCCGCCCATAGCCGGCCAGCACTGCCCGGCTATGGGCGCCAAGCAATGTCATGGCCGTTGCCCGGACACCCTTGCCCTTGCCCTTGCCCTTGTCGTTGAGAACCGCACGCTGCGCTCACGGGACGCTTAGCGACATGTGACCTTGTCAGCACCCTGGGGGAGACGCCTACAACGAGTTCTCCAGTGGCATGGCGGACATGGGTTTGGCTCCACTCTTGAGGTCGTTGTTTGGGCTTGAACCCGATACAGTGAACCGCCTCAAAGCGCCTGACGCACACGCTGCGCCTCTGCACATTCCAGCCCGCGATCGCGCCCCGATTCAAAGGCTGCATTTTCAGGATGAATACCCCTATGAGCCAACTCACCGCACTGATCGCCCAAGCCCAAGCCGGGCTGTCGGTCCAGCAAAACATTCCCCAGGAACGCTGGGAGGCCATCGCCACCCAGTGCGGCGCGGCGGAAATCGCCGAGATCAAAACCCGCATCGCCTCACTCAAGGCAGACAGGGAAGCCGTCGAAGACTGGGACGGCGACACCCGCGATGACCTGTATTTCGCCATCGCCGACTTCACCCGACTGCTGGAACTGGCCAGCGCCCACGCACAAGGTGAATGAGCATGTCGGCTGACCGCACAACGGATTATTTCGAGAACAGCGAAGGCGCCGTGCGCCTATGGATAGAGCAGGGCAGTGCCATTCATCTCAAGGCCATCAGCCCGCACAACGACCCGGTGGAACTGACGGCAGAACAGGCCCTGGAACTGGCCCAAGCGCTGCAACACCTGGCCAGCCGCCTGGCGCAGTGAAGGGGAAGCAGGGAAGGGCCGCGCCGGGCATCGGCAGACACCGCCTTGGTACCCAAGCCCACTCACACAAAATCAGCAGGCTCGAAGCGCTCGCCGGTGTCCATGCGCACCACGCGCAGCTTGCGCGTCTGCAGATCGGCTGCGTACAGCGCCTGGGCCGCATAACTGATCAGCAACGTGCGACGGCGCGCACCGCTGGGGTTCAGGCTGGCCCCATGCACCAGATCGGCATCGAACAACAGAATGTCCCCGGCGCTGCCGGCCAACTGCACCACCTGGGATTCATCATCGAAATCAAAGGGCGCCAGCTGCTCCCCGGGGCGATGACTGCCCGGCACAAGACGCGTCGCGCCGTTGTGCGGCCCATAGTCATCCAGATAGACCAGCACCGTGACCCGATCACCCAGACGCTGCGCCGACAAATCCCGATGCAGCCGCTGATAACCGCCCCCCGCCAACGGCTCACGCCCCTCCACCTGTGACAGAAAAAAGCCTTCCCCAATCAACTCGCCCACCCCTGCCAACAGCGCCGGCAAACGACACACCGCCTGCACCCGTGCATCCAGATCCACCAGCGCATGGCGCCAATCGTGGCCCCGAGGCACCGGCCACTGCTCAGGCCCAATCACCCCTGCCTCGAAAGCGGCCCGCAGCTCATCCAGCCAGTCGGCGGGCAGCGCCTGACGCAGCAATTGGTAACCGTTTTGCTGGAGGTGTTCGCGGTCGATCATGAGGGGGCAGATGTCCTTATCCGGGGTGGGGGAGAGCATAACGGCTCGCTAATCCGAGCGACATAACCGGCTACGGTTTAGCGGTTGCCGGACCCTGAGCAGAGCGCCTAGTCTGCGGCGGTCGCTGCAAAATCAGCGACCGGGCCTGAGAACCCGAACAGATGCAGGCACATTTTGAACAGGGAGTTTCAATCATGTCTGCCGGTAATCTGTCCGTAATTTGCTGCTGTTCCATTCACCTTCCTCCGCTCAATAGCCTCTGCTGCCAGACCCTGGTGGGAGGTGCACGATGAGCCATTCAAACTCAATCAAAACCCAAGGTTTTGTCACCTTTGGCCAATGTGCCGATCCTGAACTAACGTTGTTTCGCGTCAATGCTGATGTGCCTTTGCAGCAGGCGTTGGACCACGCTTCGACACTGCTGTACTACGCTAAGAAACTTGCGCTGGATGCCGCTATGGAAGAGCAGGGCGAGCGTTATGCTTGGGCTTCGCACTTCTTGGCGGAGATGGGTAAGGCGGTTATTGATGATGTTTGTTTGGGGTTGGGTGGAAGAGCGGTTGAGGGAGGGGCTCTGAGTTAGGGCAACATCGCATGAGGTAGATAAAAATACCGCTTATCGCTACTAGATAAGCGGTGTCTCTATTGTGCGATTTAGGTATGCGGCCAATCTATCTGGACGACTTGTTAAGATCGATAAACTTCTTTAGATCGGCATAAGGCACATTCGTGCTCCCATGAAGAAACTGACTTTCTACTGCTTGGTAAAACTCCTTTTGATCGGATAAAAACTTTTTCACCTTCGGCCTGATTGATCTTATCAACTGACGATTTGAGTAGCCTGCCTTCGCGACTTCAGCATCAATCATCTGTTTCATGATTTCTTGTTTGTCCTTCGCGCTATAATGATTGCTGTAGAAGCTAGCTATTCGCGTATAAAACCACTCGCCAGCGATGAAATACATAAATTTTGCATCCAAGTATGCAAGGGCTTTGTTGAACTCCCCGGTTAAAATAACCTCTTTGTAGAATGGCAAAAGTGAGTCTTGTGTTGCTCCAGCTTCAATCTTCTGATTTGGAGCAATCATGAAGTGGAATGGACAGGGCGATTTGATATCTACCGATTCGCATAGTTTAAAACTTTCGCAAGAGGCAAGTATCACGGAGACATTGTTGCGTGTGGCTGCGTTTACTGGAGTAATGAGGATTGCCAAGTCTTGCCACGATATATATTCGTTGCTGGCCGCAAGCCATAATCCTTTCTCCCCGTCTCCATGACACTCAAAGTGCAGTGCCGGAAACAATACACTTGCTTTGCACTCGGTTTCTATGGCCTTCAAAACAGCTACAAGCATGTTTCTGTTTTTTATTACATGCCGCGTGCAGTAGTTATGTCGACCGATACTATTTGCGAAGTCAGTAACATCTTCGTGCAGCCGACGCCCCGTCTGACTCTCGCCATCGGTTAGACCGTCCAATATAAATAAATGATTGTTGCGACAAGTCGCAGTATAGGTGAGCTCGGCAGTCATTTGTATTGTTCCGTACGAATTACTTGCTACTGGATGTTTTCAAGAAACACTACGCCCCGTTGTTGAATCTGATCACCTGCACAAAACCGTAACTTACTAATAACTTCAAAAGCTGAGTCGCTTGATGAGTCAATGCGTTGAGCGTGGTAGCGCTTAAAATATTGAGTAGGCTTCTAAAATTATTATTGAGTTTTACGCTTTTTTCTTCCCTTCTTTTTTAATGTCTCTTTCGTGCTTGGATATATAAATTCTAGGGGTGAGTCCATAGTTTCTAACTAACTTGTGCCAGGATTCTACTGCCAGAAGGAATTGAATGGAGTTAACATCAGTTATTTTTTCTACATCCTCTTCAAATACGAACCAAAGGGCTGCGCCATGAAGTTCGCTATCAAACTTTATTGTCTTGTTTTTTATCAGTGTGATGGCATCTCGGGATTGCTCGATATTGTAGATTAGTTATGGTTTTTTCTTTGATATTTTTACCGATATGATTTCTCCGTCGTTATAGATATCGGCAACTTCTACTTGATAGCTTCGTCTTTTTTGTTCGAGTGATTTAATATTTGTTAGGACCCGGTCTAGAGGCTGGTATCCCCGTTCTTTACATACTTTCTGACTAAAATACGCCTCTCGATAATCAATTTTGTCGTCGTTTGGTTTAGCATTTTTTCGTTTCTCTGTTTGCCAAGCAATGAATGCAGATTCAACCAGTGGCTCTTCCAGTTTGATTTCAATACCGTCTAGTGATCGCTTCAGGTAGCTCATGAATGTTTGATTAAAGAGAAACCATTCACCATTCTTTAGGAAATATTGTTGCTCTTCGTATTCGATTGGGCAGTCAAGAATTTCCTTCAGGGTTCGTGTGAATCGGCCCGTATCTTCGCTTTTGAATTGAACAGTAACGTTGTTAATGTCAGTGATGTCGGAGTGGTCGCCCAGGAAGTCCGAGATAGACTGAATGTCGATGGTATTGCCCAAAGCCTTGCGATGATTGCCCTTGTCTACTTTTGCCTTAATTTCATAATCGTAATCATGGAAGCTAAAGCATATGGCTATCCCGTGTACCTGAAATTCTTCGATCAAAACCTGACCGTTTGCATTTTTGAGGTGATCGAGCAATAGTTTGTCAAGTTCACCTGCTGCTTCGGCACCTACTGACTCAAGTTTAGGCAAGTTGATGATTTTTTCACCACGGAAACTTTCATCAATCTGTTGGAAAATTGCGGACAATTCTAAAGGTTGTTTGTCCATATCCATTTGAATGGAGTCGGCAAAAATTATGTTGCGCTCACCCCATATTTCCTTGTTAGCGGCCTTGAGCTTTAAGTGGTCGACCGATTCACCTGCTTCATAGCTATCTGTCTGGAAGTGTTGATAGGAGGACACGTCTTGCCTCTTTGTGCCCGTGAAGTAGCGGCTTTTTTTTAGCAGTATTGAGTTTTCGTCTGCAACGCGTATCGCAAGATCGATCCCGAAATCGAGGTAAATAAATTTGGAGAGATAAAAGTGAGCCTTCCCCAGGCTCACCGCATATATTTGCTCTTCGTTTTTTAGACTTTGGCATAGCAACACACCAAAGTTAAAAGTATTCTTGGGTTCTTTTACATTGTCATTAAAGAATTCTCTGTATGTTTCCCACCACCAAACATCATTTCCTCTAATGTTTTCTGAAAAGTAAAAAGTCTTCGAGTAATTCGAGATGGGAAGGGTCTTCTGCTCTACCAAGCCTACGGACTTAAGCTTTTCCTTTAGTTCTTTTACCTTGTGGTGTTTAATTTTGTAAATATTATAAGTGTTTGGCATGTTGTTTCCATTCGGTGATGGCCTGATCCGAATGAGAAATTGCCATTTGCCAGCATGGAGTGCAATACCTTAATTTTTGAAAGGATATTCATAAATAAAATCAGCGGCTTATAAGTTTTCTGCACACCACCTGCTGCGAGTCGGTGCACCTAGTGCGGCAACTCTGCCAGCGAGACGATGCGCGGACATGCCGGATATGAAACTGGCTAACATCTCTGCGTATAAATAAAAGTGAAGCTGAGCGTGTAGCTTGGTCAGTTAAATTTCAAGTGGAGCTTCGTGGACGTGTGGGAATTGAAGTTTGCGTTGAGACAACGCAACGCTGACCATGCTTTAGGCCCAAAGCTGCCTCTGAGGGAGGACTGCAAACGGCCACGAGTAGTTATCTAAGATTTTTACGAAATTAGAGCCTATTCACTACTGATTTGGGAGCCCTTGCAGACCGCGTTTTTCAACGGAGGCTCTCGTCGTTGCGGATCGCTTTGACTCATTCCTTGGGTAGCCTGCTATTACTATCTCGGCCTTCAAGAAATACCT
Source organism: Pseudomonas saponiphila (assembly GCF_900105185.1). Lineage (NCBI taxonomy): Bacteria > Pseudomonadati > Pseudomonadota > Gammaproteobacteria > Pseudomonadales > Pseudomonadaceae > Pseudomonas > Pseudomonas saponiphila. The sequence continues at coordinate 3,491,333 of NZ_FNTJ01000001.1, read as the reverse complement.
TTGGAGGCTCAAAACTATGCCATTTTTGACGATTTTCAGCAGAAGCGACTTGAAATGAGCTCGTAGTGCCCCCAGACTTTGATCATTATGGGAGAGCACGAATTGAAGTCACAGGATAGTTTAAAAGAAAGCGTTGTGGCACTTGGATTGGACCCATCGCTTTCGATGGATATCGCACCCGAAGTACGCAGAGCCTATGCATATCAAAGTGCGGTCGGAGTCACGCTGATTTGTGAGGCAATAAAAAGAAAAACCTACAAAGAATTTTGGTTTGAATATCATGACGACATACTGGGTGTAAAGTACAATGGGAGATTTGATGTTTTTCAAGTAAAAACTAGGGAGTCCACTAAAAAATGGGTGTTGAGAGACAAGGAGATTGTCAAGGCTATTAAAAAGTTTGGACGCCTGGAGAATAGCCAGGGAAGCGAAATAGATAATTATTTTATATATTCAAATGCATTGCCCTACCTCCCTTCTGAGTTAACTAAAAATAGCTCAAGGCAACAAATTAGCTTGTTGTCGTTGAAAGAAGCAATTACAAACTCAGCTCACGTCCCTTTGGAGTCTAAATATCTTGAAGAGTTGAGCAAGCTATCTGCATCCATAGGTCAATCGACAAAAATCACAACTAGCATAATCTTTAAGTTGGAGTTCATCAAAGGCAGAAGCTTAGAGGATTTTCGAGAAGGGTTAGCAACTGACTTTTTCTCGCTCCCTGATCTACAAAAGCTATCGGTATCCAAACTGCACAACTTAAGCAGCATGATTTTTCAGAAGGTTGAAAAAGCCAGCACTTTAGATTTGCCTGGGGTGGATATTTTTACATCCATTATCTCGAAAGCCGGCGTACCCTCGCGACTGATCGAAAATAAATGCGTCACTGTTTCAGCTGCTAAAGCAATGCTTGATGCAGAACTAAGGTTGGACAGAAAAAAATATCGTCTTAAATCTGGTGGGATTGTAGCGACAATAATAGGATGCACCGCACTGAGCGGTTTGTATTTTTATAAGCCAGAAGCAGAGGCATTGCTGGAAAAGTCAGTCAGGGTAGTTCACTCCGCAAGAAATGCACCGCTCCCTCCTACGTTTCCCGAGTCTATCTCTGCGATACGGGCGGCGAAGCTGCCTCTCGATAGTGTGAATTTAGAGGGGGCAGCTCTCCGATGCCAAGACTTGTCAAAGCTGAATCTAAGCCGAATGAATGGGCAGTGGATCAGAGGTACGGGTGCTAAGTTTATTGAGTCACAGTTATATATGGCCAACTTTACTCAAAGCGAACTAAATGCATCCTCATACGCAAGGGTTACAGCCGATAGTTCAATATTCGACCGATCCAATATGCTTTATACGGATTTCTCTGACTCAATTGTTAGATGGGCAAGCTTTAAGAATACCACGCTAAATGGATCAGACCTCTCACGATCAGATTTTTCACAGTCTGACCTTTCAAATGCTGACCTAACGTTTACAGAGCTTAAAGATGCTAACCCGGATTTCTCATGACCGCATAAACAAAAACGGCTGAAAGCCTTATGATTCTTGTCGCCAAACAAAGCCCCATAAGTCTTCAGCCGCGCACAAAATGCTACCAGAAAAACTCCACTTTTCACCCCTCTCTCGCCGCCTCGTCGAGGCCTCTTTCACCGGTGGTCACATCACCTCGGATGCGGGCTTGTTGCTGCTGCGCGAGGTCGACCGGCAACATGGCTTGACCCGCCGCCTGGCCAAAATCGTTCCCGATCGGCGTGATCCTGGGCGTGTCCAGCATGGACTGCAGACACTGCTCGCCCAGCGTATCTATGCACTGGCCGCCGGCTACGAGGATCTCAACGATCATGACGGCCTGCGCCATGACTACGCGCTGCAGACTGCGGTCAACCGCCTGCAACCGCTGGCCGGCAAATCCACTCTGGGGCGCCTGGAACAGCAAGCCGATCGCGAAACGGTGGTGCAAGCCCATCGCCTGCTGTGGGAGCACTTCATCGCCCAGCATGACCAGGCGCCGGCTGAGATCGTGCTCGACTTCGATGCGACCGATGTGCCGGTGCATGGTGATCAGGAAGGGCGCTTCTTCCATGGCTATTACGACCATTACTGCTTCCTGCCGCTCTATGTGTTCTGTGGTCGCCATCTGCTGGTGAGCTATTTGCGCCCGAGCAACATCGATGGCGCCCGACACAGTTGGGCCATCCTGGCACTGCTGGTCAAGTTCATTCGCCGCTTCTGGCCAGAGACCCGCATCGTGTTCCGCGGTGACGGCGGTTTTTGCCGACATCGCATGCTCGACTGGTGTGACCGCAAGCAGGTGGATTATGTGGTGGGTCTGGCCCGCAACACCCGCCTGCAGCGGATGGCGGCGCCGGCCATGCAAGCTGTCGCCGAGGCCTACCAAGAAACCGGGCAGAAGATGTCCGGCGTGTATCGCTTCCTCTATCAGGCCGGTAGTTGGCGTAGGCGCCGCCTGGTCGTGTCGCGCCTGGAACATGGCGAGCAGGGTGCCAATCCACGCTTCATCGTCGTGTCCCGCTTTGCCGAGGATGCTGCCCAGCAGTACTACGAAGACTACTGCGGCCGTGGCGACATGGAGAATCGGATCAAGGACCAACAGTTGGATCTGTTCGCCGACCGCACCTCCAGCCCACGCTGGTGGACCAACCAGTGGCGGCTGATGCTGTCGGCCTTTGCCTATGTGCTGTTCGAACGGCTACGCGATCATCTCCAGGGCACCGCATTGGCGCGCATGAGCATCCATAACCTGCGCTTGAAACTGCTCAAGATCGGTGCGGTGATCATTCGCAACAGCCGGCGCATCCGCGTGCTGATCAGCGAGGCCTATCCGCATCAGGAACTCTTTGCGGGGCTGGTTGCCCGCCTCAAGCCGACCTGAACAGGCGGGCGCCCCCGGCCCGGCTCAATGGGGGAAAGGGGGCAGTGCGCCCCATACGCGGGAATTGAATAAAAAACGATCAATTTTTAGCGGTGGAAGGCAGGTTGTTGATACACCGAGGCTTCACCGGCCACGCCTGCCGGCCTCATGAGAAATCCGGGCTAACCTTTCTGGTTCAAAACTTTACGATACCAAACTGGAGAAAGCTAATGTCTCAGGTGCAAACTTTAAGGGGGCGTTGGGGTTAACTCAAAATATGCTCAACTCGACATGTAGCAACCCGCACACTCCACCTTCTTTAGATATAGGTCTAAAACCTTCGACCGCCGATTGCTTTACTGACGACAGATCGAAAGAGGAGCGATTAATTACACAGCAGATGTATGCACTCGTAGGACAGATGGCGGTACTTGGTGGCTATTGTAGTGACGGCGAAATTGTGCCTCGTGCTCCAGATGGGCATGGCCATCCCGAAAAAGAAATGCCTTTCTTTATACAGCTAAAACCAAAAGAGTGAGGATCCGCAATAGGTAAGCCGAAACATAAAAGTCTGTTCAACCTTACCTAGGTTTTGTACGAAAAATAATGTCGCAAACAGCGTATGCGCAGGCTCTTGTGCTATTTCTGAAATAACGTCTTCTCGAAACTGGCTATGCGTTCCCAGTTAACAGCATTCCGTAGGCGAGCAGATGAACTCGCAAAATATTACCCTTACACCAGAAGAGCACAGCGAACTCACTCGCCGCATCAGGTCAGCCACTATGCAGTTAGCATGATGGCTGCCGTGCTCGGGTGATTTTGTTCGCAACTCAAGGCTACTCACGGGTTGACATAGCTCCTCTGAGTGGCTTTTTACTGCGCCCAGTTACTCGCTGGCGCAGCGTTAGAAGGGCTGATTGATAAGCCCGGGTGTGGGCGTCCTTTATCCTGTACGGTTACTCGCCAGAGCTGGTCGTCTTGCTTACCAGCCAAATGGGCGACTGCTTTTGGCCGATAGTTGTCGTTCGGTGGCACCTCGACTTAAACAGTGCCTTGGTAGATCAATATCGACCTTCTAATCAGATATTGACTACTCGATCCTAGTATCTAGTAGAGACAGACCTACGGTCTGCGAGGTCGAAGTAGCTTGTCCCCCAACCCTCAAAACGTCGGCGGCGTTATCACCCACAACACCACCGCATCCTCCTCCCCAGGATTCCCATGCTTATGCGGTTCCTGGCTGGAGAAACTAAAGCTATCCCCCTCACTCAACTGGAAATACCGTTCCCCCACCCACAGCTCAAAGCTCCCCGACAGCACATACCCGACTTCCTCGCCCTCATGGCTGTAACTCTCCTTGCTGTAGGTCCCCGGAGGAAACCGCGAGTGCAAAAACTCCAACTGCCGGGTCGTTTGTGGGGTCAGCAGCTGATCGATAATCCCGTTCTCATAATTCACCTGCAGCCGCTGTTTCTTGCGCACTACAATAGCCCTGGTCCTCTGGCGCGGTCTGGGTTTCGCTGGCGAAGAACCATTGGATGGTCACGCCCAGGCCGCAGTTGAAGTTAAATAGTTCGGTGTGGGGGGAGGTTGCGTTCCAGTTAGATGATAGGAGGAATTTTTTGGTTGCTGAGGCTGCTTTCTGCCAATAGAGGACATTCAGAAGTGATTGAACATCGCTTTGGATGTTATGCAACAAAAGATATGCTTAATGTGAGTATGAGAATATTGGTAATATGCTGCACTGGCAATGTCGCCTGATAATAGTTAAATGGAGGTTCGCTGATGGAGTGGGATGTTTATTCAGGCGCGCATGAACCGTTGTCCGATGATTTGATTGCTGGCATCGAAAAAGTTATCCGTTTCACGCTGCCTAAAGATTACGTTGAATGCGTAAAACGCTTTCATGGTGGACAGCCGAAAGACCGAAGCCTGTCCATTGAGGTTGGCGGTAAAACATGGGATATCGGCTTCGGCATGCTTTTGACTCTTGACCCTTTACACAGCACCGAGAATATCGTTACAGCTCTATTTTCGTTGCGAAATCACCATCAGCTACCAAATTACTATCTGCCTATTGTCGTGGGTGGTGGCGGTGATTATCTGTGCTTTGATTACTCTGAAAGTCCTCTATTTCCAAAAGTGGTTTTCTATTTTCATGAGTTGGAAGTGCAAGAAGGGATATTTTATGTGGCTGACTCATTTTCAGATTTGCTTTCTATGTTAAAGGAAGAAATCTAAAAGAATAACCAATGAAAATATTAACCCTCTGGTTCGCACCGAGACCCATTCAGATGATGCAGTATTCGGCTGCTTATAGTCGCTGTGATGAAAGGCAGCAGGGCCGTTGGAAGCACTCATTCTGTTCTCTACCAATGTATGGACGATTCAGCCGCAATCGTAATCACAACGAAGATACAAAGGACGTTCCCAGTGGAAAAAGCTTCTCTTAAGAGTTTTTTGGCTATTGTTTCTGTTTTTTTAGTTACATTCGCAAGCGCGAATGAAAACAATCTAAAAGTATCCGCAGAAAGCGAAGAGCTGTACTTCAAGGCGCTGCCTTACCTAGAAAAAATCGATGAAGCACAAAACGATATGTTCACTTTTCGAAAGCAGTTAGCAGTCAGCGAAAAGGTGCCCGACCAAAAAAAGGAACAATATAGAGACGAAATGCTTCTGCTTATAAAAGAAGGAATGCCTTTGCTCAAGCGTTCAGCTGAGGAAGGCAATCCAGCAGCGCAGTACCGTCTAGCGTTGATGTTGTCGACTTTTGAATCTCGCGATCAAGTCGCCGAAAGAGTCTGCACTCTCCTAAGGTCCAGTTTCAGTAACGGATTTACTCCAGCGGGTTTGCAGATGCTTTTCTATTGCTTCGATGAGGTTAAAACACCTGGGTATCGGTCACTTGTCGAGGCGTTGCCCAATGATGAAACCCTGTATAGCAGGTACTACCCACAGCCAACGATGATGCCGAGTTGCGATAAAAATGGTCGCTCTAACAGCAATCCAATCGTGTTGCTCGACGAAAAAAGTTTTCGCGCCAACCTCTATATGAGTATGGCGACGCAATTGTTGACGCAAAACCTTAAGCAAGAGCAGGTGCGGTTTCTCAATAAAGCCGCCGAGCATGGATGCACCAGGGCAATAGAAAGGCTAAAGCTCAGCGACGCCGCTAATGGAAGTCGCTCAAGACTGGGGGCTCATGATTAACCGCGTTTGGAATGAGTTGGGCGAGTGAAGCGCTCCGCTGATTAAGGTCTAATTTGGGGCTGATCTACTTTCCAGCCCGTAATAGATGAGTATCAGTAAGCAAAGAGCGGTGACTTCGGTTACCGAGATCGCAGGCAGAAAATCTTGGACGATATGCTCGTAGGCTCCCAATAGCCTTGGAAGCACGATGGTGGATAACGCAGTGGCTTTTCGCTACCATCTGCTCCAAACGATTGCCAGCGATCCAGGAAGCCACGCATCCTGCTTACCAACATGACTTATCTCAGGAACATAGATGTTCATCAAGAAAGTTGTCCTTCACCGTTTCAAACGTTACCAAAAAGCTTCCATAAATCTTAAAGATCAACTTTCACTGGTGGTTGGTGGAAATAACTCTGGAAAATCCACCATTCTACAAGCCCTTGCTGCTTGGCAATTTTGCAAGACTCTGATCGAGATTGAAAAAGGACGACGGGGGTGGGTACAGGCCGGAGGCAAAACTGGTGTAGGACTAGGCATAGTTGACTTTACCCCTCTGCAAGTTCCCTCCCTGGCGCATCTTTGGACCAACCTGAAGACGAGTAAAATTGACGAGCCAGACGGCTACACACTAAAGATAAATGTTTTCTGGGACAACGCAGACGGTGAAGAGCGCTTTTTGGAAATGGGGATGTCGCTCGCAAACGATCGATTATTCGTAAAAGCCACTTCCACAAATCTAACTGCGGAGGAAATCATTGAAGAAAATGAAACGCCGATCGCAGGAAGTGTCCCCTCTGTTGCTTACCTTCCTCCTTTCGCCGGTATTACAGATCGAGAGGGCAGACTAACTCCGGCAATGCGTGAGCGCTTTGTTGGGCAGGGGTTATCAGGAGGTGTTGTTAGAAATGTATTGTTTGATCTGCACGAAGAGAACAAGCGACAGCGCACAAAGCTGTTAGAGAATCGAACTAAATTGAAGGATAGCGATCTCGCATGGTTGCGCAAAAATGATCCTTGGGAGATTTTAGTCTCTGCGATGCAAAGCATGTTTGGTACTGATATAAGAATTGTGCCTTTCAATGAGCGCTGGCACAGTTACCTCAAGGTCCGGTGTGTCAAGGGAGAGATCGACTCTAACGGCTTCTTCAAAAGTCACCCGGGTTTCAATGCTCGAGATTTGATGGTTGAAGGGCAAGGTTTCCTACAGTGGCTTAGTGTTTACGCACTATCGCTGACCCCTGAAGTGAACATAGTCCTATTGGATGAACCTGATGCTCACTTGAATGCGGCGCTTCAAAAGGACTTACTTCAGTCGCTCGAAGCTGTGGCTGCGGGACAAGGTAAACAAATATTAATGGCAACTCACTCGCCAGAACTTATCAGACTCCACGAGCATAATAGGATTTTGTCCGTTGCCAAATCAGGTGCTAAGTATCTGGACGCTCCCGAGGGTAGAATTAAAGTTCTATCTGGTATTGGCTCAGTTCACACCCCGACCATACACTCCTTAATGCAAAATAAGCGAATGCTTATCCTTGAGGCTCCAAGCGATCTGAGATTTCTGCAAAAACTGGCTGAGCGTGCCAAGTTTAAGTGGCCGAAAAACATCACCCCTTGGTATTGGACTGGAACAGCCTCTGAGCGCCTTCAACTTTTCAGACAATTGAAGAAGGAAATTCCTGAACTCAAATGCATTAGTATTCGAGATAGAGATGATGAGTCCGCAAGCACAGTGTCCGAATCCCTGATCGATAAAGGCTTCAAAAATAAAGAACAAGATTTTACCGTGATGAAGTGGAGGCGGCGGCATATTGAAGGTTATTTGCTTTGTAAAGCCGCCATCGCCAGGGCTGCAAATGTAGACGTAGCTGAAATTGAAAAATTCTTTAAAAAGGATGAGCATGCACTGGCCTTACCAGATAACACCACAAAAAGCGAAATAGCCTCAAGCATTAGGGATGCACAAGCTAAAGAGATATTTACGAAAGGTAATTCTCTAAAACGGAACTTTCAAATTACGCGAGACGATGTGGCGGCAGTATTAATGCCTAAGGAAATTGCTGAGGATTTACATACGTTTTTCAAGGCTATTGAAGATCTTGGTAAGTAATAGTACGGTTCTTGGAAGAGTCTGGGAGGGAGCTTCGGGACGATTTGATGTGTCTAGGGTTGCATTTAGTCTGCATTGGTGGCGGTATTTAATTTTAATTTATAAGGATTTCGTATGTTAAAGGTGTTTGCATTAGCTTTTTTCTTAATGCTCGCGGGCTGCACAACAAATCAGCTCCACTTCGCCCCCTACAGCACAGAAACAGAGCTGTCAGCAATTCAGAAGCAAAAAACTGACGTTTATATTACCAAGGTGTCGGGGGCGGAGAGCTGTGTTAACTGTACAGAAAGAAGCACCATTGTATGGCACGCAGCAAACTACAATGGCAGCCTGTATCAGGGATTCTCTGCGATCCCGGTAAGTGATTGGAAAGGTTTTATTAGTGAGTCGGTTTTATCCGACTCTCATGCTCCCTTGAAGGCCGAGATTGTGGTGAATCGTATATTTTTAAAGACTTGGAACAATCCTGAATACTATGCCTGTCAATCGGAAATAACGGTCTATATTGGGCAGTCAAAACTCGATGGTAAGGCTGTTGTGAAAGTACCGTCTTCAGGGCAGTGGCTAGTAGAGAAGGATTTGGCTTTGCTTAATCCAGAGGTTTTGAAAACCATACAGTTGTCTCTGAAAGCCGCCTATCTCAACGCCATACAAAAGCCCTAAGTCATGCTGCATCCATTCTGTAGACATAGTCTGAGCGCGTATTTTTAGTCGATAGAGCCCCTTTGGCGAACATCATCCTAATCCGCCGGCTCTGTTGAATGCGAAAGCTCAAAACGTCGGCGGCGTAATCACCCACAACACCACCGCATCCTCCTCCCCAGGGTTCCCATACTTATGCGGTTCCTGGCTGGAGAAACTAAAACTATCCCCCTCACTCAGCTGAAAATACCGTTCCCCCACCCACAGCTCAAAGCTCCCCGACAGCACATACCCGGCTTCCTCGCCCTCATGGCTATAACTCTCCTTGCTGTAGGTCCCCGGCGGAAACCGTGAGTGCAAAAACTCCAGCTGCCGGGTCGGTTGCGGGGTCAGCAGTTGATCGATAATCCCGTTCTCATAATTCACCTGCAGCCGCTGTTTCTTGCGCACCACATAGCCCTGATCCTCGGGCGCGGTCTGGGTTTCGCTGGCGAAGAACCATTGGATGGTCACGCCCAGGCTGCGGGCGATGTTGAACAGGGCGGGGATGGAGGGGTAGGCGAGGTTGCGTTCCAGTTGGCTGATGTAGCCGGCGGTGAGTTCGCTCTGTTGCGCCAGTTCGCTCAGGGTCAGGCCGCGGCGTTTGCGCAGGCCGCGGATGCGGGTGCCAAGGAACTGTGGGCCGCCGGGTGCATGGCTGTCGCTGCTGGGCTCGGTGGCGGGCGGCGTCTTGCTGCTTTGATTCATGGCGGGCTCCAGGCCTGGAAGGCGGGCACATCCGGGCGCCCGTCCTGCAAAAGGCCTGGAGTATAAATCAGCCTCAAAGCGCCCAGGCGACTTTCAAGCCTTCATGGATGGCTTCTTCCACAGTGCGCGGTGCCAGGCAGTCGCCGATGCGTTGGAAGGGCACCAGGCCTTTGAGTTGCTGGCCGAGGTCGTCCACCGATTGGTGGCCTTGGCACAGGACGAGGCTGTCGACGTTTTCCAGGAGCATGGGTTCGCCGCTGGCGGTGTGTTGCAGGTAGACGGTGCTGTCGTCGCAGCCGTAGAGGCGGGCGTAGGGGATGATCGGGATCGCCAGTTTGTGCAGTTCGCCGGCCATTTGGTCGCGCACGTACAGCGGCAGGCTTTCGCCGCAGTGGGTGCCGTTGACCGCCAGTTGCACTTGGTGCCCGGCGCGTACCAGACGCTCGGCGATGCCGGGGCCGATCCAGTCGCAGCGCCAGTCGGCCACCACCACGCTGCGGCCCAGTTGCACTTCATCGCGCAGCACTTGCCAGGCGTCCACCACTTGCAGGTCGCCGCCGCGTTCGAAGTTCGGCCAGTAGGGTTGGGCGCCGGTGGCGATGATCACGTGGTCGGGGTTTTCCCGTTCGATCAGGGCGCGGTCGACCCGGGTGTTGCGCACCACTTCCACGCCGGCCAGTTGCATTTCCCGTTGCAGGTTGGTGCTGGCGCCGCCGAATTCGCTGCGCCGGGGCAGCAGTTGCGCCAGTTGGATCTGGCCGCCCAGTTGTGCGCTGGCTTCGTAGAGGGTGACGTTATGGCCGCGTTGGGCGGCGACGGCGGCGGCTTTCATCCCGGCCGGGCCGCCGCCCACCACCAGGATGCGTTTGCCGCGAGCGCTGGGCTTGGGCTGGCCGTAGAGCAGTTCGCGGCCGGTTTCCGGGTGCTGGATGCAGGAGATCGGCAGGCCCTTGTGAAAGTGGCCGATGCACGCCTGGTTGCAGGCGATGCAGGCGCGTACGTCCTCGGCGTGGCCGCGCTCGCTCTTGTTGGGCATCTGCGGGTCGCAGATCAGCGCGCGGGTCATGCCGCAGACGTCGGCCTGGCCCTTGGCGATGATCGCTTCGGCTTCCTGGGGCTGGTTGATGCGCCCGGTGACGAACAGCGGGATCGACAGCCCGGCCTTGAAGGTGCCGGCTTCCCGGGCCAGATAAGCCGCTTCCACTGCCATGGGCGGCACTATGTGCACCGCGCCGCCGAGGGAGGCCGAGGTGCCGGCGACGATGTGCACGTAGTCCAGTTGCCCTTGCAGCAACTGCACGGCGGCCAGGGATTCGTCTTCGGTGAGGCCTTCGGGGTCGCGTTCATCGGCGGAAATCCGCAGGCCAATGATGAATTCGGCATCGGTGCTGGCGCGCATGGCGCCGAGAATTTCCCGGATAAAGCGCAGGCGCTGTTCCAGTTCGCCGTTGTAGCCGTCGCTGCGGCGGTTGACCCGCGGGTTGATGAACTGCGCCGGCAGGTAGCCGTGGCTGGCCACCAGTTCCACGCCGTCCAGCCCGGCCTGATGCAGGCGCCGGGCGGCGTCGGCGTAGCCCTGGATGATCTCGTCGATCATCTCCTGGTCCAGGGCCCGGGGCATGACCCGGAAGCGTTCGTTGGGCACCGCCGAAGGCGCATAGGCTACCGCCAGCAGGCCGTCGGCGGACTCCATGATTTCCCGCCCCGGGTGGAAGATCTGCGACAGCACCACCGTGCCGTGGGCGTGGCAGCTTTCGGCCAGGCGCCGGTAGCCGTCGATGCAGGCATCGTCGGTGGCCATCAGCACGTGGCTGGTGTAGCGCGCACTGTCGTGGACCCCGGCCACCTGCAGCACGATCAGGCCGGCGCCGCCTTCGGCGCGGGCGCGGTGGTAGGCGATCAGCTGGTCGTTGACCAGGTTGTCGGTGGGCATCGAGGTGTCGTGGCCGCTGGACATGATGCGGTTCTTCAGGCGTTTGCCACGGATCTGCAAGGGTGCGAACAGGTGCGGGAAGGCGCTGGTCATTGCGGGTGACTCCAGGCGGGCCAAGGGCAGGGGAGCACAGCCTTGGCGTTGTTATTGTTGGCCTATCAAAATTTACCGACAGTAAAAAATCAACTTGTTTTTTTACTATGGCTTGCAGTAGCTTCGACCTGCGCCCGCTTTTGGCGCGAACCTCACAACAATAAAAAAGGGCTGTGCCGGCGCCTGCCGGTGTGGCACCGCGACGAGGATTCACAGAATGAAAGCGCTCACCCGCAAGCACGGTTGTTCTTTCCTGGCCCTGAGCCTGGCCCTGGGTTTGACCCTGGGCCAGCCGCTGATTCAGAACAAGGCCCAGGCAGCCCCCGACATGGTGGTCGTGGCGTACGGCGGAGCCGGACAAAAAGCCCAGGACGTGGCGTTGTTCCAACCCTTCAGCAAGGCCGATGGCAGCAAGCTGATCCAGAGCGAATACAACGGCGAAATGGCCCGGATCAAGGTCATGGTCGACACCGGCAACGTCGATTGGGACCTGGTGCAGATCGAAGGCCCGGACCTGATGCGCGGCTGCGAGCAGGGCATGTACGAACCCCTGGACTGGAAGGCCCTGGGCCGCGCCGAGCAGCTGATTACCGACGCCGCCCAGCCCTGCGGCTCGGCGGTGCTGGTGTGGAGCGTGGCCATTGCCTACGACCGCAACAAGCTGGCCAAGGCCCCGGCGTCCTGGGCGGATTTCTGGGACGTCAAGCAGTTCCCCGGCAAGCGCGGCCTGCGCAAGCGCGCGGTGTACAACCTGGAGTTCGCGCTGATGGCCGACGGGGTCAAGGTCGAGGACGTGTACAAGGTTCTGGCCACGCCGCAAGGGGTGGAGCGGGCCTTCGCCAAGCTGACCGAGCTCAAGCCCTACATCCAGTGGTGGGAGGCCGGGGCCCAGCCGGGGCAGTGGCTGGCCGCCGGTGACGTGGTGATGACCTCCAGCTACAGCGGGCGTATCGCGGTGGCGGCCCAGGCCGGCGCGCCCCAGGCGGTGGTCTGGCCCGGCAGCCTGTACGGCATGGATTACTGGGCGATCATCAAGGGCTCGAAACACGTGGATCAGGCCAAGCGCTTCATCGCCTTCGCCAACCGCCCCGAGGTCCAGGTCGACTACGTCAAGCAGATCCCCTATGGCCCCACCAACACCCTGGCTGCGGCCAAGCTCGACCCGGCGCTGGCGCAGTGGGTGCCGACCTCGGAGCAGAACCTCAAGGACGCCCTGGCGATGAACGTGGAGTTCTGGGTCGATCACGGCGAGGAGCTGGAAGAGCGCTTCAACGCCTGGGCCAGCAAGTAAGTGCAGCGGGCTGGACGCCTGCGGGCGTCCGGTCCTATTGTTCGCCGGCCCGGTTTACCGGCCACCCGCCTGGAGGACTCCAACAATGAACAACATCGCTCCCAGCCCCTACGCCAACGCCGAGCGCAGCGCCACCGAACAGCGCCTGCGTGAAGAGCTGGCGGCCTGCTACCGGCTGATCGCGCACTTTCGCATGACCGACCTGATCTTCACCCACATCTCGGTGCGCCTGCCCGGGCCCGAGCATCACTTCCTGATCAACCCCTACGGCCTGATGTTCGAGGAAATCACCGCTTCCAACCTGGTGAAGATCGACCTCAACGGCCAGGCCGTGGAGCCGTCGCCGTACCCGGTGAACCCGGCGGGGTTCGTGATCCACAGCGCGATCCACGGCGCCCGGGAAGACGCCCAATGCGTGCTGCACACCCACACCAAGGCCGGCTGCGCGGTGGCCGCGCTCAAATGCGGATTGCTGCCGGTGAACCAGATTTCCATGGAGTTCTATGGCCGCGTGGCCTACCACGATTACGAAGGCGTGGCCCTGGACCTGGGCGAGCAGCAACGGTTGGTGGCTGACCTGGGCGACAAGAGCGTGCTGATGCTGCGCAACCACGGCCTGCTCACCGTGGGCGAAACCGTAAGCCAGGCGTTTTTGCGCATGTACTACCTGGAGAAAGCCTGCGAGATCCAACTGGCGGCCCAGGCGGCGGGGGAGATCGTGCTACCGCCGGACGCGGTCTGTGCCCACACCGAACGCCAGTTCAACGACCCGGGCCGGCCACTGCAGGAAGGCGAACTCAACGATCCGGACGCCATGCAACTGGCCTGGGCGGCGTTGTTGCGCCTGCTGGAGCGCATCGCCCCCGACTACCGCGCCTAAGCGCGATTGCCCTGAAACCGGGGCTGGATGAGGCCGGGAAGCTTGCTGTACATTCGTTCAGTTTCCGCCGCCCGGCGATTGTCCAAGGAGCCATGCCCCATGAGCCAGGAAGTGCGCTTTTCCCGTCTGGAACCTGACCTGCGCAAGGCCGAGCTGATCGAGGCGACCCTGACTTGCCTCAAGCGTCACGGCTTTCAGGGCGCGTCGATCCGCAAGATTTCCGCCGAGGCCGGAGTCTCGGTGGGGCTGATCAGCCATCACTATTCCGGCAAGGACGAGCTGGTGGCCGAGGCCTATCGCGCCATCACCGGGCGGGTCATGAATCTGTTGCGCGAAGCCATGGAGCAGGCCGCGCCCGATCCACGGCAACGGCTGTCGGCGTTCTTTCGCGCCTCGTTCTGCGCCGAGTTGCTGGACCCGCGCCTGCTGGATGCCTGGCTGGCGTTCTGGGGCGCGGTGAAGACCGCCGAGGCGATCAACCAGGCCCATGAACATTCCTACGCCGAGTACCGCAACGAACTGGCCAGCCTGCTGAGCCAAGTGGCCGGGGAGCAGGGTTGGGAAGAGTTCGACGCCGATCTGGCGGCCATCAGCCTCAGCGCCTTGCTCGACGGCCTGTGGCTGGAATCCGGGCTCAACCCCGGCACTTTCAGCCCGCAGCAGGGCGTGCAGATCTGCGAAGCCTGGGTCGAGGGGCTGCTGGCCAGCGGCGGGCGCGGTTTCATCCGGCCGACACAGGGCTGTTGATCGGTTGTTCAGTAATGGCTAGGCTGCTGCGCACTGGGTTTCTTTTCTAATAAAAATAATCAGGAAACAGGCGATGACTCCTCGGGTTTTGATCGTCGACGACGATCCGCTGATTCGTGAACTGCTCCAGGCTTACCTCTCGCAAGAAGGCTATGACGTGCACTGCGCCGCCACCGCGGAGCAGGCCGAGGCCTTTCTCGGCCAGCACACGGTGGACCTGCTGATGCTGGACATCCGCCTGCCGGGCAAGGACGGCCTGACCCTGACCCGGGAGCTGCGGGTGCGCTCGGAGGTGGGGATCATCCTGATCACCGGGCGCAACGACGACATCGACCGCATCGTCGGCCTGGAATGCGGCGCCGACGACTACGTGATCAAGCCCCTCAACCCCCGCGAGCTGGTGTCGCGAGCCAAGAACCTGGTGCGCCGGGTGCGCCAGGCCTACCAGCCACAAACCCCCGCGAACCACCCGAGCCCGGTCAAGCAGTTCGCCGACTGGGCCCTGGACACTGACCGTCGCCGCCTCATCGACCCACAGGGCGGCGAAACCCTGCTGACCCACGGCGAGTACCAGTTGCTCAGCGTGTTCCTGCGCAACAGCGGCCACACCCTGAGCCGCGACCAGTTGATGGACCAGATCCGCAACCGTGAATGGGTGCCCAGCGACCGTTCCATCGACGTGCTGGTGGGCCGCCTGCGCCGCAAGCTGCACGACGACCCGGCCGAGCCGGAGCTGATCATCACCATCCACGGCGCCGGTTACCTGTTCACCGCCAGCGTGGCGGCCTGAATTGCTGCGTCGTGCATGGGGTTTGTGTCTGGGCCTGTGCTTGATCCTGCTGGCCGGCCCGGCACGCGCGGAACCCCAGCCCGTGCTGCGCTATTGCGACTACCCGGTGTACCCGCCGATTTCCTGGAGCGACGGCCAGCAGGTGCGCGGGCTGGCGCCGACCCTGGTGCGCCAGGTGCTGGGGGACCTGGGCTATCAGGTGCAGGTGGTGGTGCTGGGCAACTGGAAGCGCTGCCTGCTGGACGCCGCCGCCGGCCGGGTGGATGTGGTGCTGGCCTACAGCACCAGCCAGCGCCAGCAGGGCCTGCTGTTTTCCCGGGTGCCGGTGCTGCGCGAAGAGGTCGCGCTGTTCGTCAACCGTCGCCACTTGCCGCGCTTCAAGCACTTGCAGGATTTGCGCGCCTACCGCGGCGGCCTGCTGTTCGGTGAGAGCTACGGCCAGGATTTCGACCGCGAAGTGGTGCAGCACGGCAATATCGAATGGGTCTCCAGCAGCCAGCAGAATTTCGGCAAGCTGATCCGCCAGCGCATCGATTTCATCCCTTATGAGCGGCGCACCGGGCAGCTGTTTATCGAGCAGTTGCCGGGCGCCGAAGACATAGTCGCCTTGCCGCAGACCGTGAGCGTCGACTACCTGCGCCTGGCCGTGTCGCGCCAATCGCCCCTGGCGCCGCGCATGGCCGAGATCGACGCGCAATTGCAGCGTCAGGTCGACAGCGGCGCGGTGCAGCGCTGGCTGGCGCAAAGCCAGGACGCCTACCGCGCCATGCTCAAGGCGCAGCGCGGGGCCACGCCATGATCCGGCTGCGCTCCGCCGGCCTGTTGCGCCGCCTGCTGTTGTTCATTTTGCTGTTCAGCCTGTGTTTCACCGTGCTCGCCAGCAGCGTGCAGCTGTACTTCGAGTACCGCCGGGAAATGCGCGAGATCGACAGCCGCATGGAGCTGATCCGCGCCGGTTACCTGGGCAGCCTGGAACGTAACCTGTGGGACCTCAACCAGGAACAGCTCACCGTGCAGTTGCAGGGGTTGGTGGACTTCTCCGACGTGGCCCGGGTGCATCTGGTCAGCAGTGATTTCGACTTGCAGCAGGGCAATAGCGAGCTGATCGGGCCGTTGCGGGTCGAGCGCTTTCCCTTGAGCTACCAGCCGCCGTCCGGGCCGCTGCGCCAGCTCGGTGAATTGCAGGTCAGCACCGACTTGGGGGCGGTGTACCGGCGCCTGTACGCCACCGGCTTGGCCAGCCTGCTGTGGATGAGCGTGTTTCTCTGCGGGCTGGCGGTGGCCTTGTCCGGGCTGTTCTACCGCCTGGTGACCCGGCACTTGCAAGTGATGGCCGACTTTGCCCGGCGCGTGGCCGCGGGTGATTTGCAGCAGCCCCTGCACCTGGATAAACGCCAGCGTCCGGGCGGCGATGAAATCGACACCGTGGCCCGCGCCCTGGACGACATGCGCCGGGCGATTCTCGACGATGTGCAGCGCCGCGAAGCCGACCGCCTGGCCCTGCAGGACAAGCGCGACGAATTGCAGAAAATGGTCCAGCGCCGCACCGCCAGCCTCAAGCACGCCAAGGATGAGGCCGAAGCGGCGAACCTGGCCAAGTCGCGCTTTCTGGCGACCATGAGCCACGAACTGCGCACCCCGTTGAATGGCATCCTCGGCATGGCCGAGTTGCTGCGTCAGGCGCCGCTGGAGCAACAGGACCGCCAGCGCTTGCAGGCCTTGCATCAGGCCGGCGAGGGCTTGCTCGGCATCCTCAACGAAGTGCTGTCCTTTGCCCGGTTAGAGGAGGGCGAAAGCCGCCCGGAAGTTCGGGACTTTTCCCTGCGCCAACTGCTGGAAGAAGTCACCACCCTGTTGCAGCCCCGGGCCGAGGGCAATCGCACTCGCCTGGAACTGCATATCGACCCGCAACTGGCGTCGCGTCAGCAGGGCGCCGAGCAGTACTTGCGCCAGGTGCTGAGCAACCTGCTGGCCAACGCCATTCGTTTTACCGAGGGCGGCTGGGTGCGGGTCGAGGTGCAGGTACTGAGCAGCAGCGCCGAGGGCCAGCGCTTGCGCTGCTGCGTGCGCGACAACGGCATCGGCATTGCCGCGTCGATGCGCGAGAAGATCTTCGAGCGTTTCGTCCAGGCCAGTGATGAAGTCACCCGACGTTACGGCGGCACCGGCCTGGGCCTGGCCATCTGCAAGCACCTGCTGCAACAGCTGGACGGGCGCATCGGCGTCGACAGCGAGCTGGGGCAGGGCAGCTGCTTCTGGTTCGAGCTGCTGCTGGGCATCGGCCAGGAACCTTTGCCGGTGCCCGCGCTGCCAGCGCCGACCCAGGCCTTGCAGATCCTGGTGGTGGAAGACGTGGCCCTGAACCGTGAAGTGGCCAGCGGCCTGCTGGAGCGTGACGGCCATCAGGTGTGGCTGGCGCAAGACGGCGAGTCGGCCCTGGCCCTGTGCCGGCACCAGGCCTTCGACCTGTTGCTGCTGGACGTGCACCTGCCCGGCATCAGCGGGGTCGAGCTGTGCCGGGAAATTCGCCAGCGCCCCGGGCCCAACCAGCAGGTGCGCATCGTCGCCCTGACCGCCAGTGTCCAACCGGCCGTAGTGCGCGGCTATTTGCAGGCCGGGATGCAAGGCATTCTCGGCAAGCCGTTGCAGTTGGAGAGCCTGCGCCAGGTGCTGGCCGGGCAGGTGCAGCCGCCACCCTTGGCCGACCCGCAAGGCCTGCTCGACCAGGGCGTGCTGGACACCCATCGGCGCCTGTTGGGCGAGCAGAAGCTGCAGGGCCTGCTCCAGGTCCTGGCCAACGCCCTGGACCAGCAGCAACCGCTGCTGGCCGACGCCCTGGCCGCCGAGGACTGCACCGAAGTCCTGCACCTGGCCCATCGCCTGGCGGGCAGTGCCGACTCCATGGGCTTTTGCGCCCTGGCCCGGGCGCTACGGGAAGTGGAAAGCGCGGCGCAACACAGCGAGCGCCCGGCCCTCACGACCCTGACGGCGAGCCTGCAACCGCTCTGGCAGCAGTCCCGGGCCTTGCTGCAACGCCTGCTGGAAGCCTGACGTACAAAAAACTTACGACTTTTTACATCTTCGATCCTGACGGTCAATCCGAACTTACATGGCTTTCCAATAATCGCCCAAGCCGCGCCCGCCGCGGCCTTCGAAGCTTATTGGAGATAATAATAATGAACTGCCTGCAAGCTGCTTCCGTCGTCCGCCACACCCCTTCGCCCCGCGCCCTGCGCCTCATCGACTGCTGAGGTGCGCCATGACAACCACCACTGAACGTAAAGGCATCCACCTGACCCGCTCGTTGAAGAGCCGGCACATTTTCATGTTGTCCCTGGGCGGGGTGATCGGCACTGGGCTGTTCATGGGCTCCGGGGTCACCATCAACCAGGGCGGCCCCTGGGGGGCGATCCTCTCTTACCTGGTGGCCGGGTTCCTGATGTACCTGGTGATGGTCTGCCTCGGCGAGCTGTCGGTGCAGATGCCGGTGTCCGGCTCGTTCCAGGCCCATGCCACGAAATACATCGGCCCGGCCACCGGCTTCATGATCGGCTGGGTCTACTGGATGAGCTGGGCCACCACCGTGGGCCTGGAGTTCACCGCCGCCGGCATGCTGATGCAGCGCTGGTTCCCCGGGGTGCCGATCTGGTACTGGTCGGCGCTGTTCGTGGCCTTGCTGTTCGGTATCAACGCCCTGGCCACTCGGGCCTTTGGCGAGGCCGAATACTGGTTCGCCGGGGTCAAGGTGCTGGCGATCCTGAGCTTTATCGTGGTCGGCGCGCTGGTGATCTTCGGCGTCATCGACCTGCCCAATAGCGCCCCGGCGCCGATGCTCGACAACCTCAAGGGCGACTCGCTGTTCCCCAACGGCCTGCCGGCGGTGTTCGCGGTGATGATGACCGTGGTCTATGCCTTCCAGGGCTGCGAGATCATGGGCGTGGCCGCTGGTGAAACCGACCAGCCGGAAAAAAGCATCCCGCGGGCCGTGCGCAACGTGGTGTTCCGGGTGCTGATCTTCTACGTCCTGGCGGTGATGGTGCTGGCGGCGATCATTCCCTGGCAGCAGGCCGGGCTGGTGGAAAGCCCCTTCGTCCAGGTGTTCGACATGGTGGGCATTCCTTATGCCGCCGACCTGATGAACTTCGTGATCCTCACGGCGATTCTTTCGGTGGGCAACTCTGGGCTCTATGCCTCCACGCGGATCCTCTGGGCCATGTCCAAATCCGGCATGGCGCCCAAGGCCCTGTCGCCCCTGAGCAGACAAGGCGTGCCCCTGCGCGCCCTGGCCATCACCCTGTGCTTTGCCCTGATCTCGCTGATGACCAGCTTCATCGCCGCCGACACCCTGTTCATGGTGCTGATGGCGGTGAGCGGCATGGCTGGCACCGTGACCTGGATCGTCATTGCCCTGGCCCAGTACCGCTTCCGCCGCCAGTTCCTGCGTGAGGGCGGGCAACTGCACCAGCTCAAATACCGCGCCCCGTGGTTCCCCCTGGTGCCGCTGCTGTGCATCGTCCTGTGCAGCTCGCTGTTCGTGTTCCTGGCCCTCGACGAAACCCAGCGCCCGTCCTTGTACTGGGGTTCCGGTTTTATCGTCCTGTGCTATGGCGCCTACTACCTGATGCAGCGCAAACGCCAACTGCAACCTGCCGCCGCCGTGTAGGAGCCGGCTTGCCGGCGAAGAGGCCCGCAAGCCATGCGTCGCCCGGGCCGACGCCTTCGCTGGCAAGCCAGCTCCTACAGGAAGGTGCTGCGCGAGATTGCTTTGTAGGAGCCGGCTTGCCGGCGAAGAGGCCCGCAAGCCATGCGCCGCCCGGGCCGACGCTTTCGCTGGCAAGCCAGCTCCTACGGGAAGGTGTTGCGCGAGATTGCTTTGTAGGAGCCGGCTTGCCGGCGAAGAGGCCCGCAAGACATGCAGCGCCTGGGCCGACGCCTTCGCTGGCAAGCCAGCTCCTACGGGAGGATGTTGCGCGAGATTGCTTTGTAGGAGCCGGCTTGCCGGCGAAGGGGCCCGCAAGCCACGCGTCGCCCGGGCCGACGCTTTCGCTGGCAAGCCAGCTCCTACGGGAAGGTGTTGCGCGAGATTGCTTTGTAGGAGCCGGCTTGCCGGCGAAGGGGCCCGCAAGACATGCGTCGCCCGGGCTGACGCCTTCGCTGGCAAGCCAGCTCCTACGGGAAGGTGTTGCGCGAGATTGCTTTGTAGGAGCCGGCTTGCCGGCGAAGGGGCCCGCAAGACATGCAGCGCCCGGGCCGACGCCTTCGCTGGCAAGCCAGCTCCTACGGGAGGGTGTTGCGCGAGATTGCTTTGTAGGAGCCGGCTTGCCGGCGAAGAGGTCCGCAAGCCATGCCGAACCAAAGTGACTCGCCGTCAGGGCGAAACCTTCAGCCGCCGCGCCCGCAGCAACGGCTATGTCCCCCAAAGAACACTCACCTCAAGCCAACGACTTCGCCATGACCCCCACGAACAACGGCGACTCCAACCACTCCCGCAACCACCTCTGCAAAGCGCCATGGGGCGTCTGCGCAAACCACTCCCGGTCGACATGGGCAAATTGGCGAACAAACGGCAGCAACGCCATGTCCACCAAGCTCGGATGCTCCGCCAGCAGATAGCGCCGCTGCTGCAGCAACCCGTCCAGGTGCGCCAGAAACGCTTCGCCCTGGCCCCGGTAATGCTCCATGGGCGCCTCGGGATAGCGCTCGGCGTACTTGTAGCGATTGAGGTGAACCTTGAACACCTGATCGTTCTCGGCAATCAACGCCGCCATCCGCGCCTGGGCCGTGGGGTCCGTGCTCAGCCGCCAGTCTTCGGGGTCATGCTGGGCCAGGGCCCAGTGCATGATCTCCAGGCTCTCGTCGATCACCCGGTCCTCCAGGGCCAGCACCGGCACCGTGCCCTTGGGCGACAGGGCAAGCATCTCGGCCGGCTTGGCCTTGAGGCTGACTTCGACGATCTGCACCGGCACCCCGGCATAGCGCAGGGCCAGTCGCGCGCGCATGGCGTAAGGGCAGCGGCGGAACGAGTAGAGGGTCGCCTCGGGCATCGCTCGCGTGCTCATTTCACCTCCAGGGTGCTCAGGCCGTTGCCCTGGCGGCTGACCTGGATCTGCACCGGGATCCGTTCGTGCATTTCCTGGACGTGGGAAATCACCGCGACCTTGCGTCCCTGGGCCTGCAGGCCGTCGAGGGCGTCCATGGCCAGTTGCAGGGACTCGGGGTCGAGGCTGCCGAAGCCTTCGTCGATGAACAGCGATTCGATCTTCAGGGTGCTGGAGGCCATGGACGCCAGCCCCAGGGCCAGGGCCAGGGATACGAGGAAGGTTTCACCGCCGGACAGCGAGTGCACCGAGCGCAGTTCATCGCCCATCTCGGTGTCCAGCACCAGCAGGCCGAGCATGCTGCCGCCGCGCTTGAGGCGGTAGCGCCGCACCAGCTGGCGCAACTGGGCGTTGGCGTGGTGCACCAGCAGGTCGAGGTTGTAGGCCTGGGCGATCTTGCGGAAGGTGTCGCCGGTGGCCGAGCCGATCAGGGCATTGAGCCGGGCCCAGCGCTGCCATTGCTGGTAGGCCTCGTGGATCTGCTGGCCCAGGGCCTGATTGGCCTCCTGGCGACGCTGATCCTCGCTTTGCCGGGCGCGCAGTTCCGCCACCTGCTGTTCGCTGGCGAGGGCTTGTTGCTGCAGCTCTTCAAGGGCCTGGGCCAGTGGCTCGGCCTCCAGGTTGCCGTTGTGCTGGGCCTGGTGCTGTTGCAGGCGCTGCTGACGCTCCTGGAGCAGGACCTTGGCTTGTTCGATGGCCTTGTCGTTGGCCTGCAACTGCAGGCGCAGTTGCTGGATCTGCTGCTCGTCCAGTTCCAGCAGCTGTTGCAGGCCGGCGTCATCCAGTTCCGGGTGCTGGGCGCGCCATTGTTCGATGCTGGCGGCCAGTTGCTGCTGTTCGCCGTCCAGGGCTTGCAGACGCTCTTGCCGGGCCTTGAGCTCGGCGCTCAGTTGGATCAGTTGCTGCTGCAGCTCCTGCTGCTCGTGCTGGGCCCTGGCCTGGGCGCTGCGGGCCTGTTCCAGCGCCTGATCGAGCTGCTGCTGCCAGTGTTCGGCGCTGGAGTGGCTGCCCAGCAGGGTGTTCAGGCGTTCCTGGCAGGCTTGTTGCTGCTGGCTCAGGTCGCTGAATTGCGTCTGGGCAGCGCTCAGTTGCTGCTGGCGGGTCAGTTGCCGGTCCTGTTCCTTTTCCAGCAGCTGTTGGCGTTGCTGTTGTTCTTCGGTTTCGTCCTGGCGTTCGCGCAACTGCTCGATGCGTTGCAGCACCTGCTGGTCCAGGTGCATGAAGGTGTTGGCCGGGTCACGGCGCAGGCCTTCGAGCACCTCGGCCGGCAGCCGTTGGCTGAAGTTGTCCAGCTCTTCGTCCAGGCGCTGGCGGTCGGCGCTCAGTTGTTCCTGTTGTTTGTGCAGGTCCTGGGCGGCGTGCTGGTTGGCCTCGACGGCCGCCTGCAGTTGCTGTTGCAGGCGCGCGGCATCCTTTTGCAGGGTCAGCAGGGCGCCCTGGCGGTTTTCGTCCTGGCTGATGCTCTGTTGCAGCTGTTCCAGTTGCTGGCGTAGCCAGGCGTCGCGCTGGGCCGGGTCGCGCTCCAGTAGCGCGGCGCTCAGCGGGTGGGCCTCGATGCTCAGGGCCAGGGCCTGTTGCTGGCTGGTCAGTTGTTCCTGTTGCTGGAGAAACTCTTTCTGCTGGGCGATCAGGCCCTGGACCTGGGCCCGCAGTTCGTTGAGCTGCTCCTTGAGCGCATCCACCGCCTGACGGGCCCCGGCTTCCTCGCTGGCGTCGTGGCGTCCGAGGCTCTGCAACAGGGCCTCGGGCTGGTGATAGGGGTGTTCGACGCTGCCGCACACCGGGCACGGCTGATCGTCCTGCAACTGCCCGCGCAGTTCCTCGACGCTGGCGCTGCGGGCCAGCCGCTGGCGCTCCAGCAGGGCCTGGGTGACGCTCAGGGCCTGCTCGGCCAGGCTCAGCTCGGCCTTGGCTTGCAGGCCGGCCTGGTTCAGTGCCTCGCGCTGGGCGGCCACTGCCTGCTGCTTGTCCTGCAGTGCCTGAGCGCGTTGCGTCAGGTCCTGCTGCTGGGCCCAGAGTCGGGCCAGGTCTTCGACGGCGCGTTGCTGTTTGCGATTGTCCTTGAGCAGTCCATCGAGCAGTTGGATCTGCTCGGCCACGGCCTGGGGTTCGGCGTCGGCTTCGCGGTAGAGCAGTTCCAACTGGGCGCGTTGTTCGCTCAACTGCTGGGCGGCGGCGCTGGCCCGCTGTTCCAGGGCCGGGAGTTCGCTCTGGCCCTGGTTCAGGCGATTGCCGATCAGCATCAGTTGCTGCAGGCGTTCACGGTAGGCGTTCCAGGCTTCGCTCAAGGGGGCGAGGGCGGCGCTGTGCTCGAGTTGAGCGCTGATCCGCTCCAGGCGCTGGCCCACCAGGCGCTGCTGCTCCAGCAACTGCTCGATGTCCTGCTGACCCCGGGCGCAGGCCTGCTCGGCCTGTTCGCGCTGTTCGGTGGCCTGGGCCAGGCTCTGCCCCAGGCGGGTCAGGTTGGCCTGTTCGGCAAAGGCTTCACGCAGCAGCGGCGCGCTGTCGCTGTGCTGGCTCTGGGCCCGGGTCAGGGCCTCGCCGGCGTCGAGCACTCGCTGCTGCAACTGTTGGTGCTGTTGTTGCTGTTCAAGCTGATGCGCGGCCTGCTGCTCGATCTGTTGGCGCAGAGGCTCCAGGGCTTGTTGCAGCTCGATCTGGCGCAGGAACTGGTGACGCTGCGGCGCCAGTTGCTCCAGCCGTTGCAGGCGCAGGCGCTGCGGGGCCAGGGTCTGAGCCTGCTGCTCGGCCTGTTGCAACTGCTCGGCGGCGTCTTGTCGGGCCTGCTGCCACTGTCCCAGTTCCTTGAGCCAGCTGTGCTGGGCTTCCAGCTGTTTGAGCCGGGCCTGCTGGGTCTTGAGCTGTTGCTGGGCGTCGTTGAACTGCTGGTCCAGTTCGGCCCGGGCTTCGGGGTCCAGCGGGGTGATGCCGCTGGCCTGGGCCTTGAGTTCCTTGTGGGCCTCTTCGGCCTCCTTGCTCTTGCTGTAGGCGCGGCGCCCCAACTGGCTGTAGATCGAGGTGTTGGTGAGCTTTTCCAGCAGCTCGCTGCGTTCCTTGTCGTCGGCCTTGAGAAAGGCGCTGAACTCGCTCTGGGCCAGCATCACGGCGCGGGTGAACTGCTCGAAGTTGAGGCCCAGCTTGGCCTCGATCAGCTGTTCATAGTCGCGCTTGCCGCTGGCCAGCAACTGATTGCTGTCCAGGTCGTGCAGGCTCTGCCGGCTGCTTTGCAGTTTGCCGTTGGCCTTGTCGCGGGCGCGGTTGGTTTCCCAGCGGGCGCGATAGCGACGCCCGTCGACACCGACAAAGTCCACCTCGGCGAACCCGCTGCCGGTGCCACGGCGCAGCAGGGTGCGCGGGTCGCCGGTGGAGATATCGCTATCGACCTCGGGAACCTTGTTCTCCTTGGCGATCTTGTTCAGCCGCGGCACTGCGCCGAACAACGCCAGGCACAGGGCGTCCAGCAGGGTGCTCTTGCCGGCGCCGGTGGGCCCGGTGATGGCGAACAGCCCGGCGCTGGCCAGGGGCTCGGCGCTGAAGTCGATCTCGAATGGCCCGGCCAGGGAGGCCAGGTTCTTCAGGCGGATGGCCAGGATCTTCATGGCTGTTCCCCTTCTTGCTGCACGTCCTGCAACAGCAGGGCGAAATCCTTGAGGGTGGCGTCGTCCACCTCGTTGGCGTAGGCATCGCGCCAGGCCCGGCGGAACAGTTCTTCGGGGCTCAGTTGATCCAGGTCGATCAGCTCGGCGCCGGCCTCTTCAGCGTCGCGGCCGCCATTGCCGGCGTATTCGGCGGCAATCCGTACCAGGCGCACGGCCTTGCCTTGCAGGGCGCTTTCCACTTGCTGGCGCAGGTCCGGCTGCGGTTCGTCGAGGCGCACCCGCACTTCCAGCCAGGGCTGGCGCTGTTCTTCGGCCAACAGGTCGATGTCCGGCAGCTCGCCGAGCTGGGTCAGGAGCTCACCCAGGGGCGCCGGGCCCAGGCGTTGCAGGTTGACCGCCCGGGGAATCAGCCGCGGCTCGACGCTGACCAGGGTTTCGCCGTCCAGGCGCACGTCGAGGATCTGGTGCTGGTAGCCGATCTCGGAAAACGACAGCGGGATCGGCGAGCCGCTGTAGCGGATGCGCTGCTCGCCGTTGACCTTCTGCGGTTTATGCAGGTGCCCCAGGGCGACGTAGCTGACGTCCGCGCCGAACAGGCTGGCGGGCAGCGCCTCGGCGTTGCCGATGATCAGGCTGCGCTCGGAATCTTCGGACACCGAGCCGCCGGCCATGTGCGCGTGGCTCACGGCGATCAGGGCCTGGCCCGGCTGGCGCTTGGCATTGGCCGCGGCGATCAGCCATTCATGGACCTGGGCGATGCCCTTGAGGTAGTCGTCGCCCAGTTTTGCGCCGGTGACTTCCGCCGGCCGCAGGAACGGCAGGGCCAGGCACCAGGCGGCGATCTGGCCACTGGCATCGGGCAGCGGCAGCAACAGGCGTTCGACATCCAGCTGGCCGTCATCCAGCCACAGTACCCGGCCCAGGGCGTGGGTGCGCAGGCGCCGCATCAGCGGCGCCGGCAGCTCGATGCGCGAGCCGGAGTCGTGGTTGCCGGCGATCATCACCACGGTCAGGGCCGGCTGTTGTTCGTGAGCGCTGACGATGAAGTCGTAGAGCCGCTCCTGGGCTTTGACCGGCGGGTTGACGGTGTCGAAGATGTCGCCGGCGATCAGCAGTACATCCGGCTGCTCAGCTTTGAGCTGACGCAGCAGCCACTCCAGGAAACAGGCGTGTTCGAAGTCCCGTTCCTGGCCGTGGAGGTTCTGGCCCAGGTGCCAGTCGGAGGTGTGAAACAGATGCAAGGCAAACTCCGCATGAAAAAGGCTGGCCGCACAGAAGATGACCGCGGCGAAAGGGTCGAGAGTTTAAAGGCAAACGCATGTTTATGCCCGACGCTGCGGCAAATGCAGGCGCGATTGGCCCAGCGGCTTGGCTCCAGGAAGGTGGCTGTAGGAGCTGGCTTGCCAGCGAAAGGGCCCGCTCAGGCGCTGCATGACTCACGGGCCTCTTCGCCGGCAAGCCGGCTCCTACTCGGGAGTGGGCTGCGCGGCTGCTGTTATTTGGGGTAGAGCGGCGGCAGGCTGGTGGTGTCCGCCAGCGGGTCCTGGACTCGCTCGTTGATGGGGATGGCGCGGATCGCCCGCCACAGTTCCTCACCTTGCCAATACTGGCCGGTTTCGCTGTAGAGGGCGCCGTTGAGTCCGTCCAGGGCATCGGACAGCGGGATGAAGCGCGCGGCCATGTCGGCCAGGGTTTCCGGTTGCTGGCGCGCCCAGGCATCCAGGGCCTGGCGGGTGGCTTGCGGGTCGTTGGCCTGGCAGGCGCGCTTGAGGTCGTCCAGCAGCGAGCGCGGGCTTGGGCCGGTCTGGGTGGCGCGCAGCACCGCCGGCTGCGAGCGGGCCCGCCACCACAGGCCGAAGCCCAGGAGGGTGGTGCAGGCCAGCAGCAGGGTGCTCAGTTGCCAGGGCCAGAGCGGCCCCTCGTCGCTGTCGGCCTGGGGCGTGCCGGTCGGGGTATCCACCACCAGGCTCGGGTTGTTCGCTACCTGCAGGCTGCGGGCCGGCAGGCGGGTGAGTTCCAGGCGCTCTTGCTGGGTGTTCCACCAGGTCACTTCCAGGCCCGGTAGATTGACTTCGCCGGTGCGGGTCGGCACCAGCGCCTGGCGCTCTTCGCGAATGCCCAGCAGGCCCTGCTCGACGTGCTGGTTGCTCAGCTGCGGCTGGTCGGGGTAACTGCGCAGGCCGTTGACCTCGGGCTGGGGCAGGGGCGGCAGTTGGGTGCTGGACAGGCCTTCGGCGCGCAGGGTCAGGCTGCGGGTCAGGGAGTCGCCGACCTGCGGATGATCGGGCTCCGGGTTCCAGCTTTCAGTCAGCTCCAGGCGGCGCGCCGGCAGCCAGGGGACATCGTCGGGATAGCCGGCGGGCTTGCCCAGCACCTCCAGGCTCATGGGCTCGGAGCTGACATGGATCAGCTTGCCGGGCTTGGGCGCCTGGGGCGCGGGTTCCTGGTCGTTGCCCGGGTTGGCCAGGGTGGCGCTGAAGGTCAGGGCCGGGATCTGCAACGGACCGCTGCGCTGGGGGTACAGGGCGTAGCGCATCTCGATCACCCCGTGACGCACGCCATTGATGAGTTTTTCGTAGGTGCGCGGCTCGCCCAGTTGCTCGACCCGGGCGTCGTCGAGTTGCAGGGGGCTGAGGTTGCTGTCGTCGAACAGCGGCACCGAATGGTAGATGTGCAGGGTCAGCAGGGCCTGGGCCTGGACGTAGACCTTGGGTTGGTCGAGTTCGGCCTTGATGAACACCGGCTCCAGCCGGGTGTCCTGATCCTGGGCCGCCCCGGCGTTGACTTGCAGGCTCAGGGCCTGGCTGTGCAGATTGCCCAGTTGCAGCGGGGCGATCTCCAGGGTGCCGAGCTGGCGCGGCAGCAGGGTGATGATCCAGCGGGTGCTGGCGTGGTTGTCGCCCAGGCTGTTGAGCTGGTTGACCTGGCGTGTGCCGCGTACTTCGAACTGACTGTCCAGGGGCGTGAGATCGGGCTTGCCGAACTGGGTGACGTCGCTGGACTCCAGGGTCAGCTCGACGGTTTCCCCGGCGTTCACCTGGCTGCGGTCCAGGCTGGCGGACAGCCCGGCAGCC
Source organism: Pseudomonas saponiphila (assembly GCF_900105185.1). Taxonomy (NCBI): domain Bacteria; kingdom Pseudomonadati; phylum Pseudomonadota; class Gammaproteobacteria; order Pseudomonadales; family Pseudomonadaceae; genus Pseudomonas; species Pseudomonas saponiphila. The sequence goes on along the minus strand of NZ_FNTJ01000001.1, from coordinate 3,463,268 downwards.
TGGGACGGGGCCGTCCAGAACGCGAGGGCTAGCAGAAGGGCAGCGGTGCAGCGGGTCATCGAGTTTTTCCCTGATCCTGATGTTGTTGCTGTTCGTACCAGAATTTACGCCTCAGCAGTTCGCCCGGATCGTCCGGGATCTTGCGCAGCCATTGTTCCAGCGCCTGCTGGTGTTCGGCGTCCAGGCTGTCCTGGGCCGGGCGCAGCGGGGTGGTGGTGTGCTGGTCGTCCAGTTCGCTGCCGGGCACCTCGCTGTTGCCGTTGCTCGGCGGCACCGGCGTGGCCTCGCCGGTTTCGGCCGCGGTCTGCCCGTTGTTGTCCGGGGGGTCGCTGCCGCTGGTCGGCTGGGTCGCGGCGCCGCTGGGACCGGCGTTGTTGCTGTCGTCACTGTCGGGGTTCTGCGGCTTTTGCGGCGCTGTCGGTGGGGCCACCTGCTGCTGTTGCAACAGGCTTTGCACCAGGGCCTTGTTGGCCAGGGCCGGTTGCAGGTCCGGCTGGCGTTCCAGGGCTTGCTCGTAGGCGTCGATGGCCGCTTCCAGTTCACCGCTGCGGGCCAGGGCATTGCCGCGATTGTAGTGGGCGCGGGCGTCGTTGCCTTCGGCAAAGCGCTCGGCGGCGGCAGTGTAGTTGCCGGATTCGTACAGGGCCACGCCTTGCCATTGCGGGTCCTGGAAGCGCCGCGCGGCCTCGGCCGGACGCTGCTGCTCCAGCAGCCGTTGACCCTGCTGGTCGGGGCGCAACCACAGGTCTTGCCAGTCCAGGGCGTAGCTCGGCTGCGGCGCGGCCAACAGCAGCAGCGGCAGGCAGAACAGCCAGCCCCGGCGCCCGGCGCAGGCGGCCAGCAACAGCAGTGGCAGCAACAGCCAGTAGCCCTGGTCGGCCCAGGTGTCCAGGCGCAGGGTCTGGCCGTCATTGCGCAATCCCTGGGGGCCGCCCAGCAGGCCCAGGCCCTTGAGGTCGCTGTCGTCCAGGCGCGCCTGCCGGTAGCGGCCGCCGACCTCGCCGATGAACTGCTTGAGGTCCGGGCTGTCCAGGCGCGACACCAGGATCGCCCCCAGATCGTCCTTGAGGTAGCTGCCGTCTTCCTGGGTCACCGGGGCGCCGTCGCGGCTGCCCAGGCCCAGCATCAGCAACTGCGGTGCGTCACCGCTAAGGGCCTGGCGGATGCCCTGGCGCTCCTGTTCGCTGAGGGAGGTGGCCATCAGCAGCACCCGGCCCTGGCCCAGGGCGCCCTGGTCCAGCAGCTTGAGGGCCTTGAGCAGGGCCAGGTCGGCGCGTTGGCCGGCCTGGGGCATGATCGACGGTTTCAGCGCGTCCAGCAGATTGCGGCTGGTGGCCAGGTCATCGGACAGCGGCACCAGGGTATGGGCGCTGCCGGCATAGACCACGATCGCGGTCTGGGCGTCGCTGCGCGCTTGCAACAGGTCCAGCAACTTGTGCCGGGCCTGCTCCAGGCGGTTGGGCGGCACGTCGCTTGCGAGCATCTGCGGGGTCAGTTCCAGCAGTACCACCAGCGGGTCGGCGGGTTTCTGGCTGGTCTGTTCCACTCGCTGCCAGCTGGGGCCGAGCAGGGCCAGCACCGCCAGCAGCCAGGCCAGGCCCAGGGCCACCCAGGGCAGCTTGCTTTCGCGGCCGTTGCCGCCACTGAGCAGGGCGGCGTGAAAGGCCGGTGGCAGGATCATCTGCCAGCGTCCGGCGCGCTTCTGCCGGTGCCAGAGCTTCCACAGCAACAGCGCCAGCAGCGGCAGCACCAGCAGCCACTCCGGACGGAACCAATGGGGCCAGAGGCTGATCATCGACGCCTCCGCAAGCGCAGGCGCTTGAGCCGCTGGCGCCAGTCATGGGCAGGGAGCAGGAAGCTCGACTCGCTGAAGAAACGCTGCAGCGGGTTGTGCGACCAGCGCTCGCGCAGCACCAGCAGCACGCTGAGCAGCAGGGCGACGGCCAGGGGCCAGTGGTACAGGGCCTGGGCCGGGCGGGCCTGGGTCGGTTGCTGGGCCACGGGTTCCAGTTGGTCGAGGGTTTCCTTGATGGCCTGCAGCTCCTGGCCGTCATGGGCGCGGAAGTAGCGCCCGCCGGTGACCTCGGCCAACTCCTTGAGCGCCGGTTCGTCCAGGTCCAGGCTCGGGTTGAGCCCCAATACCCCGAGCGTGGCGCTGTCCTGCGGGTCGGCGCCGATGCCGATAGGGTAGATCTTCACCCCTTCTGCGGCGGCCAGCCGGGCGGCGGTAATGGGCGCGATCTCGCCGCCATTGTTGGCGCCGTCGGTGACCAGGATCAGCACTCGGCTCTGCGCCGGACGCTGGCGCAGGCGCTTGAGGGCCAGGCCGATGGCGTCGCCGATGGCGGTGTTCTTGCCGGCGATGCCGATCTTCGCCTCGTCGAGCCAGATCCGCACCGTGCGCCGGTCGAAGGTCAGGGGCGCCTGCAGATAGGCCTTGCTGCCGAACAGGATCAGGCCGACCCGGTCGCCCTCGCGGTGTTCGAGAAAGTCCCCCAGCAGGTGCTTGACCAGGCTCAGGCGGCTGACGTCTTCGTCCTGCCACTGCATGTCGGGAAAGTCCATGGAGCCGGATACGTCCACCGCCACCAGCAGGTCGCGGCCGCTGGCGGCCACCGGCAACGGTTCCCCCAGCCATTGCGGGCGGGCCGCGGCCAGCAGCAACAAGATCCAGAGCAGGATGAAGCGTGCCTGCTGGCGCCAGGCCGGCAGATGGGCCCGGGCCCGGCGTCGGGACAGGCCTTCCAGCTCGCTGAGAAAACTCACTTTCAGCGCCGGTTCGCCGCTGTCGGCCACCGGCAGCACCAGGCGCAGCAGCCAGGGCAGCGGCAACAGGGCGAAGATCCACGGCCAGGCGAACTCAAACATGCTTGCGAATCCAGGTGTCCACCGCCTGGGTCAGGCCGGCGATGGCTTTGTCGTCGAGCTTGCACTCGGGTTTGTAGGCCCCTTCCACCAGCACCATCCAGCGGGTCAGGCCGGCGGCCGGGCAGCGGTTGTCGAGAAACGCCAGCCACTTGCGGCCGTTGAGGGTGTGGCTCTGGCTGTAGGGGTAGTGGTTGCGGCACAGGCGCTTGAGCAGGGCGTTGAGGGCCTGCAGCCAGGCGCCGGCCGGGGCGCCGTCATAGGGCTTGGGCAACAGCGCCAGTTCCGCCAGGGCGGCCAGGCGCACCGGGTCCAGGGGCTGTTCGCTGCGCGGGCGGGTGGTCTTGCGCGGCCACAGGTGACGCCAGCGCCACAGGGCCAGGCCCAGCAGCGGCAGGACCACGGCCAGCCCCCACCAGCCCGGGGCCGGTGGCCACAGGCCGATATCGGGCGGCGGCAGTAGCGGTTGCAGTTGTTCCAGGCTGCTCATCGGCCGGCTCCCGGGCGCTGCGGATTGAGGTACTCGCGCAGCTGCTCGACCATTTCGCTCTGGGTGCTCAGGGGCATCAGTAGCACCCGCAGCTTTTGCGCCAGGCGTTCCCAGCGGGCGATGCGCGCCTCGCTCTGGGCCCGGTAGGCCTGGCGCAGCTCGTAGTTCAGGGTGTCCAGTTCCAGCTGCGCGCCGCGTTCGGCAAAGCGCAGCAGGCCGGCGGCGGGCAGGGCGTGGTCCAGAGGATCGGACAGCGGCATCAGCAGCAGGTCGCAATGGCGCGACAGCAGGCTCAACTGTTGCTCGGCGGCGTCGCTCAGGGCGCGTTCGTCGCAGATCACGATCACCAGGCTCCCCGGCCGCAGCACCTCGCGCCCGCGCAGCAGCGCGGTGCCCAGGGCATCGCGCTGGGGCTGGGCGTCGCTGTGCAGCGACTGGTTGACCCGCACCAGGCGGTTGAGCAGTTGCAACAGGCTCTGCTTGCTGCGCCGGGGCTTGATCTCGTAGTGCTCGTCGTCGCCGTAGACCAGCCCGCCGACCCGGTCGTTATGGCCCAGGGCGGCCCAGCCGATCAGGCTCGCGGCCTGGGCGGCGAGCACCGACTTGAACATCAGCCCGGAGCCGAAGAACAGTTGGCGGCTCTGCTCGACCATGATGAAGATCGGCCGTTCGCGCTCCTCGTGGAACAGCTTGGTGTGCGGTTCCTGGGTGCGCGCGGTGACCCGCCAGTCGATGGTGCGCACGTCGTCGCCGGCCTGGTAGACCCGCACCTGGTCAAAATCCACGCCGCGTCCGCGCAGCTTGGAGTGGTGCAGGCCGATCAGCGGGCTGCGCTGGCTGGGGGTGGAGAACAGCTGCACCTCGCGCACGCGGTGGCGCATCTCGATCAGTTCACCGAGGGTGATGCGAATGCCGGGTTCGGCGCTGGCGTGAGTCATGCAGATCAGGCGACGGCAACGACGTCGAGGATGCGCTGTACCACACGGTCCTGGTCGATGCCCGCCGCTTCAGCCTCGAAGGACAGGATGATGCGGTGGCGCAGCACGTCGAACAGCACGGCCTGGATGTCTTCCGGGCTGACGAAGTCGCGCCCGGCGAGCCAGGCGTGGGCCCGGGCGCAGCGGTCCAGGGCGATGGAACCGCGGGGGCTGGCGCCGTAGGCGATCCACTCGGCCAGTTCCGGGTCGAACTTGGCCGGGGTGCGGGTGGCCATCACCAGTTGCACCAGGTATTCCTCCACCGCGTCGGCCATGTACAGGCCGAGGATTTCCTTGCGCGCGGCGAAGATCGCCTGCTGGCTGACCCGGCGCTCGGGCTTGGTTTCGCCGTTCAAGGCTTCGCCACGGGCCTGCTGGAGGATCCGCCGCTCGACGGCGGCGTCCGGGAAACCGATCTTGACGTGCATCAGGAAGCGGTCGAGCTGGGCTTCGGGCAGCGGGTAGGTGCCTTCCTGCTCGATGGGGTTCTGGGTCGCCATCACCAGGAACAGCGGCGACAGTTCATAAGTGCTGCGCCCGACACTGACCTGACGCTCGGCCATGGCCTCCAGCAGCGCCGACTGGACCTTGGCCGGGGCGCGGTTGATTTCGTCGGCCAGCACCAGGTTGTGGAAGATCGGCCCTTGCTGGAACACGAAGCTGCCGGTTTCCGGGCGATAGATTTCGGTGCCGGTGATGTCCGCGGGCAGCAGGTCGGGGGTGAACTGAATCCGATGGAATTGCGCTTCAATGCCTTCGGCCAACTCTTTGATGGCCTTGGTCTTGGCCAGCCCCGGAGCGCCCTCGACCAGCATGTGGCCGTCGGCGAGCAGGGCGATGAGCAAGCGCTCGATGAGTTTTTCCTGGCCGAGAATCTGCGTTGAAAGAAAGGTTCGCAGCGCCAAAAGCGCTTCACGATGTTCCATCGGTGACTGTTCCTGGAGAGGGTGCACCCCGGGCGTTGAAATAACGTTGGGGCTGGGGGCGATACTTTAATCCATAGCGGGGTGCGGCGACTAACGGGGAACGGCTGATTTAGCGAATTAGTCGAAAAAATCCGTGTTTTATCCAGCCCCACGCGCCACCTCCCCCTGGTAGGAGCCGGCTTGCCGGCGAAGAGGCCGGCAAGGCTTGCGTTGGAGCCGAAGACGCCTTCGCTGGCAAGCCAGCTCCTACGGGCGGGGGCGGTATTGAGGTTGTGGTAGGAGCCGGCTTGCCGGCGAAGGGGGCGGTGAGGTTTGCGGTGGGGCCGAAGACGTTTTCGCTGGCAAGCCAGCTCCTACGGGCGGGTGCGGTATAGAGGTTGTGGTAGGAGCCGGCTTGCCGGCGAAGAGGGCGGCAAGGTTTGCGGGGGAGCCGAAGACGCCTTCGCTGGCAAGCCAGCTCCTACGGGCGGGCGCGGTATTGAGGTTGTGGTAGGAGCCGGCTTGCCGGCGAAGGGGTCGGTGAGGTTTGCGGTGGGGCTGAAGACGCCTTCGCTGGCAAGCCAGCTCCTACGGCCGTGTGCGGTATTGAGGTTGTGGTAGGAGCCGGCTTGCCGGCGAAGAGGCCGGTGAGGTTTGCGGTGGGGCCGTAGACGCTTTCGCTGGCAAGCCAGCTCCTACCGGGAGGGGCGGTGTCGCTCAGGACAACTGGCTGATGTAGGTGCCGGTGCCCTTGAGGATGTTCTGCAGGGTCAGCTCCACTTCGGCCAGGTCCGAGGCGGCGGTGCTGTGGCGGATTTCCAGGTGGTCGGCGCCATTGAGGGCGTCGGCATCGGCGGCGGCGATTTCGATCAGCAGGGTGGTCGGGCTCAGGGTGACCTTCACGCCATCGAGGGTCGAGGGTTCACCGTCGAGGGTGATTTCCAGCTCGTCTTCATCCGGGTAGCGGCTCATCAGGAACATCTCGCCCTGGTTGCTGTGGCAGCAGAGCATGGCCATGTTGTCTTCTTCGTCGTCGCAGGGGTTGGCGATCAGGTGGGCGGTGGTCATCAGCATGGGGGCGTTCCTGGGTCTTGGGCCGGCGGCGGCCGGGCGCTGCAAAAAAGGAAACAATTCTGCCAGTCCGGGGGAATTTCTGCTGGCCTGTCTGTCTGAGAACAGGTCGTGGACGCATCAGGTCCGGCAGGCGCTTTTGGTACGCAAGTACCCTGAAACCGGGGAAAACCCCTGGTTTTTCCCCGTTGCCTGCTAGTGTTGTTCAGGGCATGAGCGTCCGGTTGCGTGCCGTTGACCGAATATGTCGCAGCATCGCAAGCAGTTGTCGCGTTCCACTCGTTAAGCTGCGCAGCGGACAATTTGTTCTCGAGTGCAATAGGTTGCGTCTGATTTTCGATGGTCACCTGTAAAGGCATTGCGCGGAATGTCGGCGCCAGTCGTTTTTGCAGATGCCCATCCCGGGAAGGTGAATGTGACCTGTACGCCTCGTCCAGCTTCATCCACCTGGCATCCTGCGACCTCTGCCCGAGACCAGGAGCAGGATGCACCAACGCCCCGCAAGGGGTTTGCACGCGACGCTACCATCAATAACAAGCCCAAGCGGAGTACCACAGATGGCGTTCTTCACCGCAGCCAGCAAAGCCGACTTCCAGCACCAACTGCAAGCGGCACTGGCGCAGCACATCAGTGAACAGGCACTGCCACAAGTGGCGCTGTTCGCTGAACAATTCTTCGGCATCATTTCCCTGGACGAACTCACCCAGCGTCGCATGTCCGACCTGGCGGGCTGCACCCTTTCCGCATGGCGCCTGCTTGAGCGCTTCGACCACGCGCAACCGCAAGTGCGCGTCTACAACCCCGACTATGAACGTCACGGCTGGCAGTCGACCCACACCGCGGTGGAAGTGCTGCATCACGACCTGCCGTTCCTGGTGGACTCGGTACGCACCGAGCTCAACCGTCGCGGCTACAGCATCCACACCCTGCAGACCACCGTGCTCAGCGTGCGCCGCGGCAGCAAGGGCGAACTGCTGGAAGTCCTGCCCAAGGGCACCCAGGGCGAAGGCGTGCTGCAAGAGTCGCTGATGTACCTGGAGATCGACCGCAGCGCCAATGCCGCCGAGCTCAGCGTGCTGGGCAAGGAACTGGAGCAGGTACTGGGCGAAGTGCGCGTGGCCGTGGCCGACTTCGAGCCGATGAAGGCCAAGGTCCAGGAACTGATCGAAAGCATCGACAACAGCCAGTTCGCCATCGCTGCCGATGAAAAGAGCGAGATCAAGAGCTTCCTGGAATGGCTGGTGGGCAACCACTTCACCTTCCTCGGCTATGAAGAATTCGTGGTCGGCACCGACCAGGACGGCGGGCATATCGACTATGACCCGAGCTCCTTCCTCGGCCTGGCCAAGCTGCTGCGCGCCGGCCTGACCAGCGAAGACCTGCGTATCGAAGACTACGCCGTCAACTACCTGCGCGAACCGACGCCGCTGTCGTTCGCCAAGGCTGCGCACCCCAGCCGCGTGCACCGTCCGGCCTACCCGGATTTCGTTTCGATCCGCCAGATCGATGCCGATGGCAAGGTGATCAAGGAATGCCGCTTCATGGGCCTCTACACCTCCTCGGTGTACGGCGAAAGCGTGCGGGTGATTCCTTACATCCGCCGCAAGGTGGAAGTCATCGAGCAGCGCTCGGGCTTCCAGGCCAAGGCGCACCTGGGCAAGGAACTGGCCCAGGTCCTGGAAGTGCTGCCACGGGACGATCTGTTCCAGACCCCGGTGGACGAGCTGTTCAGCACCGTGATGTCGATCGTGCAGATCCAGGAACGCAACAAGATCCGCGTGTTCCTGCGCAAGGATCCGTATGGCCGCTTCTGCTACTGCCTGGCCTACGTGCCGCGCGACATCTATTCCACCGAAGTGCGGCAGAAGATCCAGCAAGTGCTGATGGATCGCCTGCAAGCCACCGACTGCGAATTCTGGACCTTCTTCTCCGAGTCGGTGCTGGCCCGCGTGCAGCTGATCCTGCGAGTGGACCCGAAACAGCGCATCGACATCGACCCGCTGCTGCTGGAAAAGGAAGTGGTGCAGGCCTGCCGCAGCTGGCAGGACGACTACGCCAGCCTGGTCGTGGAAAGCTTCGGCGAAGCCCACGGCACCAATGTCCTGGCGGACTTCCCGAAAGGCTTCCCGGCCGGCTACCGCGAGCGCTTCGCCGCCCATTCGGCGGTGGTGGACATGCAGCATCTGCTGAGCCTGTCGGAAGCCAATCCACTGGTGATGAGCTTCTACCAGCCCCTGGGCCAGGTGTCCGGCCAGCGCGAGCTGCACTGCAAGCTGTACCACGCCGACACCCCGCTGGCGCTGTCCGACGTGCTGCCGATCCTGGAAAACCTCGGCCTGCGGGTGCTGGGTGAGTTCCCGTATCGCCTGCGCCACAACAACGGTCGCGAGTTCTGGATCCACGACTTCGCCTTCACCGCTGCCGAAGGCCTGGACCTGGATATCCAGCAGCTCAACGACACCCTGCAGGACGCTTTCGTCCATATCGTCCGCGGCGACGCCGAGAACGATGCGTTCAACCGCCTGGTGCTGACCGCCGGCCTGCCATGGCGCGACGTGGCGCTGCTGCGCGCCTATGCCCGCTACCTGAAGCAGATCCGCCTGGGCTTCGACCTGGGTTACATCGCCAGCACCCTGAACAACCACACCGACATCGCCCGCGAGCTGACCCGGTTGTTCAAGACCCGCTTCTACCTGGCGCGCAAGCTCACCAGCGAAGACCTGGAAGACAAGCAGCAGCGTCTGGAGCATGCGATCCTCGCTGCCCTGGACGAGGTTCAGGTGCTCAACGAAGACCGCATCCTGCGGCGCTACCTGGACCTGATCAAGGCCACCCTGCGGACCAACTTCTACCAGACCGACGCCAACGGCCAGAACAAGTCCTACTTCAGCTTCAAGTTCAACCCGCACCTGATCCCCGAGCTGCCCAAGCCGGTGCCCAAGTTCGAGATCTTCGTCTACTCGCCACGGGTCGAAGGCGTGCACCTGCGCTTTGGCAACGTGGCCCGCGGTGGCCTGCGCTGGTCCGACCGCGAGGAAGACTTCCGTACCGAAGTCCTGGGCCTGGTAAAAGCCCAGCAAGTGAAGAACTCGGTGATCGTGCCGGTGGGCGCCAAGGGCGGCTTCCTGCCCCGTCGCCTGCCGCTGGGCGGCAGCCGGGACGAGATCGCGGCCGAGGGCATCGCCTGCTACCGCATCTTCATTTCCGGCCTGCTGGACATCACCGACAACCTGAAAGACGGCGTCCTGGTGCCGCCGGCCAACGTGGTGCGTCACGACCACGATGACCCGTACCTGGTGGTGGCGGCGGACAAGGGCACCGCGACCTTCTCCGACATCGCCAACGGCATCGCCATCGATTACGGCTTCTGGCTGGGCGACGCCTTCGCCTCCGGCGGTTCCGCCGGTTACGACCACAAGAAGATGGGCATCACCGCCAAGGGCGCGTGGGTCGGCGTGCAGCGCCACTTCCGCGAGCGCGGGATCAATGTCCAGGAAGACCCGATCACCGTGGTCGGTATTGGCGACATGGCCGGCGACGTGTTCGGCAACGGCCTGTTGATGTCCGACAAGCTGCAACTGGTGGCGGCGTTCAACCACCTGCACATCTTCATCGACCCGAACCCGGATCCGGCCACCAGCTTCGTCGAGCGCAAGCGCATGTTCGAGCTGCCGCGTTCGGCCTGGAGCGACTACGACACCAGCATAATGTCCGAGGGCGGCGGGATCTTCTCCCGTAGCGCGAAGAGCATTGCCATCTCGCCGCAGATGAAAGAGCGCTTCGACATCCAGGCCGACAAGCTGACCCCGACCGAGCTGCTCAACGCCTTGCTCAAGGCGCCGGTGGACTTGCTGTGGAACGGCGGTATCGGCACCTACGTCAAGGCCAGCACCGAGAGCCACGCCGATGTCGGCGACAAGGCCAACGACGCCCTGCGCGTCAACGGCAACGAGCTGCGCTGCAAGGTGGTGGGCGAGGGCGGCAACCTGGGCATGACCCAATTGGGTCGTGTGGAGTTCGGCCTCAATGGCGGCGGTTCCAACACCGACTTCATCGACAACGCCGGTGGCGTGGACTGCTCCGACCACGAAGTGAACATCAAGATCCTGCTCAACGAAGTGGTGCAGGCCGGCGACATGACCGACAAGCAGCGCAACCAGCTGCTGGCGAGCATGACCGACGAAGTCGGTGGCCTGGTGTTGGGCAACAACTACAAGCAGACCCAGGCCCTGTCCCTGGCCGCGCGCCGTGCCTACGAGCGTGCTGCTGAGTACAAGCGCCTGATGAGCGACCTGGAAGGCCGCGGCAAGCTGGACCGCGCCATCGAGTACCTGCCGACCGAGGAGCAGCTCAACGAGCGCGCCGCGACCGGCAAGGGCCTGACCCGTCCCGAGCTGTCGGTGCTGATTTCCTACAGCAAGATCGACCTCAAGGAAGCCCTGCTCAAGTCTCTGGTGCCGGATGACGACTACCTGACCCGTGACATGGAGACCGCGTTCCCGCCGAGCCTGGTGGCCAAGTTCTCCGAGGCCATGCGTCGTCACCGCCTGAAGCGCGAGATCGTCAGCACCCAGATCGCCAACGACCTGGTCAACCACATGGGCATCACCTTCGTGCAGCGCCTGAAGGAGTCCACCGGCATGAGCCCGGCGAATGTCGCCGGTGCCTACGTGATCGTGCGGGACATCTTCCACCTGCCGCACTGGTTCCGTCAGATCGAGGCCCTGGATCACCAGGTTCCGGCCCAGGTGCAACTGGAGCTGATGGACGAGCTGATGCGTCTTGGTCGTCGGGCTACCCGCTGGTTCCTGCGCAGCCGGCGCAACGAGCAGGATGCCGCGCGGGACGTCGCCCACTTCGGTCCGCACCTCGCGGCCCTGGGCCTGAAGCTCGACGAGCTGCTGGAAGGTCCGACCCGCGAAGGCTGGCAGGCCCGCTACACCGCCTACGTCGAGGCCGGCGTACCGGAGCTGCTGGCGCGCATGGTTGCAGGGACTACCCACCTGTACACCCTGCTGCCGATCATCGAGGCCGCGGATGTCACCGGTCACGATGCCGCCGAAGTGGCCAAGGCCTACTTCGCCGTGGGCAGCGCCCTGGACCTGCCGTGGTACCTGCAGCAGATCAGCGACCTGCCGGTGGCCAACAACTGGCAGGCGGCGGCGCGCGAAGCCTTCCGCGACGACGTGGACTGGCAGCAGCGGGCGATCACCATCAAGGTTCTGCAACTGGCCGACGCGCCAGCGGACATGGAAGCCCGCGTGGCCCTGTGGCTGGAGCAGAACGCGAGCATGGCCGATCGCTGGCGCGCAATGATGGTGGAAATCCGTGCCGCCAGCGGCACTGACTACGCCATGTATGCGGTGGCCAACCGTGAACTGCTGGACCTGGCGATGAGCGGTCAGTCGGTGCTGTAACGGCCTGACCCCGCCCAGAGCAAAAAAGCCCCGTATCGCAAGATACGGGGCTTTTTTATGGTCCGCCGGTAGGTGCCGGCGGGCGGCTGGCGCGTCTTAGTGGGCCGCCGAGGCGTCCTGCTCGACCACCATGTCCAGCACGTAGACCGTGGACGGGGCGTCGGCGGGGGCATTCTTCCATTCGTACTGCTTGACCCGCAGCACGTTGCGCACGCCGTCCTGGTGCTCATAACCCTCGATGGACTGGTACAGCGGATGCCAGCTGTCCTGGGTCGGCAGTTGCAGGCCGGAGGCGTCGTAGCGCCGCTCACGCACTTGCAGGCACTGGAAGTTGGGGATCAGCGGGTGGCTGCACTTGACGGTCTTGGCCGCCACTTCCAGGAAGCGCGTCTGGCCTTGGCTGCCGTAGCGGGTTTCCGGGGTCGGCTGGCCCTGGAACTTGAGCTGCGTGCCGTTCTGGGTGGTCAGCTGCAGGGTCGGCGTCGACTCATCGCCGTCGAAGCGGGTGCGCAGCTCGCCTTTGAACAGGCGGCCGATCTCCCCATCCAGGGCCATCAGGCTTGGCTCGCAGGCCATCAGGGTCGAGGCCAGTGGCTGCACCTTGAGCAGGCCATTTTCATGCTGGAAGCCGCCGAACTGGCGATTGCAGCCGCCGCTGATGTTGAGGTTGTGCCCGGTGAAGGTCAGGCGCAGCTGGCGCTCGATGCCCTTGTCCAGGGTGGCGATGGGCTTGCCCGCCGCGTCGCTGGCCGCAACCAGCTGCCAGTAGTAGGCGGACAGCGCCGGCTGCGCGCTGACGGAGGCGGTGCTGGCGGGCATGGAAGAGGATCCTTCAGGGGTAGTGGAAACCGGGGCGCAGGCCTGGAGCAGGGCGGCACAGACGGATACGAGGAGGATATTTTGCTTCATGGTTCGCTCTTTCAGCCTTGAGGGAATACGGCCTGCCGCGGGGGCAGCAGGCCAAGGCCGGTAACCTGTGGCAGTCAAGCACTCGTGCGTTGCGCGGCGCTGCCACCTGGGCCGCCGACCGCCGGACGAGCTGTGCCGTTACCGATTGCGATGTGACAGCACTGTGCCAGTTCCGTTGCATGCTCGGGGGTACGCGGGAGTGTTACAAAATCTTGCGCGATGCCGATCAGCGGGTTGCCCGCCGCCGGCCGGGCTGGGCGGGCCTGGATGTGGCCGCACCCAGGGTGCGGCGCTGACTCGGGGGAGGACGCCCGCCTTACCAGAACCAGTAAGGCAGGAACTTGGGGTCGGGTTCGTTGGCCAGTTCCAGGTGATAGGTGATGGCGTTGAAGAAGAACCCATCGAGCAGGAGAAACGCCGCCACGCCGAATGCCAGGACGATGACCTCGTAATGCCGGTGTGCGGCGTATTGCCGGGTGATCCAGTAGCGCACGCCGCTGAGCAGGGCAAAGCTTGCGAACACCCCGACGAAGTTCGGCTGCAAGGGCCGCGCGGCAAAGCCGTTGTAGCCCAGCACCAGCAGCGCCAGGAGCGCGCCGATGGTCGGCAGGTTCAGGCACAGGCGCAGCAGGCGCCTGCGGGTGGCGCTGAACAGGCCGTTGGGGTCGATGAAGATGTAGGCCGCCAGCAGGGAAATGGCCGGGGTGATGGACAGCACGTAGCGGGCCTTCTTCGAGTTGGGAATGGTGAAGAACAGGATCAGCACCACGAACCAGGCCCCCAGGTGCAGCAGCAGGCGCGGCGCCGACAGCGGCGGGGCGCCGAGCCACTGGCGAGTGCTCCTGGCCATGACGGTCAGGGCATAGAAGGCCGTGAAGCTGTAGGTGAGCAGCCCGATGCTGAAGTAGAAGTAGTAGCGCGGCGAGTGATCGCTGGCGATCCGGCCCAGGCCCTGCATCTCCAGTACTTCCTGCATGAAGGCGTCGCCGCCCTGGATGTAGGCGGCCCAGGTCAGCAGCGCGACCCCGGCGGCGAACAGCAGGCCGCTGACCAGCGAGAAGATCACCAGGGTCCGCCACTGCCGGCTCAGCAGGTAATAGGTGCCGACCACCAGCGCCGGGCCGATCATGCCGATCGGGCCGCGCAGGGAAAAGCCCAGGATCAGGCCGAGGAACACCAGCGCCAGGCGTCCCCGCTGCTGCTTGAGATCGGCGGAGTAGGCCAGGTAGAAGCAGCCAGCGGTGATCAGCGCGGGGTAGATGTCCAGGGCCAGGGAGTTGACGCTGTCGAGGAAGGCCCAGGTGAACAACGCAAAGAGCACGCCGCAGACGCCCCATTTCTGTTCGTGCAGGGCTCCCAGCTTGTAGATGAACACCAGCATCAACGAGGCGGCGATGCAGAAGGGCAGGCCCATCGACAACACCGACAGCTGGCCGAACGGCAGCGAGGCCAGATAGACCAGCACCGTGTTGACGATGGTGTAGTCGGGATAGGGCTGCAGATCGTCGGCGATGGGGAACAGCGTCATGCCGTGCTGCAGCATGTAGTTGGCAAAGTCGACGAAGCGCGTGGTGTAGTTGAGGACCGCTGGTTTGTACTGCAACCCCATGAATAGCGCGAGGGCGATCAGGAAGATGCTGTGGCAGGGTCGTTGCAGGATCAGTTTCTTATAGCTTTCCATGCTTCCAGTCAGGCAAAAAAAACGCTGATGATACGGTGGCCGGTCGTCGAACGCCACCCACCCGCGGTATTCCGGGCCCTTGTCGGCGCCGGGTTTCAAGGCGCGGCAATCTAGCGCGATCGAGGTTAACGACCGGTATACGTGGCGTGGCCGATCAAGGGCTGGCGGCGCGCTGCGCCATGGCTCGCAGGGCGATCTTCGCCCGCTGCATTTGGGGTTGCCCAGGCACGCCGCCAGGCCCTGCAACGGGGCCGGTGGCGGTCAGCGGCCCGTGGGCGCCACTCAGGGCCGTTGCGGCTTGACCGAGGTGCCGAAGGTGTTGCCCATGCGCACGCTGGTGGCCGCCGGCGTCGACAACCCCAGCTGGTTCGGCGGGCGCTTGTGCGCTGCATCCTGCTGGGCCTGCTGATTGGCCTGGGCGGCCTTGGCGGCGTCCGGGTTGTTGCCCAGCTGGCGGCTCAGGCAGTTGTAGTCGGGGGCCTTGTAGCCGCCGACGCTGACTTCCACACAGCCCTCGCTGGCTTCCTCGGCCTGCAGCGTCCAGGGCAGGGCGCTGAGCAGCAACAGGACAGCGGTGTAGCAGCTTGAACGTTTCATCGTGGCCTCCTGGCTGGCCCGTGGAATCGGGCCTCGATGGCGGCCGAGTGTAGTGCAAAGTCCGGATCCGGACAGTGATGGTTTTTTTGCCGTGGCCGTAACACCAGATTCATAAATTGGCCTCAGGATGACGCTTTTCAGGGATTGGACGCTCGTGCAGCAACGCAGCGCGCAGGTCGGGCGATGGACCTCATTGCACGGGAGCTTGGCGACCTGGGTGCTGGGCCTTGTGCTGCTGGCGCCACTGCCCCTGGCCTGGGTGCAAGCCGCGGTCGAGGGGCCACCCCGGGTGGATTCCCAGGCCGTGCTGGAGCTGGAGATTCCGGCCCAGGAGCTGGCCCAGGCCCTGGAGCGCTTCAGCCGCTTGACCGGGATGGCAGTGCTGGTGGACCAGGACCTGGCCCGGGGCCGGCGTTCGGTGGGGATCAAGGGCCACTACAGCGCACGCGAGGGCTTGAGTCGCCTGTTGGCGGGCACTGGCCTGGTGGCGCGTTATGCCCGCAGCGACGCATTCACCCTGCAGGTGCCGCAGGCCTCGGTGCCTGTGGTGCCCCAGGGCGTCAGCAGCGCTCGCGCGACGCGGCTCAACAGCAGCTACGCCAGCGCCGTGCAGCAAGCGGTGGAGCGCAGCCTGTGTGCATCGCGCCTGACCCGGCCGGGGGCGTTCCGCGCCTTGCTGCAACTGTGGATCGGCGCCGATGGCACGGTGCAGCACAGTCGCCTGGTGAGCTCCACCGGCGATCTGCAACGGGACGAAGCCCTGGTGCAGCGCCTGGCGGCAACCCGGGTCGAACGCCCGGCGCCCAGCTCGCTGCGTCAGCCGCTGACCTTACTCTTGATACCGGACACAACAGGGAAACGCATGGACTGCAAGGAATGGGAAGGAGCTTCCGGGGTATGAAAAATACCGGACACAGTACGATGGTCAGGCTGTTCCTGACGTCCTACGAGGACTTTCGGGTGCGCTTGCGCAGGCGCCTGGGTTCCGAGGATCTGGCCAACGACGTCCTGCATGAAACCTACCTGCGGGTCGACCGCATGGAAGAGCCGCCGAACCTGCAGCAGCCCAATGCCTACCTGTACCGCATGGCCCTGAACATCGCTGCCGATCGGCGCCAGTCCGACGCCCGCCTGCTCACCGGCGAGGAAGTCGAGGAACTGCTGCAGATCGCCGATGACGCCCAGGACCCGTCCCGGGTGGTGGGCGGGCAGAAAGAAATCCAGACCCTGCTCAAGGCTCTCTACGAGCTGCCGGCGCGGCGGCGCAAGATCTTTATCGCCGCGCGCCTGGAGGAGGCGCCGCACCTGGAAATCTCCCAGCGCTTCGGCATTTCCACACGGATGGTGGAGAAGGAACTCAAGGCCGCCCTGGGACATTGCGCCCTGCGCCTTGAAAGAAAAGTCATTCAGCGGTTCGGTCCCGGGGCTGGAAAACCGTCCTAGACAAGAGTCCCTGATCAATCCGTGAGTACCTGCGCGCTTGAATATTTTTAGCCTCTCCCCATCCCAGGCCTCGGCGGATCCGCAACTGCTGAGCGAAGCCCGGGACTGGCTGGTCCTGCTGACGTCGGGCCGGGCCACCGCCGCCGACGCCCGAGCCTTGCGCCAGTGGTGTGCGCAGAGCCCGCAGCACGCCGCCGCCTTCGAGCAGACCAAGGCCCTGTGGCACTGCCTGCAACCGGCGGCGGTGCAGTTGGAGCTGCAGTCGCGGCCGCGCCATTTCGGGCGGCGGGCCTTTCTCGGCGGTGCGCTGGCCGCTTCGGCGGCGCTGTTCATGGTCCGGTTCACGGTACCGGGCGGTTTTGCCGGGTTGACCGCAGACTTTTCCACTGCGGTCGGCGAACAGCGCCGGGTCGATCTGGCCGAGGGCCTGAGCCTGGAACTCAATACCCAGACCCGCATCAGCCGCCGGGATCCGGCCCCGGGGGAACAGGCCTTCGAACTGCTGGAGGGCGAGGTGGAAGTCTTCAGCCAGCGCCAGCAGCCGCTCCAGGTCCAGGCCGGTGAGGGCAGGCTCAGTGCTCGTCAGGCGCGCTTCAACCTGCGCAACACCGACCATCAAGTCTGCGTGACCTGCATCGAAGGCAGCCTGCAGGTGGCCGTGGCCGGGCGCAGCATTCGCCTGGACAGCGGTCGGCAACTGACCTACGACGCCACGACGGTGGGCGAGCCGACCGCCGTGGACCCGCGGAACGTGATCGCCTGGCGCGAACAGGTGCTGGTGTTCGACAACGCCCGCCTCGACACGGTGATCAGCGAGATCAACCGCTACCGCCCCGGAATGCTGGTGCTGCTCAACGCCGAACTGGGCCGGCGCAAGGTCCAGGCGCGTTTCACCCTCAACCAGCTGGCGGGCGTGGCCCTGCTGATCCGCGACGCCTACGGCGCCAAATGCACCGAACTGCCCGGCGGCGTGGTGCTGCTCAGCTGACCCGGCCGGCCTGGCCGCTGCGCGGCTCGCTGTAGGAGCTGGCTTGCCAGCGAAGGGCCCAGCACGTTCATCCTCAATCCATGCGATCTCTAGAGTCTGGCCGCTGCGCGGTTCGCCGGCGAGCCGGCTCCTACGGCGCGAAGAGTTCGCTGTAGGAGCTGGCTTGCCAGCGAAGGGGCCAGCACGTTCACCCTCAATCCATGCGATCTCTAGGGTCTGGCCGCTGCGCGGTTCGCCGGCGAGCCGGCTCCTACGGAGCGCGGAGAGGGGCTGGTTATTCCAGTGGCCCCAGTACCTGGCGGTAATGTTCTTCACCCTGGGGCGTTTGCCGGGTCAGGCGGATCTCCAGGCCCTCGGGGTTGTCCCGGCGATTGCCGCTGAGCTGGCGCCAGCCCTTGCCGCGCTCCCAGACCCGCACCTGCAGGTCACTGACCCGCCGCAACACCGCCACCCCGTCCCGGGGCGCGGGCAGGGGGTAGCGGTCCCGGGCCTCGGCCACGGCGCGGTACAGGGTGTCGCCCTTGAGCCACCAGCGCACCCGTTGCAGGCCGTCGCCGGGGTTGGCGGCGCTGCGGATCACCTCCAGGCGAAAACCCTTGCTGTCGGAGCTGCGCACGCTCAGCGGCGCCGGGCTGTCGGGCTCGGCCTCTTCGCTGTCGGCGCGGATCGGTTCGCGCAGTTGCACGGCCGCCCGCAGGGCGACGTCGCGCTCTAGCTGGTTGAGGCTGCGCAGCAGTTCCTCGGTCTGTTCGGTACTGGCCTTGAGGTGGGTATCGGCCCGGGTGACGCTGTCCAGGCCGCGCCAGGCAATCAGGCTGACGATGGCCATGAGCATCACCGCCACCAGCACTTCGATCAGGGTAAAGCCGTTCTGCCCAGGCTTCATGGTTGCTCCACCACTCGCAACTGACCGGCGGCGCTGCGCTCCACACCGAGGCTGTGGCGGCCGTCGGAGAGCACCAGCCGCAGCGGCGGGGTGATCCACTCGGCGTTGAGGATCAGCCGCTGCCCGGGTTCGATGCGCACTTGCAGTCCCGGGGTTTCCCAGGCGCGGGGGCGCAGCAGGGCATCGCCACGCAGGTCGTCGACGCCGTTCCCGGACGGCGCCCGGCGGCTGAAGGCAAAGCCCTTGGCGGTGGCTTGCCAGGTGATCGGCCGGCCGTCGGCGCGGGCCTCGGCCTGGGCCACCTGCAGCAGCTGCGCCAGGCGTTCGGCGTCCTTGCGCAACAGTTGCAGCGGGTCGGGCTTGAGGCTCAGGCCCACCGCCGCGCTGGCGATGCCGATGATCACCAGGACCACCATCAGTTCGATCAGGGTGAAGCCCCGTTGCTTGCCCGACGGCATCGGATTGCACTCCTTGGCGACAGGATCAGCCGGCCTGGGGCCGATGATCGCTGGGTGAAATAAAACCGTGAGAATTGACCTGTAGGCTGCGCAAACGGACAAACAGGAGGTCCCGCCAATGCTTGCCACCATGCTGCGTGCCGCAGATTTCTCAGCCCCTCGACTGGTGCAGTACACCGCGCTGCTGGCGGCCCTGGCCGGGGTGGTCACCTGGTCGTCGCTGCTGCTGACCCCGGCCGAATCCCAGACCCCGGCCGTGGCGCCCCAGGTGCTCGCGGCCCGTTCCGACAGCCCAGCCCTGCAGTGGTTTGCCAACCAGCCCAGCACCGTGGAGATCAAGGTGTCCGGGGTCATGGCCGGGGCCCGTGGCGCGGTGGCGATCCTGCGCCTGAACGACGGGCCACCGCGCAGCTTCCTGGCCGGCGAACAACTGACCCCGGGCGTGCGCCTGGCGGCAGTGGAGGCCGATGGCGTGCTGATCGAGCGCGGCGCCGAGCAGTCGCGGATCAAGGTCAGCAAGCTGGCGGACTCGCCGCCGTTGCCGCGGCTGACCCGCTGAGGCTCAC